>JAPLMU010000059.1:37002-79668 GCA_026386795.1 Planctomycetota bacterium
GAACGTGCCGTTGCGCAGAAGCTTCTGACCACCGTCAGCGCCATCAAGAGCGGAGCGGATAAGGCTGCACCGATCCGCGCTGCTGCAGGCGCGATTCGTAGCGAGGCTCCGTGAGTCAATTGGCTGGGCCGGTTCGCAAGTGGATCCGTCGCGCAGTCGTAACCGCGGCGAGCGTTTCTGTGGTGGTGCTGGCAGTTGCCGCCTACGGGTGGTGGATCGATCCGCGTGTCATTGTCATTCCGTTGCGCCAAGTTGCACTTATGCGGCTTGGTATTGCATCACGCGATATCACCGTCGGTGGTCATCAGTGGTCATACTTGGAAGCTGGGCCGGCGGATGGTCCCGTTCTCTTGTTTCTGCATGGATTCGGTGCGAGTAAAGAGGCGATGATGTCGCTCGCCGCAGTGTTTGCTGCGCACGGTTGGCACACCATTGCTCCGGACATGCCTGGATTCGGCGATCACGCGTTCCATACAGGCGAAGTGCACGACGGTGAGTTCTACGCCCGCTCAGTTGCATCGTTCATGATGGCATTGAAAGTTCCGCACGCAACGGTCGTCGGTACATCGATGGGCGCTGCGGTTGCGTGCGAGATGGCGATCGAATCTCCGGAACGTGTCGACGGTTTGATCATGCTCTCGCCTGCAGGTGTGAAGGCGCCGGTTGTCAATGACTTCATGCGCCGCGTTGCTGACGGTGCCAACCCATTGGACATTGCCAGCGTCGAGGACTTCGATCGCGTGATGACTTCCGTCTTTGCGCGGCCACCATCAGTTCCAGCTCCGTTTCGACGCTGGATCGTGGAGACGGCAATTGCACATCGGCCACAGACGCTACTGATTGTGGAGGCCATCAAGCCGTTCCTGAGCAATGGATTGCGCGGGCGGATGGGCGCGGTTGGAGCGCCCACCTTGGTGGTGTACGGAACTGCAGACGCAGTCACCGATCCGTCCATGTTGAGCGTCTTTGCATCGGAAATGCCAAACGCCCGCACTGCGCTGCTCCCCGGAGCAGGTCACGTCGTATTTAGCGATGACTTCGTTGGCACGGTGCGTGCCATGTGCGAATTCATGGAGTGGGCTGGCTTCGAGCGCGCCTCAGTCGCCTTGCACAGATGACGCCTTGGACTTGCCGGCAGTTTCCGCTTCCGCAGGCGTTGCCTCGGTGCGCATGCGCTGCTTTGGTCCAATTTCAACTGGTGTTGTGATTCGATCAATACGCGTAGCGAGCGCTGAATGCCCCACTGGTGCCGTTGCTTTTCCGTCCAGAATGTCCCACTCGGTGATGTCGGCGCCGTACGCGGCAACATTTGCTTCGTGATCCATCTTGAATCCAATGCTGCCGAGAGCGCATGTTCCGTAGACACCGCCGGCGACAGCCCAGACGCGCACTTGGTCGTGCTTCTGCACTGGATCGCTCGTGCGACTATACGAATCGCCGAATGTGCCCTGAGCCTGTGCTAGGAAGTAGCTGCCGTCGGCAACGAATTGATCGAGGGCGGCGTCATTTGAAAATACGATGACAACACTGCGACCTTCACCGCCGATGGTCAGACCGACACCGAAGCCTTCGACCTTGATTGCGCATGGTGCTGACCACCCAGTAGCGGTGCGTCGGAGCAAGAGGCCATCACCCCCGGCGCCGCTGATCACCAGGCCAGCTTGGGTCTCGTCAACAATGGCGATACCGCGGGCGCCGCGGAAGATCTCAGAGTCAACGGGGTTTGGCGACGACTGCACGCGGGAGAGCGTTCCGATCGAGTCAGTGATCCGCGACTGCATGGTGGGTGCGTCGCAGCCACAGAGCAGGGTGGCGATGACAGTTCCGATGACGAAGCGCGAGTCCGTGCGCATAGCAATCTCCTAAAGGTTGGTGGTTGTTTGGATATCGGCAGAATGTGGAAGAACGCTTGAGTGAACGCGCAGGTCTGGTCGGTTACCTTCTGCCTGCCGTCACTTGCTGCCGTTCTTGCTCCCCGATTTCCCATCGCCGTCCTTCTTGCCCCCGCCGAAGGCGTCCCCAATGCCGTGCAGCAACCCCTCGACGGCACTGCCGCCCTTGGATGCCGCTTCGCCAATCATGTTGACCGCCGACGCCCCAATCCGTCCGCCGGACCGAACCGCCCCGTTGATGGGGTCGCGCAGCACCGCCGGCAGGTTGTTGCCGGATTCAGCCACGACGGCCACCATGACGGCTTCGAAGACTTGTCCGACCAATTGGTCCGCAAGGCCTGAGCCGGCCGTCTTTCCATCGATGTTCTTCGCTTCAACGTGCTTGAGATGAACCGCTACGGGGATGTCGCCGACGATCTTTGAACGCTCGGTGTAGTAGACGTTGACGTCTTCAAGTACCAGCAACTGGATCAGGAGGTCCATTCCAGGTGCGGACTTTGGTTCAGTTGGTTTCGCGCTCGGACCATCTGATTTAGAAAGATTGGCCACTACATCCGCAACATTGTTCTTATCGCCATCGCGGATGAACCAAATCGACACCGTACTGAGTTCCACGCTTTCCACGATGAGTTTCTGACTAGTGCTTTCGCCGGAGACGCGTACCGCGATATGACCCGCGTTCAATAGAAGTGGTGTTCCCCAACCTGTGGGGTTGGCAACACGCAGGCCGTTTACCTCCACGGCCAAGCCAAAGACATCAATGTGTACGGAATCGATCTCTACTTCCACGCCGAGCAATCGCGTGGCAACACTGCGCCCGACCGACGCGGCAATCATGTCCCGCGCGAACCATGCGATTACAAGGAATGACAGGAACGAAGCCGCAATGATGATCGCGAGTCGTCGAAAGCGATGTGGGGTAGCCATGCATGACAGGCTAGTGACTCCGTTGCTTGGCGGTCAACTGAGAGAGCGCATTAATTAGCAGCCGCCTGTGGAGCGGACTGATCCGGGAATCGGGTGGAATCGCTCACTGCGCCGTCCGGACGACGCAACACCGTGCATTCGGTTGCCCCCGGGGCAATCGCGTGACGAATTGCGGCTAGGAGTGCCCGCGAATCAACGGGTTTGCACAGGTAATCATGGCAGCCAGACTCCAGGCACTTCTCGCGGTCACCCGGCATTGCATGCGCGGTCAGTGCGATGATTGGCGTGTGTTCCCCGGCGGCAGTGAGGCGGCGAACGGCCTCGTAGCCGTCCATGACTGGCATCTGCATGTCCATCAGAATGACATCATGCCGATTGAGGCGTGTCGAATCCTGCACGCACTCGACAGCCTTTGCGCCATTGTCGACGATGTCTACGTGCGCGCCAGCGCGTTCAAGGTGGAAGCGAATGAGTCGTTGATTGTCGATGCCATCTTCAGCGAGAAGTACTCGTACGCCGGACAGTGGCTGCCGTACCGCTGATGGAAGACGCAGTACGCCGCTCCCTTCCTTCGATTCCGTGGCGCGAAGGCGAGCCGCTGGAACTCCCGCAAGATCTCCGGTATCAATGCTGAACGAGAATGTTGTTCCGCTGCCGGGTGCGCTGCGCGCTGAGATCGTGCCGCCCATGATGTCGATGCAACGCCGGGTGATGGCAAGACCAAGTCCAGTGCCGCCATAGCGTCTGGTGGTTGAACTGTCGGCCTGGACGAACGGCTGGTAGAGCCGAGAGAGCTGCTCGGGAGTCATGCCGATACCGGTGTCGGCGATCTCGAAGACGAGTTTGTCCTGCGCGTCGTCAAGGCGGCGCATGGTGAGAGTGACGGCACCTTGATCTGTGAATTTCACGGCATTTCCAAGCAGATTGATGAGCACTTGGCGCAGGCGTGTTGGATCCGTGCTGATGGACTCCGGCACATCACCATCCATGACAAGGCGGAGTGCAAGACCCTTCTGGCGTGCGCGGTCGTCCATGAGACGAAGCGCGTCCTGCACAAGGTCAAGCGTGCGCACCCGTTGGCGATCCATGCGCATCTGTCCGGCTTCGATCTTGGAAAGATCAAGAACGTCGTTGATGAGAGAAAGCAGATGACGAGCATTTCGACGGATTGTTTCCACAGCTTCATCGCGTGATGGCGCATTTGGTTGTCCGTCGCCGTGATCAGCAAGCAGATCGACAAAGCCAATGATTGCAGTCATTGGGGTGCGAATTTCATGACTCATGTTTGCCAGAAATTCTGTCTTTGAGCGACTGGCGGCATCCGCATCGTTACGGGCGGTCACCAGTGCCAAGCTCGCTTTGCGCTGGCTGCGGGCTTGGACCAAGAGCACGCCCGAAAGTCCTGCAAGCCCAACGATCATGGCGGAGGTTGCCGCGGTCACCAGTTGCCCGTGTCCAATTTCTGCGGCAATCAACTGCGGCTGCGCTACCCCGATGACGAACACGTCTCCGCCCTTGACAGTATGCAGACCTCGGAGTGGATAGGCGCACGCCATCTTTCCGGATGTTGCAACGGTAGAGCATTGCGCATCGGATTCGTCAAGCGAACCAACCAATCCTGCAAGCGCAGTGTCGGTGATGGCCATGCCAACTTCTCCACGGTGCACATGTTCATCCAAGGCATGACCTTGGCGGTCAACCATCAGTAAGTCAATACCTGGTGATTCTTCGCTCTCAATCAAAGATTGAATGCGTTCGAATCGCATGCGGCTGGTTACGAGTCCAACACAGCGGCCAGTGCCTTCGTCGATGACTCGTGCGCTGCAGGCAACGGATAGTCCGGTGGAGTCCCACAAAATTCTGGTGAAATCGCACGATGTTTGAAATTCCAGAATGGGCAGGAGGGAGTCCGAATGGAGGCAGGCACTCACCACCGGACGCTGCGAAATGTCCTGATTCATCAGCAATTCAATGCGGGCTGCTGGAAATGGAGTTCCGTGCGTGTCGACGGAATTCACTGCTATTAATCGACCATTTATGTCTACAAATGCCAGCGCATCCACATCCCCCGTCCTGCGAATTTCTTCGTTCGCAATCTGTCGGAGGAGAGCCGTGTCACTACGGAGCATGGCAGCAACAACGCCAGAGCGATGCGTCAACTGTTCGGTGTGTTGAATGATCGGCGCGACCGCATTCGTCAGTTGATCGCGCGTCTCGCGTGTCGCGTCTCGCAGAAGCAGGGCGGTCTGTGGAGCATCGGTGGTATCCGTGTTCGTCGCGGCATGAGCAGGCCGCAGTTCAACGCCGATTGCCTCTGGAGTCGTGTCAAGGCGAAGATCACGGACGACCATCACAAGACCGGAAACTACTAACAGCCCGGCGATGCCTCCGAACACAACGGGTCGCAAGCGATGACGAATAGCGGTTCCCATGTGCCCTCCAGTCTGCTGGGCACCTTTCTCGCAACGCACGTTGTCGGCGAACCCAGCATGTCTTCAGCGAACACCATCGGGAATGGCGAGGGGTGAGTCAAGGAGGTTCGCCGCCTTCCCACGATTTAAGGGAGATTTGCCTCAAATGTTCGGCGTCATGCCGTCGAAATATCCAATGACGTCCGGGAAGCATCCGCTTCGGGGTGGTGTATGCGGGCGATTACTCCGCGCCACCACGCAACGGGCGCCTCGGGGCGCCAAGGGTGCTCGGCTCGAGCGTTGTTGGCTCAGAATTGGCCGCCGGCGCAGGCGCGCGCATCCGACGCAACGTGTCTGCCTTCCAAGCGGGCATCTTGAACTCCCATCCATCACACGCCTCGGAGAGTGCCGCCCAGTCAGGGACGAACGGGTCGCCATCATGCTTGGCAGGCGCTGGAACAGGCGCGCCGGGCCGTGGCAGCACGCTGATCGTGAACCATGTTCCATCTGCCTCGGCATGCCCGTTGAGCGTGATGAGGGCGGAGCGCGTGTCAAAGCTTGGTGACCATTGTGGCTCCGGCGCTGCATCGGTTCGCGCGCGACGAACACCGTCGATTTCCAGTCGCTCCAAGAATGACGGAAGCCCGGTCTTTGCAGAATCAACTTGCTCAACGCTCCAATGTTCGCGTTCAGGCTCGATGACGGTGATGCCCCAAGGCATGCTTGGCATCCCGGGTTGCCTGCCGGGATCATTGGCGCTCGGCGTGGCCGTGAGTCCCTCGATTGACGCAGAGAGTGTCTCGCCGCTTGGGAGTGAGAGCAGCGTGCGGTCAATCCATGCGAGCGCGTCGCTTGGAACTTGCACACGCCCGAGCGTGCGCCATGTTTGATCTTGCTCTGGGAGCCGCGCGAAGACCGCATCCGGCGCAAACCGTTCATCGCCAAGGATCACGTCCGCGACTGGTGGAGCGCCAGGAGTCACTGATAGAAAGCGCACTCGTCGGGCTTTGCCAGATTCATCTGGCCACGCGAGACCAAGCTCGCCGTGTCGCTCCTTCTTGGCAGTCATGCGATCATCAATCGTCAAGCCGCCGACACTCACGAGGAGCGCGCGCACTAACTCTGTCCGCGCTGGATAGCCGTCGCTTGTGGCGACGATCCATCGATCACCTGCTTGTCGTTCGATGCGCACGGTTGCGTTGCCGCGCAGCAATTCAATCGCGCTGATTTCAGCAGCTCGGGATTCGAGCCCCGCAACGAACGCGGAGCCACGGGCTCTCTCTGGCGTCATGTCGCGACTGCGGGCCATGAGGAAGGCAGCACCCACGAGCGCCGCCGCGCCGATGGCGATTCCGATGGAAACATTTCGCTTCATCATTCCGGTGCTCACTGGACTGCCTCCCGACGGCTCGTTCGCCCGCGCACCATGTACCACGCGAGCGCCAAGACGGCCACCACAAGCGGCCAAATCACGGAATTCAGCACAAGTATTCGGGTTCCGAGCAATTCAACATCGCGACGCAAATCATGTTGCACCTGCCGAAGTTCTTTACGCGCGGCGGTCATGCGGGTCTGCAGCTCCTGAATGTGTTGCGCCTGTTCCGGCGTCAAGACAATCTGCTGAACACCTTCAGCGGTGCGCTCCCGCTGCAACTCGCCGATCTGCAACTCGGTGCGCTGAATCTCTTCCTGCAGTTCCTTCTCGCGTGCAATGAACTTCGTCTCTGCATCCTTACGCATGTCTTCAACCATCGTGAATGGTCGCCGAAATTGCCCACGCGCTCGGATATCTGCAAGCGCAGGGTTGCCGGCTGCTAACTCAACGGCATTGAGAATCATCGGGCCGTTGTCTGCAATCGCACGCTTGCCAGCGTTGACGCCAGAACTGCGGTCATCGGTGACCCACGTGTCATCAGAAAGCACGTCGGCATCAGCAATGAGCAGAATGTTGGCTTTGCCCTTTGCGACAGTACCGTCTGCGCCCGGGAAAGCGGAAACAATCTCGCCAGTGATGCGCGCCGCCAAGACCTTTGGCGTTCCATCCGACTTGAAGTCCTTGAGCAGTTGTTCAGGGTCTCCAAAGAACCCAAGCTTGAGTGCCTGAATCATCTGTGATTTTTCGCTGGTGCGAACGAGTGGCTCCACTTTCGACAGGCTGCCGGGCACTTGGACAATTGCGCCGGCACTCATGAAGTTCAGCGCTTGTAGCCCACCAACAAGCGGGTCGTTGGCAGTGAACGTCTCGCGCGTCATGGAGAGCCATGCCGGGTAATCGAGTTCACGCATGCCGCCATTCTTCGAAGGAGCACGAATTCGAGTGGCGTGGGTGATATCTCCAACCACCATGTCCTTGGCAATATCCACGCCCCATGCATTGAGTAGTGGGCCCATGTCATAGGTGGTGCCGCCGCGTTTCGCACCCATGGCGCTTGCATCGGGTCCAGAATCAGTCTCCGCGTATGGATCAGCGAGTACAAACAGCGGCTTGCCGGCAATCGCCCAGGCATCAATCGCACGCAGCATGCTTTCCGAAAATTTGCGCGGCTGCACAATCATGAGTGCAGCGATGCCATCGGGAAGTTTGTCAGCGGTCGCTTCGATCGGCACGAGATCAGCTTGTTCGCCGAGTTGTTGGATCACTACCGGCGGACCCTTTTGCATCATCGGGTTGCGTGGATCTGCGCCGCCATCGAGCGGCATGCTGCTGAGCAGCCCAAGCTTTGGCTTCGTTGGTCTGCCAACTGAGGAGATCGCGCGAAGCAACTGATACTCAAGAAGCGGCTCATTCTCCGGCGCGAGATAGGGCAGCGTCTCTTTACGGTCAGTTGGTCCGCGCACCACGATGCCCAGCGTCAGCGTTCGTCCGCTGCCGTCGACGGCGAGCGCGGGCAAGCCGGCTGCGCGCGCTTCATCTTCTGCCTCGCTGAATGGCTCGGGGTCAATGAAACGAATTTCAAGGTTGCCATTGGAGCGCTGCCGGAGTTCTTCGAGGTACTCGCGCACCCGCTGTCCATGCGCGCGGATCAGTGGCTGATCCTTGGAGCCTTCCTGCGTCCAGAAATAGTCGATGCGCACTGGCTCGTCGAGCGTGGCGAGTGTGCTATCGACGCCCTTGCTGGTGCTGTACAGGCGATCTTGCGTCAGGTCGGCGCGTAGGAACGGCACAGTGATGTCAATCACAGCGTTGAGTGCCACCACGCCCACAAGTACCGCGGCGATAGTCAAGAGTGCGTTGCGTCGTGTTTCGGTGCGTGCTGCCATGGTTCTATTCCGCCTTCTTCCATTCGACCACGATGCCGTTTAGGAACAGGAACGCCGCCGTCACTGACACGAAATACAGAACATCGCGGCCGTCGAGAACGCCGCGCATCATGCTCTCAAAGTGCGTCATCACGCTCATTGCCGCAATCGCTTCCACCGCTGTGCGTGGCAGCCAGCCACTCACAAAGTCAAGGAGCATGGGGAATCCAATCACCATCAGCAAGAAGCAGGCAACGCCACTCAGTACAAACGCAATCACCTGGTTCTTGGTGAACGCCGAGAGAAACGCGCCGATCGCAAGAAATGCGCCAGCCATGAGTGCGCTGGCGATGTACCCGACAAGAATTGTTCCGTGATCCGGGCTGCCGAGCCACGCGACGGTGATCCATAGTGGTGCGGTGAGCGCGAGCGCCACGCATGCAAACGCCCATGCGGCAAGGAACTTTCCAAGCACCAAGTCGCGCACGGAGAATGGAAGCGTCAGCAGCAACTCGATAGTTCCAGTGCGCCGGTCTTCTGCCCAGAGGCGCATGCTGAGCGCGGGTACTAGGAATAGGTCGAGCCACGGCTGCACTTGGAAGAATGGTCGCAGATCAGCCTGACCACGTTCGTACAGGCCGCCCATTTGAAATGTGAGTACGGCGGACATGAACAGGTAGATCACCAAGAAGATCCCTGCCAAGGGGCTGGTAAAATACGCCGCGAATTCTCGGCGAAAGATCGTTGCGATGCGTGCAGTGGAATTCATTGGGATGCTGCCTTTGTGCGCGAGGCGCCGCCAATATCGCTCGTGGTGAGCATGCGGAACACATGATCGAGTCGATTGCTCGTGACGTTTGCCGCAGCCTTCGCGTCGAGTGCCTTGGGTGTGCCATCAAAGACAACGCGGCCTTCGCTGATGATGACGGCGCGCGTGCACACAGCTTCTACTTCTTCCAGAATATGCGTGGAAAGCACCACGGCGCGATCGTCACCAAGTCGGCGAATGAGTTCGCGTACTTCATGCTTCTGATTGGGGTCGAGTCCGTCGGTCGGTTCATCAAGCACCAAAATCGGCGGGTCGTGGAGAATCGCTTGCGCGAGTCCGGTGCGCCGTTTGTAGCCCTTCGAAAGCGTCTCCACCAATTGTCGGCGGTATGGTTCGAGGTGCAATCGTTCAATCGATCGATCAACGCGTGCCCGCGCTTCTGCGCCCGTGTAGCCACGCGAGCGTGCCACAAAGTTCAGGAACTCTTCAACGCGCATGTCTCCATAGGCCGGCGCGCCTTCTGGCAGGTAGCCGAAGGTGCGCTTGGCGGCGATTGGGTCATCGGCGAGCTGAATGCCATTGAGCGTCACCGTGCCTTCCGTCGGCTCAAGAAATCCAGTGAGCATGCGCATGGTGGTGCTCTTCCCGGCGCCGTTTGGCCCAAGGAATCCCAACACCTGTCCCGCCGGAACGATGAGGTCAATGCCTCGAACAGCTTCAAATGATCCGAAGGATTTACGAAGTCCGCGTGCGACGATCAGTTCCTTCATAGGTGGAGGAGTTTATCTGTGCGGCGCGCGCTGTGCGTCAGTCTCCGATCGCCGCTGCGTATCCTGTAGAGGATGGCTGTGATCCCACATGTTCCGGTTGCTGCGCGTGCCTTAGCGGCATTCGCCCGACGCTTCGGCGGCAAGCCGACAGTGCTGGCCCGCGCACCGGGTCGCGTCAACCTTGTGGGGGAGCACGTTGACTACTCCGATGGGTTGGTTCTGCCGATGTCCATTGATCGTGACTGCGTATCCGCGGTGCGATTGTCTACCGATGGTCGGTGGCGCGCATGGAGCGAGGACTTGCGTTCACTCGCTGAGTTGCCGGATCCGGCTGCTGCCGCTCGGGCGCCGCGCGCTACTGGCGATACAGCGTGGTCGAATCTCGCGCTCGGCGTGCTCGCAGGATTTGCGCGCGAGGGCGTGCGGGTGCCGCCGCTCGAGATGGCATTGGCAAGCGATGTTCCACTTGGCGCTGGGCTGAGTTCGAGCGCCGCGTTCACAGTGTCTCTTGCCACCGCAGTGGCGGAGGTGCTCTCGGCGCCCCTCTTTGGAATTCCGATGGCGCGCATGTGCCAAGAGGCGGAGTCTGAATTCGGCGGCGTTCCCTGTGGAATTCTTGATCCATTGTCATCCGCGCTTGGCCGCGCTGATCATGCGATGTTGGTCGACTGTCGATCGCTCGACGTCCGTTTCGTGCCGTTTCCGCCCTCGAGCCGCGTGTCACTCTTGGTGTTTGATTCTGGCATTCATCGCTCGCTTTCCGATGGCCGCTACGCAGAGCGTCGGCACGAAGTGGAAGACGCAGCACGCGCGGCTGGAGTTGGCATGTTGCGTGATTTGGACGAAACCAAACTCCGCACACTGAAACTCCCTGCGCTGTTTGAGCGACGCGCTCGCCACGTAGTGCGCGAGATCCAGCGCGTGCAACTCGCCGCCAATGCCCTTCGTCGCGATGACATGGAATTGTTTGGATTGTTTATGGCACAGAGCCATCAATCACTGCGTGATGACTTTGCGGTGAGTACGCCGGAGCTTGACGCGCTCGTTGACGAGGCGCGCGCGCTCGGCACTGCGGGCGGGGTCTACGGCGCGCGATTGACGGGTGCTGGTTTCGGCGGTTCGGTGATTGTCTTAGCCGACGCAACGCGGGCTGGTATCGGCGAACGCATCTCTGCAGGATTCGAGCGCCGATTCAAGCGCCCCGCGGGATGGCAGCGCGTTTCATCCGGCCCTGGCGCAGCGGTTATCCCTGCAGCGCGCTGGCCCGCGGCGTAGCCTCACCCTATGCAGATCACCATCCTTGGAGCCGCTGGCGAAGTCACTGGCAGTGGGTACTTGGTGCAAACCGCGCGTGCCAACGTGCTCATTGACTTTGGGATGTTCCAAGGCCGCGGCGCGGGTGACGAAAAGAACCGCGAGATTGATCCAGTTGTTCCCGCTCGGCTCGACGCAGTGATCTTGACGCATGCGCACCTTGATCATGTTGGTCGTCTTCCGCTTCTTGAGGGTCTTGCCTGCGCGGTACACGCCACGCACGCCAGTTGTGAGCTTGCGGAATTGATATTGCGCGACTCTGCAAAGATTCAAGAGGGCGATGCCGCGCGCGATAACCGCTGGAAAGAACGCACTGGCGCTTCGCCGGATGCGGTTGCTCTGTACGGGGTTGCTGAGGTGGAAGCCATCCTTGCCCGCATGCGCGGTCATGATTACGAACAATTGATCGAAGTAGCAGACGGCATCGTTGCGCGCTTCCAGGATGCCGGTCACATTCTTGGCTCCGCGAGTGTTGAACTGCGTGTCACAGAAGGCGGCACTACGAAGACCGTGGTGTTCTCTGGTGATGTTGGGCAGAAGTGCATGCCGATTCTTCGTGATCCAGTGCCATGCCCGCCGGCCGACTTGGTGTTCTTGGAGTCCACGTATGGCGATCGAAACCATCGACCCGCTGGGGAGACATTTGCTGAATTGCGTGCGATTCTTGAACAGAGCGCATGGCAGAAGCGCAAAGTGCTTGTACCAAGCTTTGCAGTTGGACGCGCGCAGTTGTTGTTGCATGTACTCGCAGAGATTGCCCGCGATGGGCGTTCGCCGGCGGTTCCGGTCTACCTCGATAGTCCGATGGCGATTCGCGCCACGGAGATCTACAGCAAGTACCCCGACGACTTTGACGACGAAGCGCGCGGGCTAGCGCGGAGTGGACAGGCGCGCCGTGACTTTGCCAACGTGAATCTCTGCGTCACTCCACAGCAGAGTCGTGATTTGAATGAGAACTGGGACCCTGGCATCGTCATCGCAGGTAGCGGCATGTGCGATGGCGGTCGCATCTTGCATCACTTGCGCCATAATATTTGGCGAGCCGGCGTGCAGGTTCTTCTCACCAGTTTCATGGGGGAAGGATCGCTCGGCAGAAAGTTGGTCGACGGCGCCAAGACAGTCCGCATCTTCCGTGAGGATGTGGTTGTGCGGGCAGATGTGCGCACCGTTGGCGGCCTGAGTGCACATGCCGGGCAGGGCGGCTTGATTGAATGGTTCATGGGGTCATCCAAGAAGCCCGCTGCGCCCCGCGTGGTGCTGACACACGGCGAGGACCGGCAGCGGGGTGTCATGGCTCAGGTCTTGAGTGCCCACGGTGGCTTAACGGTGGCTCAACCCAAGCGCTTCGAAGTTTTTGAAATCTGACGCCAGAGGCGGCATTTCTCGGCAAATTTGCGGGATCCGCCCGCCCCCGGCAGCCGTAGGGATGCCTGATCCAACCACCGGAATCGGCTTCGGCTATTCTGCCATCGCCGTTCCGGAACGCCGGTTCGCGGGTCGAACGTAGAGGAATCAGTTATGAAGATGTCGAGCAGTCACTCCACCTTGCAAATCACCGTGTTGGCCGCAAAGTTCATCGCAGCGCCAGCCTTGATGTCCGCCCTGCTGGCTGTTGGCGGCTGCTACGCGCCGCAGCCAACGGAGCTCTATCGCACTAACAAGCTCCCCAAGGAGCACTGGTACGCGCTCGATGAAGATGACTCTCGTGTTGAGGCTCTTCCGCACGCGCTTCGCAATTCCTTGACCCAGCAGCGACAACTGGTTGCTCTTGAAGAAGGCACGGAGAAGAATGCAAAGAAGTCGCTTTCGCCGGAGACCAACAAGAAGGTCGCCGAACTGGATCAGACCTGCAACGATGCCTATCTGATCTCCTTCGACACCATCGCCACCAATCCGACCCCAGACCTCAACGGTCAGTTTGAATCATGGGATCGTCGACGCCAGAACGACTCGATGATCTATAACCAGAACTTCCGCGCGATGGCTGATGAATGGAGCCGCTTCTGGTTGATGGAGATGCCAGGCGGTACGCCGTACGACACGGTGAACACCACCGGTCGCTTCTGAGCCGCATTCTGTTGAACACTTCCATCAGCCCGCCACAATTCGGCGGGCTGATGTGTTTTTCGATTCTCAGTAGACCAGTCGCTTAGGACGGCTCTTCGGCAATGTCACTGCTCGCACTGTCTGCGGGCGTCGCGCGCGCGGCGCCATTGACACGTACGGTCAGGTAGCTCGCAGCCTTCGCCGCGTGATGAACCATGCGGTCTGCGTAGCGCAGCGCGTCAAGTTCAGCAATCGCTGTGTCGGGCGTAGTGCCGCCAGCTGCAGTTCGGCTTAATGTTTCGCTGCGTTCCTGCTTTCGCCGTGCTCCAAGCGAGGAAGAGATGCGCTTCAGTTCAGCGAGCGGCGGCGTCGAATCAGGGTTCCGAAGCCACGTATCGAAGAGTTCGATAGCTGATTGTGCGTCGCTGATGTACTCGCGCACGGTTGGTGGCAAGAGCGTCATGTCGCGGGCTGCGGGGAGCAAGTTTCTCACATCGCCCACCATCCGCGTGAGATGATCGAGTGCACCCACGGTGCCGCGCTGCATCTCAACGGTGGCGTCATCGCCTTCAGGTACTTGAATCTCGCCGATGAAACGGCGGGTTGAATCAAGGCTTGCAGATGCACTGACGATTCGATCATCAATGCTTTCAATCCCGCCGCCTCGCAACATCACGAGCGCCATGCTGGTGACGGCGAGCCCTGATTCGGTGAGTCCACGTCGCGCCATCGCGGCGGCAACGCCCGGGACATCAAGAGCGGATCGGTCGAACTCCACGATCGGTGGAACATCACTCCGATCCGGGATCCATCTTGCAAGTAGTCGCGCAAGTTGTTCGGCGCCGATCAGCAAGGGAATTGCGCCGAGCGCGGTGAAGCCAGTGTGGAACGCGGCGAGTCCAATGGCGCCCGGCTCGGCACCAGTTCCGGTGGTGATAGTTGCTCCAATGGCAGTCGCCGCATAACGCAGCGGCGAGAACAAGAGGAGCGCAACCGCTGCTTGCACGAGGGCGCAGATCGACCACGCCGCTGCAATGCGCCGGGCGGACGCGCGCGTTCCAAGTGTGGCGAGTATGCCGGTGCTCGTTGTTCCGATGGTGGCACCGATCGTCACGCTGGCAGCTTCGTTCCAGCCAAGAGCACCGCTATGAAGGGCCACGAGCGCCAGTGCGATCGGCGCTGCACTGGACTGCATTGCCAGGCCGAGGAGCATGCCAATCGCTACCAGCGCAAGGCGACCAAGCACCGTGGCGCCGTCGTGTCCGGAGAGATCAATGGACGCTGCCGCCTGCGAGACATTGTCGCGAATGAATGTGATTGCCAACAGCAGAACGGTAATTCCAGCGATGGCGGTGCCGACGTGTTTCCAGCGCCCGCGTCCGAGTGTTCGTAGCACCGCGCCAAGAGCGAGGAGCGGCATCAGGATCGCAGAGATACTGGCACTCAGACCGAGCGTTGCAACGAGCCAGGTGGTGCTTGATGTTCCGACCGTCGCGCCAGCAACGAGCGGGATCGCCGCTGCGATGCTCATCATTCCTGACGTGATGAAGCCAATGGTTGCAAGCACCGTTGCGCTCGAAGCCTGCGTGGCGACGGTCATCACCAACCCTGCACCGAATGCACGCGCCGGTCGCGCCGTCACGCTGTGCAGTGAGCGACGCATCGACGGCCCCTCAAGCGCCTTCAATCCTTCGGTGAGTAACGTCATTCCCAAGAGGAACAGTCCAACGCCGCCAAGCAGCAGTGCGATGGTGTGCCAGGAAGTCGGTGGAAGTTCACTCAGGGTGAGTTACTCAGTGTCATTCAGGATGCCCGTGAATCTGTACCGACGCCCCACGATGGCATCCAGGAGAAGAGCTTCTCGAGCATCGGTGATGTAGTGCGTTGGTGCTTCGCCATTGCTTGGAATTCACCAGCGTCGAAGTACACACCGCCGCAGCTTGTGCATTGATCAACAATGACGCCGCCGAGTGGCACTTCTTTCATCTTGCTGCCACACTTGGGGCAGCACATCCAGTGCGCGGCCTTCTGTGCACTTGCTTGCGCTGCAGTGCGGCGGGCGTCAAGCCCTGCGCGCATGGACTGCAAAATTTGCTGGTCCTTCTCGTGGAATTGGCGGTCTGCTTCGTTGTATCCGGTGGAATCTGGGTTAGACATCGGTGTGTGCTTTGTACAGGGGTGCGAAGCGTGCAAGGATACCGAGGTTCAGACATCGCAGATGCGAACCGCTGCCGCAAGGGCGGTGCGCGTATCGCCACGAGGCATGAATTCTTGTGCTAGCCAGCCCTTGAAACCGGTCGCGACGATGGCCTCGCAGATGCCCTTGTAGTTGAGTTCCTGGGTGTCATCGAGGTTACTTCTGCCGGGATTCCCAGCGGCGTGGTAGTGCGCTATGTACTGGTGATTATCGCGGATGGTGTGAATGACATCGCCCTCCATCACCTGCATGTGATAAATGTCATAGAGCAGCTTGAATCGGTCACTTCCGACCGCCTTGCAAAGCTCCACGCCCCATACGGTACGGTCGCACATGTAGTCGCCGTGATCCACCTTGGAGTTGAGAAGTTCCATGATGACCGTTACTCCGCACTTGTCAGCAAGCGGCGTGATGCGGCGCAGCCCGATAGCGCAGTTCTTCAGCCCCTCGGCATCGGGCATCCCGGCGCGGTTGCCGCTAAATACGATCATTTGTGGAATGCCAGCCGCAGCAATCTTGGGGAGGAGCGCCTCGCTCTTGCTAACGAACTCATCATGATTCTCGAGGCGGTTCCAGCCCTTGGTGATGCCGCCCGGTCCATTGGCGACCGCGCAGGTCATGTCGTGCGCGGCTGGGACACGCAGTTGATTTTCGGCAAGGAGCTCAACTGACCCAATGCCAACGCTCTTGGCGAGTTCGCACAGTTCGTCGAGGCTCATCCCGGGAAAGCACCATGCGCACACGCTCTGCCGAAGTCGGCCTTTGCTTGCAGATGCAGGGTCTTGCACAGGTTGGGCGGTCTCCGACAGCGGTGCTCGAGGTGCTGCCCCCCGGCTGACTCCGGCGAGTGCGGCGGCGGTGGAGGCGGCGAGCCCGGCATGTACGAATGATCGGCGATCCATAGATGCAGAGCCTACCGGGCACAGCACGCGCGGTTGCCTATCCTGTGCCGATGAGCGAGCCTGTAGTTATTTCGATTGTCGACAGCCATACCGAGGGTGAGCCAACGCGTGTAGTGATCGCCGGCGCACCAATGCTGGCTGGGCGCACCGTTCGCGAGATGGCTGAAGATTTGGCTGCCCGGCATGACTGGTTTCGATCGGCAGTGGTGTGCGAGCCGCGCGGCAACGAGGTGCTGGTTGGTGCACTGTTGGTTCCCAGCGCCGATCCAACATGCGCGACCGGCGTCATCTATTTCAACTGCGCTGGAGTGCTTGGCATGTGTGGTCACGGGACGATCGGCCTAGTGCGAACGCTCGTGCACCTTGGTCGCCTTGCGCCGGGGTCAGTCCGGATCGAAACGCCCGTTGGTGTGGTGGTTGCGCAACATTCAGGCGAGTCAATCGGCATTGAGGTTGCGAATGTTCGGTCGTTCGTGCATCGCGCCGATGTCACGCTCCGCCTTGACGAAGGGCGCACTGTGCACGGCGACATCGCGTGGGGTGGCAATGGCTTCTTCATCTGCGAAGATCACGGCGAGGCAATTGAACTTGGCAATCTGCAAGCGCTGAATCAATTGGCGTGCTCGATACACCGTGCACTTGCACGCGATGGTCTCAGCACGGTCAATTCATATCCCGTCGATCATGTTGAACTCATTGGTGCGCCGCGCGACCCGCGCAATCACGGACGTAGTTTCGTGTACTGCCCCGGCGGCGCGTATGACCGCTCTCCGTGCGGCACCGGCACGAGCGCCAAGCTTGCGTGTCTTGCAGCGCACGGAACGCTTGCGCCGGGTGATGTCTGGCGCCAGGAATCCTTGATCGGCAGCGTGTTTGATGCGTGGTACGCACCTTCGCCAGAGGGCGGAGTAATGCCCACCATTCGCGGCCGCGCTTGGATCACCGCGCAAGGAACGCTACTACTTGATCCGACGGATCCGTATCGCCACGGCATTGTTCCATCCACCGTTCGCTGACTGCAGACATTCCACCATGACATCCATGCACACACCATCAACTCCCATGCAGCGTTCTGATTGGAACGGCGTGTTTCCTGCGATCACCACGCCATTGAAGGCAGATGATTCGATCGACCTTGATCTCTTTGGTCGCCACATCGCGTGGATGGCAGGTCACGGTTGCCATGCATTCGTTACACCGGGATCGCTCGGCGAGGGTGGACTGCTCACGCTTGATGAAAAACGTTCGCTGTGGACGCGCGCGGTTGAAGTGTTAGGCGATGCGTTGCCAGTAGTAGCCGCCGTGGGCGCATGCGGAACACGCGAGGCGGTAGAGATTGCGCGCGCTGCGCAGGAGTGCGGATGTCGCGGATTGATGGTGCTTCCGCCGTATGCATATGTGGGCGATTGGCGAGAGACGCGCACCCACTTTGCACGGGTGTTCGAAGCAACGCCGCTCGGCTGCATGCTCTACAACAATCCTCCGGCCTACGGAACTGATGTTCTTCCCGAGCAGCTTGAGGAGATCGCCGCCGACTTCCCCAATCTTCACGCCGTCAAAGAATCGAGCGGCGACATACGACGCATGACCGCTATCCGTGCGCGTATGGGTGATCGACTCGCTGTCTACATCGGTATCGATGACATGGTGCTTGAGGGCGTGGCTGCGGGCGCGGAAGGTTGGATTGCCGGATTAGTGAATGGATTCCCCGCTGAAAGCGTGCGACTCTTTGAACTCGCGCGCGATGGCCGCCTTGATGAGGCCGAGGAACTCTATCGCTGGTTCTTGCCGCTCTTGCGCCTTGATGCCGGACCGCAATTTGTGCATTTGGTCAAGTTGGCCCAGGCGCGCGCGGGCTGGGGCAATGAGCGAATGCGCCTGCCACGCTTGCCGGTTGCTCAGCCATTGCGTGATCGCGCCTTGAGCATTATTGATGTCTCCATGAAGGTTCGTCCGGCCATCGCACGCTGACGGCACTGCCGCGCGTAGATTGGTAATCCTTGTGATCAGCGTTCGTGACATCCGCAAGTCTTTCGGTCCGATCCATGCGGTCGATGGTGTCACGTTCGAGGTGAATGCGGGGGAGATCTTCGGGCTGCTCGGGCCGAATGGCGCGGGCAAGAGCACCGCGATTGCCCTGTGCACAGGACAGATTGCACCGGATAGTGGGTCGATCGATATCGGCGATGCTGGTTCCCCGCGCGCGGCGCGTGCGCGCGCACTCATTGGGCTGGCGCCACAGCAAATTGCGCTGTATGATGAACTCACGGCGCGAGAGAATTTAATCTTCCTTGCGCGAGTTCACGGTATGCCGAACCCGCCCCATCGGGCAGATGAATTGCTTGACATGGTTGGGCTACTACCACGCGCGCGCGATCGTGTTGGAACATTCTCGGGCGGCATGCAGCGCCGATTGAATCTCGCAGCCGCTCTTGTTCATAATCCAACAGCGATCTTTCTTGATGAGCCAACCGCGGGCGTCGATCCGCAAAGTCGCACAGCGATTCTTGAAGTAGTGATGCGATTGGCCGCTGAGGGCCGCACCGTGATTTACACCACGCATTACATGGAAGAGGCACAGCGCATCTGTTCGCGCGTCGCCATCATGGATCGCGGTCGGGTGCTTGCTATCGGGACCGTTCCGGAATTGGTTGCCACGCACGGGGGCGAGAGTGTTGTGACGGTTGATTCTGTCGCTGGGCAGCACCGTGTGCGAACACGCGAGCCGCTGCGCGAGATTGAGCGCGCCCTCGCAGAGGGTGGCGCGACAGCAGTTCGCATCGAGCAGCCTGACTTGGAAATGGTGTTTCTTTCGCTCACCGGAAGGCGGCTCCGAGACTAATGCGTGCAGTTGCGTTCCTAGCACTGAAGGATCTGCGCCTCTTGTTGCGCGACCGCGCCGCGGCGTTCTTTACATTCGTGTTTCCATTGGCAATCGCGCTGTTTTTTGGTTATGTCTTCAGTGGAACTTCCAGCGAGCCGCTTCATGTTGCGGCGTTTGTTGAGCAAGCATCGCCGGCAGCCGCCATGTTGATGAAGGCACTCGACGAAGATGGTGGATTCAAGGTCACAGTCATTGATTCGCGCGATGCTGGTGAGCAGTTGGTTCGGCGTGGCGACGCGGTGGCGCTGCTGGTCGTTCCCTCTACGTATGCAGAAGGGCTCGACGGAGTGTTCTCCGGCGGCGGCGCCAAGCTCGGATTGGTAGTTGACCCATCTCGGCGCGCCGAAGGGGCCATGCTCGTTGGAAAGATTCACGAAGTCGCATTTCGCACAGTGTTTGCGGGGATCGGTGACCCGGTGCAATTTGCGCGGGTGCTTGACCGTATGGAGGAATCGCTCAAGGCATCCGACCTTTCGTTCACGGATCGATTGGCTATTCGCACGGCACTGTCCCGCGCACGCGCGATGTCTGCGAAGGGCGCGGACTCATCTTCAACTACAAAGCCTCAGTCAATCGCTGACTGGAAGCCGGTGACCGTAGAGATTGCTGAACTTTCCATGCGCCCGGGCGTGCCTGCAAACACCTTTGCAATTTCCTTCATGCAGGGCATCGCGTGGGCGCTCTTCGGTGCAGTGCTTTCGTTCGGTTCTGGAATTGCCGAAGAACGCCAACGGGGCACCCTTGTTCGCCTATTGGTTTCACCAATGAGTCCGAATCAGATCCTGATGGGCAAGGCGCTCGCATGCTTCGTGACGTGCCTTATGACGGAGTGGATGCTGATCTGCTTTGGCGTGTTCTTGTTCCGCGTAGAAGTCTCAAGCTGGCCGTTGATGGTTGCAGTGACGCTGGTGACCGCATTTGGATTCTCTGGAATCATGATGCTTCTGGCTGCGGGATTCCGCACGCAGGGCGGGGCGCAAGGAGCGGGCCGCGCGGTGCTCTTGGTACTCGCGATGATCGGCGGCGGGACCGTGCCGATTGTGTTTATGCCGCCATTTCTCCGCATCGCGAGCAACCTCAGCCCGTTCAAGTGGGCGGTGATGGCGGCGGAAGGCGCGACGTGGCGCAGCTGGGGAATGTCGGAAATGTTGATTCCGCTTGCGGTGCTCGCCGCAATTGGCGTGTTTGGCCTGACCGTTGGCACGGCACTGGTTCGACGGTCAATTTGACGACGTTGACGGCGCTAACTGCGGTGGCCGAGCTGCGTCGAGACGACGATTGCAGTTGGTATCAGCGGCCACTGCATACTCACGCGGTACACGCGGAAGTCCGCCGGGCGTCGCGACATCCAGTGCATGCAGTCGTTCACCATCTCCCAATGCCGCGGAGCGACTGGGGTCGACCAGGTTCGTGGGTCACTTCGTAACTCTTGCACCTGATCTGCAATCGGCATCCGTGCCCGTTCACGGTCCGGCGAATTTTCGCCGCTGCCGCCTGTGAGTAGGTTGAACTGGGACAGCCGTGGGGTGCCACTGATAGGAATCTTTTGATCCACGAACACTTCAAGCAGTAAGTGTTCGACGGGGAGGTCGACGCGGATCATCACCTCCGCGTCTTCCACCTCGCCGTTCTTGAGTACAGGTCCTGCACTCGGAAGTCGCTCGCCAAAGACGCAATTCACTGCGCCGGAAAGGCCAATGTCGCCCTCAGGAAGTTCGTACCAGAACCCGTGGTCGGTTCCGACTGGCCGCAGGCTTTCGCCGCGGATCGTGGAATACTCCGACAGCATCGGAGCGGCGTCCATCGCCACCGAAGGATCGAGTGGCAAGGCGAGTCCATCACGACTGCGCCCTTCATGACCGAGGACTCGTCGACGCGCCACTGGCCATGAAAGGTCACGGCGGCTGCGGCGGAGTCCAAGAAATCCGCTGACGAGCGCAACATCAACCGTACCGCCTTCGCCGGCGGTGAGGAACGCCATCATGAGGCGAGTATGTGCTTGAATTCCCCAGAGCGCGGCATTCGCTTCATGTGCTCCGCGGCGGAGGCCGGCTGCTCGGTTGTCAGCGTGGGGCAGCTCGGTGCAATGTGTCAAGAGCGCGCGGAAGGCGGTCCGATTGCCGGCATGCCGCGCTACAACGCCTTCGAGTTCATCAATTGCCGCGTCGAACTCCGCAAGGGGATTCGCGGCGGCACCGCTTGCGCGGATCGCGCGGGCAAAGATGCGCAGGCCTGCATCTCCTGGAAGGTGGTCGCTCGCACTGAATGCATTCGCCGCTTCCACGAATCGCACCATGCGCCACGAAAGGCTCTTGTCAATTCCAAGTTTGCGGCTGAGTGCAAGCGAGTTGAGGTCGTGTGCGCCTGCGGACTTGATGGTTGCCGCAGTCGCGCTACGCAGGCGTTCGAGTGCGTGTGCTGCCGCCTCTTCAAATGTCCCGGAGCCGCTATCGGTTCCGACAGTTTCCGCACGGACTGATCGGATAGTGCTCGTCATCTCTGGATAGTTCCTGGATTCTGTCTTCGCCCCGGCGCGCAACATCTGGTTTGGAGAGTCCGAGGTAACCCCGGAAAGCCCTCAATTCTGTAAGAATGTAGCCGCGATTGCAGCTTTGTCACGAATCTGGCGCAAAAATACCCCAAGATTCAAAATTGCTGGCGGGTTACCACGTCCACTCCTCCGCCATTAGCCTCTGCCTTTCATGAACTGGACCCGCTTCCGCCACCACCTCCCCATCATTCTGGGCCTCGGCACCATTGTGTTCCACGCAGTTGCGAGCGGGGGTGACGGCAGTGCCCCGCCGTCGATGGTTGGTTTTTTCTGGCTCTTCGTGGTCATTCTGATGTGCGCCTACTCCGCGTCGCATTACGCAGACACGGTTGCCCATCGGCTCGGTGAGCCCATCGGCACTCTGGTACTGACGCTTTCAGTTGTCATCATTGAAGTCTCCATTGTTGCGGCCATGATGCTGGCTGGCGGAAGCGAGCCGACCGTCGCGCGCGACACAATGTTCTCGACGCTCATGATCATCATGAACGGTCTTGTGGGCGTGGCGCTCTTGGTCGGCGGCATCAATCGGCGCGAGCAGTTTTTCAATCTGCAATCATCGGCTTCATACCTCACGCTGATCATTCCGCTTGCGCTCATTGGGCTGATACTGCCACGTCTCACTGAAACTGAGCCCGGCGGCTTCATGACGCCGCGCATGGAAATCTTTGTGGCAACGTCTTCGGTGGTGATGTACGGGGCGTTTCTGTGGATGCAGACATCCCGTTACCGATCATTCTTCGCCCATGAATCCGCAGAAATTGATTCAGAGCAGGCAAATGAAATTGGTCGAGTGCATCCTGATTCGCTGCAAACCCTCCACGGGTCGAGCGCGGTCGTTCACGCGAATTCAGAACGTCGGCTGTGGCGAGACGTGGTTGGTTTAGTAGTAATGCTCGTGGTGGTGGTTGTGTTGGCGCATTCGCTCGGCAAGTCCACAGTTAGCTTCTTGAGTCAGACAGGATTGCCACCAGCAATCGCCGGCGTGCTCGTGGCTTGCTTGGCACTCGGGCCAGAGGGAGTTGCCGCTATCAAGGCCGCGCGCCGGAATTCGATGCAGCGCACGATGAACATCCTCTTGGGGTCGGCACTTTCCACTATTGGTCTGACGGTTCCGGCCGTCCTGATCCTTGCTCGGATACTTGGTCAGCACATCGAACTTGGGCTGCAGTCTCCAGAAATTGCGCTTCTCGTGGGAACAATGCTGATATCGATCGTCAACTTCACGCACGGTCGCGCGAACCCCATGCAAGGAGTTGTCCACTTGGCGTTCTTTGTCACCTACATCGCCTTGCTCTTCGATGTGCCTGTTGTGGCAGTGGGGTAAGAGCGGCGGTCGTGACCTAGATCTTGCGGCTTTCGACAGGCTCAACGACGCATATGGTTGCGCCTTGTGGGTCCTTGAGAACCATCACCGATCCAATGCTTGGGAATCCAATCACTTCCGTGAGTGCTTTTGCTCCAAGTTGGATGGCAGTACGTGCCGCGTCCTCCATGCGCTCCACTTCAATGAATGAAAGCCAAGCGGCTCGGTCATCGGGATGAGCCGCGGGCATGATTCCAGCCACTGAGCCGCCGTTCGCGTTCATGCGTCGCGCTCCATCAGCACCACCATCCGGTGGAATTTCAGATTCCCATCCGAGCAGCGCGCAATAGAACTCGACAGCTCGGGCTGGGTCGGGCGTCACGAGGTGGTTCCAAAGCACCGCGCCAGGACCATGGTCGGTCATTCCATCAGTCTTGCCGGGGTCTGCTTGGAACAACGCAAACGCCGCACCGGTCGGATCGGTGATCAAACTCCAGCGTCCAATTGAACCCTGCATCACTGGCACGCGGACCGTGCCGCCCAGTGCCGCCGCGTGAGCAGTCGCTTGCTCAATGTCATCCACTGCGATGTACCCCAGGCAATGTGCCTGAACGTCGGGTGGTGCGGACTCGCTTATCGGCATGATGCCGAGCACCGTATGGGAGCCGATAGCCAGCATGGTGTAGTCGCCGTGCGGCATCGGGATGGTTGAAGCGGTGGCATTCAGCAGAGCTGAGTAGAATGCCGTAGAGCCCGCGGCATCACGCGTGTTCACGTCGTGCCAACAAAAGTCGCCATGCAAGCAGGGGGTGGATCGCCAAGTCATACGATGAGCATAGTTCGGGTCAACATTTTCATATTTAGGTCCGGCGAACTGCACTTGCCGCATGAATCGACCGGAAAGTAGTAGGGTTGTTACCTATAATCAGAGGCATCGGCTGAGTGGCACTTGTGTGCTAATCATTTCACGAGTTCGTTCGTTGCCAATCGCCCGCGTACCCGCTCAGGAGATTCCCATGTACGGAATGGTCAATCAGGCAATTGAGGCAATGATCACGGAGAAATTCGGGGCGCCACAATGGGAGTTGATCAAGGAGCGTGCAGGCGTCGAAGACCCCGCGTTCGTGATGATGAAGCAATATCCGGACGCGGTGACTTATGCGCTCGCTACTGCCGCGGCTGAGCATATGAAGATGCCCATTGCGGATGTGCTGCACGCCTTTGGAATTTATTGGATCGAGTTCGCCGGCAAGGGGCCGTGGGGCAAGCTTATGCAGGCGTCCGGGAAAAATACCTATGAGCTTCTCGCGGCGCTCGACGCGATGCACACGCGGATTGCCGTGAGCTTTCCGGACCTCGCGCCGCCGTCGTTCCGTGTTGAGCCACGCGATGGCGCGATGTTGCTGGAGTACCGTTCGCACCGTCCCGGCCTTGCGCCATTCGTCCTTGGACTTGTTCACGGAGTTGGCATTATGTACGGCGAGCATGTGGACATCGAGCAGATCGCCGCAAAGGATGCGGGTGCTCCGTGTGACGCATTTATGGTTCGCACTCGCCCCGCACTTTAATCGGAGTAGATATTCATGCTTGGGATGGTCAATCATGCACTTCAGGAGATGGTGGTGGAGCGCTACGGCGAAGAGACGTGGGCAGCCATCTGCGCAGACGCCGGCGTCAGCGAGCCAGTGTTCGTCATCATGCGCGCGTATCCGGACCAGATGACATTCGATCTGGCTGCCGCAGTCGCGCGCCGGCTCGACATCACGCTTCCGGAAGCGTTGCACGCATTCGGACACTTTTGGATGGTCTACGCAGAGCGCCAGCCATGGGGGAAGGTGATGCATTCCATGGGGGCCACGGTGCGAGAAATGCTGCCAGCCCTTGATGCGTTGCATGCACGCATTGCGCTCACATTCCCCGGTGTGAACATGCCGCAGTTTCGCACCGAAACGTTGTTGGGCGGGGGTATGCGAGTGGAATACATCTCGACCCGATCGGGACTCGCGCCGTTTGTGCACGGCGTTCTCGAAGGGCTCGGAGCGATGTACGGAGAGGCCATCGAGGTCACCCAAGTCGAAAGCCGCGAGAGCGGTGCTGAGCACGATGTCTTCCTTGTGGAATTTCCTGGAGAGGCCGCTCCGCTTTGAACGCAGAGACACAAATGCTGCTCGCCACGCTGTTCCCATTCAACATCGTTATCGATGGGAAGGGTGTGGTCAGTGGCATCGGTCCAAGTATGGCGAAGGTCCTTCCTGAATGTGTCGGATCGCAGTTCTTTGATTTGTTTGAGGTGTTGCGGCCGCGGATGGAATCACGGACGGCACTTCGCGAGGGCATCGGTGAACTGGTGCTGATTGGAATTCGTGGCACGCCGCAACAGATGCGCGGTCAGTTTGTGGCGCTGCCCACTGGCGAACTCGTCTTTGTTGGATCGCCGCGGATCGTGGACAACACGTCCATATGGGCTTGGCCGCTGGGAATTCGTGACTTCGCGCCCCATGACGGCAGCGCGGATTACGCGATGGTGATCGAGGCAATGAATGCGCAACTTCAGGACTTTGAGCGCATGGTGAATAAGTTGAGTGAGAAGGAACGCAGCGAGCACGGGTTGCGCGTGCGCGCGGAAGAAGCCAGCAAAACGAAGTCAAATTTTCTCGCCAATATCTCCCATGAAATCCGCACGCCGATGACTGCGATTCTTGGTTACACGGAGTTGCTTCGCGATGACGGGCCAGACCCTGTTGAGCGCGCGGATTATATTGAGACGATTCGTCGCAACGGCGATCATCTCTTGGCAATCATCAATGACATCCTTGATCACTCCAAGATTGAATCGGGTCGATTCGACGTTGACATTTCCGAGGTAGTGGTTGCGGACATCGTGCGTGATGTTGTGCAACTGCTGCACATGCGAGCTGTCTCGCAGGGGATTTCCCTTACTCGAGTTGTCGATGGTGATGCGGGCAGCGTGCCGATCTGCAGCGACCCAGTTCGCATTCGGCAAGTCTTGCTGAACATCGTTGGCAACGCGGTGAAGTTTACGGATCAAGGATCGGTGCGCGTTGTCGTTTCGGCCACGCGAACCGGATCGCGTATGGAAACGCGGATTGCAGTGCATGACACTGGCTGCGGCATTTCAGAGGAGACGCTGCCGAAACTCTTTGAGCCGTTCTCGCAGTTTGATTCGAGTTACACACGACGACACGGTGGTACCGGTCTTGGGTTGGCAATTAGCAGAAGGCTCGCGGTGCTTCTCGGCGGTCGCATTGAGGTAGCGAGCGAACTCGGGCGAGGCAGCGTATTCACATTCATCTTCGAGTCGGATGTTGCGCAGCCGGCTCTGGTGTTCGCCGCTGCCGCGCCATCCGCATTGGCGCCCCGCGGTAAGCAAGGTCCGCTCAGTGGTCGCACCGTGTTGTTGGTAGAAGACAATATTGATTCGCAGAGAATTCTGTCGGCGCTGATGTCACTTGCTGGCGCGCACGTCGATATCGCAGCGGATGGTCTGAGCGCGGTGGCGCGGTTTGATGGCACGTACTGCCCGGACTTGGTGATCATGGATGTGCAGATGCCTGGCATTGACGGGATTGAGGCAACGACGCGCATCCGTGCACGCGGATTCCGTGGCAGGATTGTTGCACTCACTGCGGCGGTGCTGAGCATCGAGCGTGACCGCGCTCTCCGTGCTGTTTGCGAAGGTTTCTATCTGAAGCCAATTTCCCGTGCAGATCTATTGGAAATTTGCATCGGTAACTGAGATCCGATCAGCTGACCGGAGCGGGCAGATCACTCGGGGCAGCACGCGCGTAGAAATTCCGCAGCAATTTCGATGTTTCATTGTTTGCGTATTACGCTGCCTTGATGGTCGTACATTCAACGATTCACAGATACGCATGCGCTGTCCTATTGCTTGGGGCGATCGCGGGGCGATCTCATGGTTGCCGCGCGAGTGGTGATGGGAAGGGCGGTGGTGCGGGTCCGGGCACTGGCACGGCCACTGGCAAAGGCGCCGTGCCGAGCGCGCCTGACTTTCCAATTTCGCTGCCGATCGGAGCGGTGGTGCCGGATCCGGTGACTCTGCTGCCGGGGCGCCCCGATGTATTTGTCGGTCGCGTGACTGCGCTCGCTCGCGCGCTACAGTGCCCGAATTGCGCTGGAACAGGTACGAAGGTGACGCGGCATCGAGACCGAGCGCCAGCGAGGGTCGTTCCCACAATGCGCGAGACGCGAGCAGACTGTGTTGATTGCCACGGCACGGGTTTCAGCGTCAATCCGTCCCGGGTGAGTCCGGTGTTAGACAGTCTCGTTCTCTTGCTTGGCGGGGTCGATCCAGATGCCCCATCCACGACCAAACTTCTTGACAAAGCACGCACTGTGCTCGAGCGGCTCGGTACTTCCGGAGATCTTGTCGAGAAAGTAACGGCCACAACCCGGAATTGCGTCACGAGCGACCGAATTCCGTGCCGGGGTACCGCATGTTCAGTGACTGGGGAAGTCGGGGCACCGATTCCGATCGGTGGCGGCGTGCGTTTGATTCCCGTGAAAGTTTCCGCTCATTCCATGGTGTTCCTTCGAGCTCCCATCATCAATGCGGTGCCGTCCGGGGGCGCGGTGCTCGCCGGAGGTGTGATTGCGGGCCCAATCGAGAAGATCGAGTGGCAGTGGGGTCAAACGATGATTCTTGATGGCGGCTACCTGGTGCCGCTGATTCCGCCGGAGCACAAGGGTCCGGGCATCGACGCTGACAAGGACGGCGTCATCGACGGTCCGTCCCCGCCCGTGAATGTGCCGCGCGGAAAGTGAGGAAGTTGTAAGAATCGGTTGCTCAGTACCGTGCATCCCCGCTTGCCGGCTGCTGCTGCGGTACACCACAGCTTCGCACTCTCCGCAGCAGGAACCCCGATGTCGCGCACACCCGCCGAAGCGCAACCCGTCCAACTGATCTTCGACTTTGATAGCACCATCGTGGCGATTGAGGGCCTTGATGAACTGGCGCGGCTCGCGCTCGCGGATGATCCGCAGCGCGCCCGCACCATGGAGGCGATCGAGGCGATCACGCGCGATGGAATGACTGGTGCCATCGGTATCGATGAGAGTCTGCGCCGTCGCTTGGCGATGCTCACTATCAAGCGTTCTCATGTGGATGCGTTGGTGAAGCTTCTCAAGCGTCGACTGAGTCCGTCATTTCGAAAGCACATCGCCGCGGTGCGCCGCAATGCAGATCGCATTCATGTGGTGTCGAGCGGTTTCCGCGAGTACGTGGAGCCGGTGTGCGCGGAACTTGGCATTCCCGCCGAGCGAATTCACTGCAACGCATTTCAGTGGAAGGGCACTGCGGTGGTTGGTTATGACGCCGCCAATCCGGTGGCCAAGCCGGGTGGTAAGGCGAAGGTAGTGCGTGCGTTGAAACTTCCTGGCCGAATTGTGGCAATTGGCGATGGCGTCACTGACGCAGAGATTCGCGACGCCGGTGCGGCGCACGAGTTTGTTGCGTACTGCGAGAATATTGAGCGCGAGGCGGTGGTAGCGCGCGCGGATCGCGTGGCGCGAACGGTGGACGAAGTGCTGTGGCTGTACCGATTGCCTGGTTCGCCAAGTTTCCCCAAGAGCCGCATGATTGCGCTGTTGTGCGAGAACATCCACGCTGATGCGGCGCAAGTGTTGCGCGACGAGGGATACCGCGTTGAAACGCTGAGCGATGCACTTGCGGAGGATGAACTCGCGCGCGCACTCAAGGGCGTGAGCATTCTTGGCATTCGTTCCAAGACCCGCGTCACGGCGCGCGCGCTGGAATCGGCGGATCGTTTGCTTGCGGTTGGGTGCTTCTGCATCGGCACGGAGCAGGTGCAGTTGCCCGCGGCTGCCGCGCACGGCGTCGCCGTCTTCAACGCGCCGTACAGCAACACTCGAAGCGTTGTTGAACTTGCCATCGGCGAAATCGTCATGCTGATGCGCCGCGTCCCGGATGTTTCGCGGCTGCTTCATGAAGGCGGCTGGCGCAAGTCAGCCACTGGATGCACGGAAGTGCGCGGCAAGACGCTGGGCATTGTGGGTTACGGTCACATTGGATCGCAGCTTTCGATTCTGGCTGAGGCGATGGGGATGCATGTCATCTACCACGATTTACAGGAGTGCCTGGCGCTTGGCAATGCGCGCAAGTGTCGATCGCTCACGGAACTTCTTGGCAAGTCTGACGTGGTTTCCATGCATGTTGACGGTCGCGCTTCGAATCACCATTTGATTGGCGAGCGTGAACTGCGGAAACTGCGACCGGGCGCGCTGCTTGTCAATCTTTCGCGCGGCCACATAGTGGACTTGGCTGCTGTTGCGGCATCGATCCGCGCTGGTCATCTTGGCGGCGCGGCGGTTGATGTCTTCCCAGAAGAGCCACTTTCCAACCGGGATCCGTTCGATAGTCCGCTCCGTGGGCTTCCCAATGTGATTCTCACCCCGCATGTCGGCGGCAGCACATCCGAGGCGCAACAAGCAATCGGCGAATTTGTTGCGGCGCGTCTGGTGGAGTTTGTGAACACGGGCGGCACTTCAGGCTGCGTGAACCTGCCGCCGATTTCCGCACCGCCGGTTCCACGCTCGCACCGGTTCTTACATCTGCACCGTAATCAGCCGGGCGTACTTGCGGCGGTCAACGCAGTGTTTGCGCGGCGCAAGATCAACATTCTTGGCCAAGCTTTGCGCACTGATGATGCGATGGGCTATCTCGTCACTGATGTCGACCGTCGATACGCAGCCGACGTGATTGACGAGCTCAAGGCAGTCCCAGGAACTGCGCGCCTCCGCGTCCTTTACTAATCCGTCTGCTCACGCAGGAACGGGTTTTCCGCATTCGGGGCAGAGCGGGGCGTTGCCGCGGCGCGGGTAGCCGCACTCGCCGCACACGCTGCGCATCCACTGCATTCGCGCCTGCCGTGTGGCGAGTAGCACGAGCGCTGGTCCGCACAAGAGCACCATCGTTGTTGTGCCCGCAACAATCGCCCACCAACTACCCCAACTGCAATAGCAGGTGTCACGTCGTATGGCGAGCACATAGGTTGGCGCAGCGATCGCTACTTCGACGCAACTGCCGGCAAACAACCATCGCACCCAACGCGTGATCGCCCCCGGATGGCGCGATGATCCCGCGTAGGAAAGTAGCCACGCCCACAACACGCCAATCGCTACCCATGCGCAGAGCAGTGTGGCCGGATGCATGACCCACGAAAGAACATTGCCATTCGGTCCAATCACCCCGGTGTCGCGCAATACAAATGTCAGCAGATCTCCAGCAGTGAGCAGAATGCCCAATGCGCAGGCACTTCCAATGGCCGCGGCCCCAACAATCGATGCGCGCAATGATCGCCCCTCCTCGCCGGGCTGCCATCGCTTACATACCGGCGCGATCAGCAGTACCGGCGCCGCAGCGAACGCGACCGCTATGCAGATCATTGCTGCACTCTCGATCCGGAACTGGAGCATCTCTTGGACGAGCGCAAAGATTGCACCAGTCCAATTGTTCCACAAAGTTTCCATCAGTCCGGGACCGCTGACATTCGTGTTGTAGGCCGTCGATCCACTGGTAGCCAAACTATTGGCTGGAGCGCTTGCCTGTTGGACCCAATCAGCAGCGATAGCCAACACCCCGCCAATTCCAGTGCTCGCAATCACACCAACCACGAACGTGAGAACTCCCATCCCAAACAGCGCCATCACGCGCTTGCCCCCACCGAAGTTCATTTCGCCGCGCCCTTGTGTTGCGCGAACATCCACACCAGCACACCGTCCGCTTCGCTCGTATAGGCCTTCGGCCACGCCTCATGTCCAATGCCCGGATATTCACGCACGGTGACTGAACCACCGGCAGCACGCACCGCCTCTGCCATCGCGCGGCTGCATGCAATCGGCACCACTGGGTCATCCATACCATGCGCCACCAACACCGGAAGCCCGCGCAAACTGCCAGCACGCGCCGGATCGCCTCCGCCGCAGATGCTTGCCATCGCTGCGAATTTCTCCGGCGTGCGCACCGCAAGATCGAACGCGCCGAATCCACCCATGGAAATCCCCGTCAGATACACACGCGCCGGATCCACCGGTTTCGTTCGCATGACTTCATCAATCGCCAATTGCACCGCGTGAAGCGCACGTGTGGGCGAAGCGGCCGTCTTGAGCCCCTCGCTCCACTTGGCTCGTCCTTCGCTGTCCAGCGCAATGTCAACCCAACGTTCATCCGCCGGGCATTGCACCGCGAGCACGAAACATGGATTCTTTGCTTGGAATGCATCGCTCCCCGCGTCATTCACAAAGTGCTTCAACTGCGCTTCATTGTCGCTGCCGCGTTCGCCGCTTCCATGCAGAAACACGATCAGTGGAACTCGCGCCCCGTTCTGCACGTCAGCCGGGCGTGGTTCCACCAGTCGGTATCCGTAACTCACCGCGTCCGCAGCACCCGCTGATGGCAGCGTCACCCGTCCAACGCTCGGGACCGCTCCGGCCAGTCCTGCTGCTAACAATGTATGTGTGACGGTTCGAATCACTTCAGGTCGTTCCCTTCTCTTCTTCCTCTGATGCCGCCGATACGAGCCGCGCCAAGAAGATCGCTGGGAACATGATGCCGGTAATTGCTTCGAGAGTGCATGCCAGTCGGGCCCACGAACTACTGGCACACATATCGGCGAATCCGGAGGTAGTAAGCGTTGCGAAACTAAACCACAAGTAATCAACCCATCGACCGAGCGGCATTTCCGCGGTGGTTCCAGGAACTCTGTATGCCCACGGATCAAGGACAGCGATCCGTTGGTGAATCGTCGCAAATGCAATACCAATGAGAAGGTAACTCGCGGCACCGAAATAAAGTCGGGCTTCGCCGTGCGTTTTGCGACTGAGCGCAGCATGAGCCATGGTGATTGCGGCGATCACATTCGCTCCAGCCATGATGAATCCCGGGATGACATGGTCGTGCAGCGAAGGGTCATAGCCTTCGCTCGCAAGCATGCCAATCGCAATGACGCTCGGTAGCAGTACCAACAGTGCCCAAAATCTTCCGCCAACAAAGTAGGCGGCAGTTGTGTTTGCAATGGTCACAAAGATCGACGCGGACATCGGGGGGAACGTGTCCGCCCGCGCAGTCAGCGGCACGGTGCAAATACCCACCAGTAGGAATGCCAGGATCATCAAGCCCGTCTTAACTCGTGGCAGTGGATGCATACTCATGAAAGACTACCGCGAAATCGTGGCAAATCCGTGCGTCTCCATATTCGCGCCGTCCCCCCGTCCCCCGCGCGATCACGCTTTCGCCTGGTCCCGAACTCCCGCTTTCGCCTGACCCGGAGCTCCCGCTGCACCAAAAACACTGCCGGAGTCCCAGCATTTCGGCTCGGACTCCGGCATGGATCGATCGTTTACACGAAGCGTTTCGATCATCCGCGTCGGCGGCGACTTGCTGTGAATCCTGCGAGGGATATCAGCGCAATCGCACCGGGCGTTGGCACGGGAACAAACCCGATGTCCATGTTGTCCATTCCAAGAAAGTTCGAATTGGCGCCTGGACCCACCGGCGAAATGGTGATCCGCGTGATCGCGGCATCGTTTGACCAGAACCCTGCGAATGTGTCCATTCCACTCACGCTGCGCACGAACTGCGTCCCATCAGAAAGCGCCAGGATGACGTAGCCGGAAACCGGATTGCCAAGTGCGTTTGAGAAGAAGTAATCCGCTCCGATTCCATACACCTGACCGGAATTGAACTCCACGGAGATGGCTCTCCCAACCTGTGCTGCGTGGAGCGAACTGTCACGAGAGTCAAGGCCTCCGATCGCACTCGCCGTCCACGCGCTTTCAGATCCGACGTTTCCCATGAAACTGCCAGCTGTGAAACCGGGGGTGACACTTGAGAAGTCCTCGCGGATGACCGCCGCATCGCCGTGCATGGTCGCCCATATGGCGAATGTCACTCGCGAGTCGCATACGGTGATCGAAGCAAGTGCTGGGGAACACGCAACGGCAGTCGTAACTGCTCCAATGAATAATCGGGATCCGAACATCTGGGAATCCTTGGCATGAGTTGGAAATGATGGATTGCCTCAAACGGGAAACAGCAACCATCGGACAGGAACGAACGGACTATGTCGCGTTGCCAATGGCCGGCAAGTATCCCCTTATTGAATATGCACTTATGAATGGCTTGGACGTGTCATAACTGCGAATTCATCGCGTTATCCATCAGCAAGCGCGCCCCATATTCACCCGCCGCTTAGTGGCACGGACCCCAGTCGCCGAGCAGAATTCCAAGATCTGCGCCAGTCACCAGGCCGTCATGATCAAGATCGCTGCGGCTGATCGCCTGAGCCCAATCGCCAAGCAGAATTCCGAGATCTGCGCCCGCAACAACCGTGTCGCGGTCGATGTCGCTGCCGCATGTCGGCGGTGGAGGCGTTCCTCCATTAATCTCAATGACCGCCAAATGCAGGTAGGTTCCGCCCGAATCGGGCATGTCGTTCCAGGTGCCTTGGATTCCGAACATTTCCGCAACGTCCTCGCCGCTTCCAGCATTGTTGGGCTCACCACCGCTCCAATTGGTGTAGTTCGTCGGCGTGCCGTCCGGCCACACGAAGGTGCCTTCGTTGGCGATGTCGTTGAAGCCGATCCATAGGCGCTGCGTGGTGCCGCCGTAATTGCCGAAGTTCTGGTGGATGAAGTCATTCTCGGACTGATCCGCAATGGATGCCAAATGGCCGCCGAACATTTGCGCCGTCGCTTCCGCCGCGGCCCACGATGCAACATTGAGGCCGATATATCGATGTCCGTTTACCGGATTGGTGACATCCACGAGAGGGGCCACCGCGCCCACAGTGAATGAACCAGATCCGAACCCCGTTGCCGCGTACGCACCGACACGAATGGTGTATCTGCTTCCCGCGGTTGCCCCGAATTGCAACTTGCTCTGCAGCGAGCAACTGTCATCGTTGCACGCAAGGGTGGAGTTGAGAGCCGGGCATCCGCAGCCGGGATGTGTCGAGCGTTGTTCCGCCGCAGAGGGCTACTTCGACCAAGCCACTCGACGGCGCGGTCCAGCAGAACCAGACATCATTGAAGATCTGAGTCACGCTGAAGAAGAGGCACGCAGCATCGGCATTGCCATCGGTAGTCGCGCCAACATTGCTAAACGGAAACGTTCCGTAGCCGGCGATTGGTGTTGCAGCCGAACACGCGTCGTTCTGTGCGTTGGCTGTCGAGCATGCAAAGACGGCGCATGCGGCGATTGCGAGATTGCTACGGACAATTCGGGACACCTGGATCTTGCTCATGATGTGCATTCCTGCTGCTTGAGACCACTGAAGTCAATCGGCTGATGCCGCGGCGCAGTTTCAAGTGTGCCACAGACTGCCGGCAATTACCCGGAAATTCCCCCAACAACTCCCGGGAACTTTGACGGGGGGCGCCTACAGGCACCGGAGCCCTGTCCGGAGGTACGATTTTTATGCCGAAGGGCAACCCTATGAACATCATGACCCGTTCCGTCTGGCGTCCGGTCCGTTTCGCACTCCTCGTATGTGGCATGGTTGGAGTGAGCGGCATGGCACTCGCGCAATCCCCGCCAACAGGCACAACCCCAGGCACAACCCAAGCCACAATCCCAGAGAAGCCTCGCCTTGCCATCCGTGCTATCGCGGCAACGCCCGCAGTGACTGCGCAGGCCAAGGTTGATGGCACCGACAACGCGCTCATGCAGATCGAGCAGGGCGCGGATGTGCAGTTGCTCAGCGCCATTGAAGCCTCGCGGCGCTTCGAGATCGTTGCGCGCACCGACCTCCCCAGCATCATCAAAGAACAAGACCTCACGCAGAGTGGCAACGTCAATATTCTTGACCCACAGGCGGCGCGCGCATTCCAACTCGCCGGCGCGCGTTACGTTGCCACGCTCACCATCAGCAACTATCAAGAAGTAGTTGAAAAAACCGAGCTCCTCAATCAATTCGGAACATCGAAGGCAGAGCGTCGAACAATCAACATTCAAGCAGTGTTGAAGATCTTCGACAGCACGACTGGATCACTCTTTCGCTCCACGCAGGTGACGCTCGCGGAGAGCGCGGTGAACGAGATTCTTCCTGGAGTGGAGCAGAAGGGTGTCAAGACGAATATTGTGCTTGGCGCCGTTGCAAAGAAACTCGCAACAGAAGTAGCGAATTCGATCGCCGACTCATTGGCGCCCGCCCGCGTCATTGGTTACACCCTTGGTCAAATCACCTTCAACCGGAGCGCCGAAAGCGGCGTATCTGCGGGCCAGATTTACGAAGTGTTTGTGCCCGGAAGCGCAATGATTGATCCGGATACCGGCGAGCAACTTGGTGCTGAGGAAGTGCATGTCGGCTGGGCGCGCGTTACCGACGCAGGTGCACGCTTCTCGACCGCGCAAGCAATTGAAGACCGCGGAATTGATCGCGGCGCCATGTTGCGCTTGCGCGCGCAAGGTTTGCCCGCCGGCATTGATCCGAATGCAAAGGCCACGGGCTCGTCCGCGAGCACGCCCGGCGCGGCGAGTACGCCTGCGTCAACAAATGCACCCGCATCTACAAACGCTCCCGCCGCAAACGCTTCAGCCACAAACCCCCCGGCGACAGCGGCTCCTGCCGCGACCCCGCCTACCGCATCTGCTCCTATCCGCATGGCGATCTTCGTGAAGCAGCGCCCAGCCTCAGTTGCGCCGGAGAAAGTTTCGGTGTTCGAGGACCTCGTCTCTGCCGATTCCACCGGCCCCGGTGTGCAGATCATTCGCCGCGAAGATGTGGTGAACGCCGTCAATCGTCTCGCGCCTGCTGGTCCAAATGCTGGCACCGATCTTCTCGGTTCCGAGGCTGTTGATCGCATCCTCTCTAATCAGACGTCAGCCGTTCAGCTGGCAGCGCAGATGAAGGCCGATGTCATTCTCACCGCATCGATCACTGCACTGCAGCGCTCCAAGCGCCGTCTTGATGATCCTTCCACCGGTACCCACACCGATGTCGATCAATGGACCCTCGTCACGACCTACGGTCTGATTGACGGCGTCACTGGCGCCAGCCTTGCGGCAGGCACGGTGCAATCCGATTACGCAAAGCGTGACACTCCGGAACTGAAAGTGGAAGTGGATGCAATCGACGAGTTGCTTCGCGATGCCGCAAACCGCATCGGTGCTGCAGTGCGCGCTACGGTGCAAGACACGCGCATGCGCGTTGCTTCGACGCCCGCAGCCGATGTCACGGTGAAGTTCAACGCGGTTCTCGCAGACCTCAGCATTCCCGATGTTCGCACCAACGAATCCGGCGAATATGTGGTTGGTGCCAACAACTACAACTTGCAGCCCATGAATGTCTTGGTGAAGATTGACGGAGTCGCAATGGGTGCAGCGCCCAGCGCATTCCCGCTTCGCCCCGGCTTGCACCGTGCACGCTTCGAACGCCCGGGCCTTGAGCCCATGGAGATGATGGTGAACGCGCGTGAAGGACTTGAAATTTCCGTGCCGATGCAGTTCACGCCAGAAGGCCGTGCCAATTGGCAGCGCGATGCAATGTTCTTCAACGAACTGAAGAACGGCGCCGTGATGCGCGACGCTGAACTCATCAAGGTGCGTGCCGTCGCCGACTTCCTCCGGCAGAGCAATATTCGGCTTGACACCACCAACGTGCAGAATCTCAACCTCGGCGGCCAGTCAATCTGGTGGCAACTCTTGAAGTGATCGGACAGTGCATGCAAACGGGGTTCACGGGAATCACACTCAGCACCGCCCGTGCCGCCATCATCGTGGCGGTTGCGTGTGGCGCTGCGCTCAGCGCTGGCTGCCAGCGCGATCTCCGTAAATCAGTAGCCGCCATTGACGCTGCGTATTCGTCCGGCGATTACCCAGCCGCCGCGAAACTCGCTGAGGCGGCAGTCAAACAGAACAACAATGACCAACAAGACCGCCTCCTCTGGTGGCTTGAAGCAGGGCGCACGCAACAAGCGGCCGGAGCCATTGACGTATCAAGCCGCTGGTACGACCGCGCCTTTGTGGAAGTGAGTCCTTACCTTGATTCCAAGGCGGAAGCGACCGTCAGCGAAGCGCTCGCAACGACTGCTGTGAATCAAACCATTCGCATCTACAGGGCAACTCCACCGGAGCGCATCATGATGTGCGCGTTGCAGGGTGCTAATTTTCTTGCGCAGTGTGATCTTCCGCGCGCGCGCATTGAATTCAATCGCGCCGCGGACTTTCAGCAAGACGCAGTGGCGCGCTTTGAGAAGGAAATCAACAACGCACAGACTGCCACCAACAATGAGTGGGCCAAGAAAGGCTGGAACACACAGATCGCGTCATCGGCAACGGAAAGTGTTCGTAAAGAGCAGGGTCGTGATCCTTCGACGCTCGGCTTTGCATCATTCGGAAATCCGTTCGTGAGTTACCTGCGATCTGTATTTATGATTTCAACAAGCAGCGAGATGGGCGATCGCCAGAACGCACGCGCCGATTTGCGATCCGTGCAAGAGATGATGCCGGGCATCGCTGCTGCCGCCGAAGACATTGCACTGATTGACTCAGGAGTGACGCACGGCAGCGCCGCATTTACGTGGGTGTTCTTCCTCACCGGACTCGCGCCGGATTACAAGGAGTTTCGCTTAGACATTCCGATTCCGGTCGGTCATATGAATTATGTTTCGGCCGCGTTTCCTATTCTCCGCAAACGCCCTTCATTTACACCAGTCATTGCAGTTGCGGGCGCGGGCGGGGCGCGTTCTGAGACCATTGCAAACATCGACGCCATGGTCGAGGCAGATTTCGACTCGCGCCTGCCGCTCATCGTGACGCAGGAGATCATCAGCTCCGCCGCCAAGGCCGCCGCCACGTGGGCGGCCAGTCAGGCCGCGTACAACAGTTCGAGCAACAGCACCGCAGGCATCCTGGTGCAGATTGCTGGCATCGTCTACCAAGCGGCATCGACCGCTGCGGACCTACGTTGTTGGTCAACCATGCCAAAGCAGGTCGCTTTACTACGGGTCCCGACACCGGCGTCGGGTCGATTGGATCTGGTACGCGAAGACGGCAGTGCGCTGTGCACGCTTCACGTGGAGCCTGGCGCGCCGAACATCGCGCTGGTGACACTGCCGTCAATTTCTGCCAAGAGTCCCAGCGTCATGCTGTACCGTGGTGGCACAGTGTGCGGTCCACGCGAGCCGGTCCTTGAGCCAGACACTGAAACCACGATGGGCCCGCCCGCCCCCGCCGCCGAAGCATCTCCTGCGCCAGTTCCCGACACTGCCCCAATCGCCGCGCTGATTGCCCAATGACTAGGAAAGCAACAATGATTCGTACCACGGACATCACGGACATCACGAACATCACGAACATCACGAACATCACGAACGCCGCGACGCACGATCGTCCCACCCCGCGCCGCACCTTTGCCTGCGCAGCGCTCGCCACGATCGCGCTTCTTTCTGCGGGATGTGGCACCGTCAACACGACCTACACGCGTACCACGCCCGCCGATTCGGCGATCGCTGCGCAGACGCGCGTCAATGCGCTCTTTCAGGAAATCTTTCTCACTGCCAAGGAAGTGCGCATGAATCGCACCAAGGGCGGTCCGATGGAAGTGCAGATCGATGTTGAGAACAACGGTCTTTCTTATAAGACATTCTCGTATCGGTTCGATTGGGTCGACCCCGCCGGCAATGTCATCTCATCACAGATGAGCGTGTGGAAAATCACGAATGTTCCATCCGGCGGTTCAACGGTCATCCGCGCTGTTGCGCCATCCGATGATGCTTCTGATTTTCGCTTGCAACTAAGAGAATCGAAGTCATAACGCGCCCCGCTTGCGGCGACTTTATCACGCATTCCCGCCACACACTTCGTGCCCGCCACACACTCCACACTTCGCGCCCGCTCCACGCCTGACCACGCATCATTCACCACGCACAACGCACGCTTCCATACCACCATGCGCACCCGCCTCATCACCGTCCTTCTTCCCGTCGCACTCCTTGCTCCCATCGCATGCGAACGCGCGCGCTACGTGGAAACCGGAAGCCCCGAGGGCGTCATCACGGTTGGCAATGTGGATATGCAAGACATCTTGAAGGCTTCGAGCGGCATGCTGGAATCGCTTGCGGAAACCGGCGTCCTGAAGACCGCCAAGAACAAACCTGCCCAGTTGGTGATGGGCGAGATCGTCAATGACACCAGTTCGCGGTTCGATGTCGGTGAAATGACCTATCGCATGCGCGAGCAATTGGTCAACACCGGGCAGGCCGCGGTAGTAACCACTTTCGGTAACACTCCTGAAGACAAGCAGGCCCAAGAAGTGCTGCGTCGGGAGAAATTCCTGAAGGGCGAAACCTCGGAGCCGCTTCCAGACCCAGACTTCTCACTCACAGGAAAGATCACCCAAGTCAAGCGCAGTGCCGGGGACACCAAGCAGGTCACCTACACCTTCCGCCTGACGCTCACCAACCTGCGCTCGGGGCTTGAGGTCTGGACGAAGACGGTGGATATGACCAAGCTTGGAAATAAGAACGCCGTCGGCTTCTAAGCACCTCGATGTGGGGTATAATTCCGTCCGTCGATTGGCCGCGTGGTCGTTCGATTTCCGGTGGGGGTATTTGCCATCACATTGCGAGACAAAGAGGAACTATCTATGGATCTGCGACTTCTCACAGCTATCTCTTGTTCATTCGTTATCGCCTCAACGGCGATCGCCAGCATCGACATCGTCACGGAGACCAACAACGCTGCCAAGAAGAAGCTTCAGGCTGCCGTGGTTGAAGAGTGCGAAGAAGTCGTTGATTCAGTGGTCTTCACCAAGGTCGGCACCGCTTGGGTGGTCGACGATTGTGAGTCCGCCAAGACTGAAGATGCCATGATCGAAGAAGCGCCCTTCAAGGCTGAACTCGAGATGTGGTCGATGGTCACCGCTGATTGCAACGGCAACGGCGTAGCTGATTCGGTTGACATCATCAACGGCGCCATGGACTGGGATACTGACGGCACGCCCGATGCATGTGAATATGCGGCTGGCGATCTCAACCTGAACGGCGTCATCAATGGCCAAGACCTGAGCATCCTCCTCGGCTGGTGGGGCATCTCCAACCCGCTGGTTGGCGATCTCAACGGCGATGGCCACGTTGACGGGATTGACATGGGCATCATGCTTGGTCGCTACGGCGCAACCGTCTACTGATCTGCCGATCGGCTTCAGTCAGTTTGCCCAAATTTCTGCATGATTTCCCACACGGGGCGCCCGCAAGAGCGCCCCGTGTGTGTTTCTTTGGCCTGCCCGTGATCGCCATGTACCCATGTCCGGATATAGTTCCGGGATGCGGGCCACTTTCCTGCCTTTCTGCCGTCCATCCATCACCGAAGAGGACATTGCCGCCGTCGCGGATGTGCTCCGTAGTGGCTGGATCACCACTGGCCCCAAAGTCGCCGAACTGGAAGACATGGTCGCTGCGCGCACTGGCGCAAAGCATGCCATTGCTGCAACAAGCGGCACCGCGCTCATGCACCTTGCCCTGGAAGCGATGGGCATCGGTCCGGGCGACGAAGTCGTGGGTGCATCTATGACCTGGGTCTCCACGCCCAACATGGTTGAACTGCGTGGCGCGCGCAATGTCTTCGTTGACGTTGACCGCGACACGCTGCTCGCCTCCGCCGAAGCGATCGACGCAGCCATCACTCCTCGCACCAAGCTGGTGATTCCGGTGCACTATGCGGGCGCACCCGTTGACATTGACGCTATCCGTGCGGTGTGCGCGCGCCGCGGCGTTCCAATCTTGGAAGACGCTGCGCACGCGATCGGCACGCAGTACAAGGGCAGCGAAGTGGGCAGCGGTGAAACCGCGATCTTCTCATTGCACCCCATCAAGAACATCACCTCCGGCGAGGGCGGCATTCTCACCACCAACGACGATGCACTTGCCAACAAGGTGCGCAGCCTCCGCTTCCACGGACTTGCCGTTGACGCGCATGACCGCAAGCAGCAGGGACGATCGCCGCAAGCAGAAGTGCAAGAGCCTGGTTACAAGCACAACATGGCGGATATGAACGCCGTACTTGCAGTACGGCAGCTGCCACGCCTTGACGCCATCATTGAGCGTCGCGATGAAATCGCCGCTCTTTACCGCGCTGGTCTTGGGGATGTTGACGGCATCCTGCCGCTTGCCGACCCAACGTGGTCGCACCGGCACGCTCGTCATCTCTTTGTAGTCCGCGTTGACGAGCGCGCCTGCGGCCTGGACCGCAACGCGTTCATGGAAGGCCTGAAGGCGCGCAACATTGGCACCGGCATTCACTTCCTCGCTTCGCACACGCACCGTTGGTACCGCGAGAACCGCCCCGAGTGGACCGGGCAACTCCCTGCCACCGAGTGGAACTCCGCGCGCATCTGCACCATCCCGTGCTTCCCCGACATGACCGATGCCGATGCGCACGGCGTAGTAGACGCCATCAAGGAAGTAGTCGCAGGCGCTCGCACCACTGTCTCCGGAGGCATCCGATGAGCGAACGTTCCTCCGTCAGCGTGATCATTCCCGTCTACAACGAGAAGGACAACCTTCCCGAATTGCTCGCGCGCACGCTTGCGGCGTGTCGCGCGCTCGGTCGCCCGTGGGAACTCATCTTGGTTGACGACGGCAGCCGCGACGGATCCACCGACCTCCTTGCCGATGCAGCCCGCGCGCATCCTGGTGAAATCAAATCACTGTTACTCAACCGTAACTACGGTCAACACAATGCCATTCTGTGCGGCTTTGCTGCCGCGCAGGGCGACATCATGGTGACGCTCGATGCGGACTTGCAGAATCCGCCCGAAGAAATCGGCGCGTTGTGCGCCAAGATGGACGAGGGCTACGACATCGTCGGCTCCGTTCGTCAAGATCGCCAAGACGCGCTCTTCCGCAAGGTCTTCAGCGGAGTTGTCAACTTGATGGTGCGCCGCACCACCGGCGTGAAACTGCACGATTACGGATGCATGTTGCGCGCGTATCGGCGCCGCGTGGTGGAAGCCATGCTTCTCTGCCGCGAGCGTCATACGTTCATTCCCGTGCTTGCCAATCTGTTCGCCAAGCGCGTGACGGAGATTCCAGTAGCACACGCAGAGCGTTCGCGCGGCACCAGTAAGTACTCGGTGCTCAAGCTCATCAACTTGCAGTTTGACTTGCTCACCTGCATGACCGCCGCACCTTTGCGCCTGGTCACTTGGCTCGGCGTGGCCATCTCTGCACTCTCCGTTGGATTCGGCGCACTGCTCCTTGTGTTGCGCGTGATCTACGGCCCCGAGTGGGCCGCCGCTGGTGTGTTCACGCTGTTTGCAGTTCTGTTCTTCTTCATCGGCGCGCAGTTCATCGCGTTCGGTTTGATGGGCGAGTACATCGGGCGCATTCACGCCGATGTTCGCGAGCGCCCTCGTTACATTCTGGACCGCGTGGTTGGGGAAACGCTCGGCGAGCGTCCCGGC
>JAPLMU010000138.1 GCA_026386795.1 Planctomycetota bacterium
AGCGGCGCGGAGATCGGTGGCGCGTTCGGCGGCGAGAAGGACACTGGCGGTGGGCGTGAATCGGGCAGCGATAGCTGGAAGCAGTACATGCGCCGACAGACCTGCACCATCAACTGGTCCAAGGATCTGCCGCTCGCACAAGGCATCGTCTTCGGTTGATCGAACCCGCAAACGCAAGGAGGATTCGTTATGGCACTTGATCGGAACCAACTCGCATTGCGTGCTTCGCGTGAGCTGCGCGATGGCTACTACGTGAACCTTGGCATTGGAATCCCCACGCTGGTGGCCAACCATGTTCCGGCCGGTATGACCGTGTGGCTGCAGTCAGAGAACGGTCTGCTTGGCATGGGGCCATTTCCGAAAGATTCGGAGGTTGACGCGGACCTGGTGAATGCGGGCAAGCAGACGGTGACCGCGGTCAAGGGCGCGAGTTTCTTCTCCAGTGCGGATAGCTTTGCGATGATTCGTGGTGGACACATTGACTTGGCAATCTTGGGAGCGATGGAAGTCAGCCAAGGCGGCGACCTTGCTAATTGGATGATTCCAGGCAAGCTTGTAAAGGGCATGGGCGGCGCGATGGATTTGGTGGCGGGCGTGCGGCGCGTGGTGGTGGTCATGGACCACTGCAACAAGAAGGGCGAGAGCAAGTTCATCCCGGCATGCACCCTGCCCCTCACTGGGCAGCATTGCGTGCACATGCTGATCACGGATCTTGCGGCGTTTGAGTTTGACAGCAAGGCTGGGTTGTTCCGACTTCTTGAGACGGCACCGGGCATTAGCGTCGACGAGGTGAAGGCCAAGACTGCGGCAACGATTTTGATTGATCGCGCCGTGACGGTGATGGCTGTCTGAGGGCGTGCTTGGATTGCGTTGTTGCATCACGGTTGTTTACTGGTCCGCATTCGCCTTACGAGGACGGCCGCTGAGCGCGGCCCTGTCCTCTCCGGCGCCTGCGGCCAGGTCATGATCTTTGGCGGAACGTGGTGTTCACGCCGTTAGTAGCGCAGTGAGGCCCGAAAAATGGGGACAGTGGTGAACGGCACCTATTTATGAACGCGCCCCGCGAGGGTTCTCGCGGGGCGCGTTGCTTCGGGAAGGTGGACCCTCCAAAGCGTGGACATGTGCAACGGGCTGAGCAGTCGCCCGAATAGTGGGTCAGAATTCCTTCATACGGTGCTGCATCTGCGCCTTCAAACGCGCCAGGATGCTGGAGTGCATTTGACTGACACGACTCTCGGAAAGGTCAAGCGTCAGGCCGATTTCCTTCATGGTCATCTCTTCGTAGTAATAGAGAATCACAATCAGGCGCTCGGCACGCGAAAGACCCTTGGTAATCAGGCCCTGCAAATCACCACGTTGAACTAGTTCAGCCGGATTCAACTGACGACCGTCTTCAATGACGTCGACTTCACGAACGTCGCGGCTTGAATCGCTCTCAAAGGCCTTGCGGTCAAGACTCACGACGCCAACTGGTCGAGAGTCCTTCTGCAATTTGTCGTACTCAGCACTGGAGACGTTCATCAGGCTTGCAACTTCGTCGTCAGTGGGCTTGCGGCCGTTTGACAACTCAAATTCCTTGCGGACCTTCTCCACCTTCGAGGTACGACTGCGCACCAAGCGCGGAACCCAGTCCATGGCGCGCAACTCGTCAAAGATGGCGCCTCGGATGCGCGGCGCACAATAGGTCTCGAACTTGACGCCACGGAGTGGGTCAAACGCGTCAATCGCGTCCATGAGACCAAACAAACCGGCACTCATGAGGTCATTCACATCCACTTCGTTGGGCAAGCGGGTGTGCATTCGTTCCGCGGCGTAACGAACCACGTCGTAGTACCGCTCAATGAGCTTGTTGCGCAGGTCCTGCAAACGAGCTTCGTCCTGGCGCTCACGGGCATTCCCGTAGGCAATCCAGACTGGGTCGAGCAGTGCTGAAGTTGATGGCGGCGCCACTGGCGGATTGGCGGATGCCAAGGTCCGAACTGGTGCCGCCACTTCTATGACGCGTGATGGCTTGGCACGACCACCTGCAACGCGCGGGGCTGTCCGCGTAGCAATGGTCGTCTTTGACCCCTCGTTTCGGGGGGCCGCCGCTGCACGGGGCGCAAGTACGACCCGCTTCTTGGCCGTCACTACTGTCGATGCTGCTGGAACTGCCTTGACGGCAGTACCACCAGTTGCGGAACCGGACTTTCGCGGTGACGTTGTTGCTGCGCTACGCGCAGGCGACTTCGCCACAGCGGTAGCCGAGGCCCCGCGTAAGGGTGCTTTGGGGGACGAACGCTTGCTCGTTGCAGACTGCGTCGTAACTGACGACGTCCGCGCGTGGCTCTTCGACATCGGTCGCTCCTTGACCTTCGAGAAGAGTGCAGGGAAATGCACACTGCCTGATTCACGGCGGATCCCCGCCATGAGCCAGCGATGAAGGAAGGACGCCCACCAGTTAAGGTGAACCTCCCTCCGTTGGGCCCCGCAACATCCATGTCGCGGGGTGCTGGAGCGTCATCGATCCTTGACGATCGTTCCAACACGTCCAATATAACAAGCAGCAGGGAGGCTCTGCAAGCCATTTTGTCAACATATTGCAGATTTTTTATCGAACGCTGACGCCGCCGAGTCCGGCCACTCCGGCAGCAATCATGGCTGCGGTGTTGCCCCAGCGAACACCCATCCGGGCCGCCAAGTCGGTGAAGAATCGACCGGGTTCGCCTTCATGTTGAACCCCGTTCTCAAGACCCGCCAAGCGCGACTCAATGGAGCGCATCGCGCGCGCTGCCGGTGAATTTGGCGTAGCCAACAGGAGCGGCGTTCGCGCGCGTACCGCGGCTGACACTGCGCGGTCATCAGGCACGCAGCCCATGTCCGCGAATGTGATTCCCAGATGCGACTGCGCAATGCGTGTCAAGCGCACAGTGGCCGCGCTGCCGTCCGCTGCGCCACTCGCCATAGTGACAGCGCAGCACCATCCATCGCGCCTGCCGTGACGAACACATGCCTTTGCAAATCCGTACGCATCGGCGAGCGATGTTGGCTCCGGCGTTGTCACAATAAGTAATCGATCTGCTGCAGCTGCAATATCAAGCGTGCCGGCACCGATACCTGCTCCAAGATCAACGACCATCAATTCCACATGAGCGGCGACGCGTGCAAGTCCTTCAATGAGTCGCGCTCGTTGCGGGCGTTCAAGATCCGCCATCCGCGCAACACCGGACGCGCCCGCAAGTAACCATAAACGCGGCGCGATGGTTGTGAAGCACTCCGACAATTGCGCGCGCCCGCCGAGCCAATCGGCCGCAGTGCGAGCCGGGCGAACACCGCACAGGACGTCGAGATTTGCAAGCCCAAGATCAGCGTCAACCAATGCGGTCTTCACACCGCGCTCCGCTGCAGCCATGGCAATTCCAAGCGCCAGCGTGCTCTTACCAACTCCGCCCTTCCCGCTGGCCACTGCAATAGTCCTTGCCAAACGCACCGGATTCTGCGCAGAAACCGCAGCGATTTGCGGCTTGGGTTGCGCTGTCGAGGCGACGCTCGTAGCAGCAGCAGCAACACGCGCGCGAAGATTCGCGGCCTGCGTGTCCATCAGAATTTCGTCTCCACAACGCTTGGCTCCGCCAGAAGCCGTCGCGCGAAGACGTGGGCATCAGCATGCTCAATGTCGTCCGGAACTTCCTGCCCCGTGGTGAACCAGCTCGTTGGTGTGCCCCCGCGGCGGACCGCGCCGATGAGCGCACCAAGTCCTTCGCTCTCATCCAACTTTGATAGCACAACGTGCGTGGCGCCGATCGGCGCAAACGCGTCAGACGACTCTTCAAGGGTGCGTGCAGATGCCGATCCCGGTAGCACGAGATACGTTTCGTCTGGTCGCAATGCGGAGAGCACACTTGCAACCTCGCCGATGCGCCCAACATCGCGATGACCGCGCCCGGGTGTATCGACAAGCACGACATCGCATCCGGCAAGCGCAGCGAGCGCCTCGCGTGCCGATGATGCTCCATTCGCTGCGCGCACTTCAGCGCCGATGATTGATCCATAGGTGCGCAATTGCTCAACCGCCCCCACTCGGAATGAATCTGCTGCGAGTAATCCCACCCGAAGGCCGCGCGCCACGTGCCATTCGGCTGCAAGTTTGGCGAGCGTGGTGGTCTTGCCGACGCCAGTCGGACCAGCAATCGCAATGATCCACGGACGTCCGGCAACGTCAGCGCGGCGCGGAATGTGAGCCGCGGCAACAGGAAGCAGTGCGGCAACGGCGTTGACGGCTGCTGCTTGCGCCATTAACTCGATCTCATCCGCGGCAGCTGATTGCAGTTCCGCGCCAACTTGACCAAGGACATGATCAACAAGCGAAGTTGGCAGCGATTGCGCGCGCAGGCGAGCACCGAGGCGCGCCATGACAGCCGCACACGCCGGGCCGGTGGTCCTCGCGGCGATCGATGCGTTGGCTTCGTGCGCCGCAAGTCGCCCCACCATCACGGCGCGTGCCAATGCCTCGCGCGCGGCTCGACGCGCCTGAGACGTGCGCGATGCTGCTTCGATCACCACTTCAAACGAAAGCGCGCGGCCGAATGCACCAGTGCGCCGGGCACCGGAATGCACGATGCGCACTCCCATGCCGTGATGACGGCGTGCCGCTGTGATCGCTTCGGTCATACTGTCTGCGATGTATCGAACGCGCGTCATGCTGCCACCTCCGTGCCTTCTTCTGTGAGCACTGCTTCGCCGATCCGATCAACCTCAATGCCACGCACCAATTCGTCGTAGGCAAGCACCGCGCAACCGGGAATATGCGGTGTCAGCAAACGTGCCAGCGCCGAGCGAGAAGTGCGCGTTGAAATCACCACAACAGGAAGCGCGGACGCAGCCAACGGCTTGGCCGCAGCAGCCACGGCGCGAACGACTGCAGCGGCGTCCGACGGCGTCAGCAGCGTTGCTGGTTCGCCGTCAATCATGGTGACCGCTGACGCAACAAGCGCGTCGAGCGACTGTGATGCAACAACAACTGTGAGCACGGGGCGCCCTTCATCATCGGGGCGCGCATACTGCTGACAAATGGTGCGGCGAAGTGCCAATCGAGCTGCTTCTGCGAGGGAATGCGGTTCGCGAGAACGTTGCGCCGCGTCGGCGATGGATTCAAGAACTGCTTCAAGATCACGCACCGGTACGCGCTCACGCAGAAGTAACTGCATCACTCGCTGCAACTCGCCTGGCCGAATGCATGAAGGCACCGCTTCCGCAACGAGCCGAGGCGCGCGCTGCGCAAGTTCCGTCAGCAGATCGGCGACGTGCTCGCGTGTCAGCAACTCATCGGCATGCCTGCGAACGACCGTGGCAAAATGTGCACCAAGTACCGACTCTGGACTTGCAACCGCACAACCCTGCGCTTCTGCTTGTGGCCGAAGCGAGGGCGCGATCCACAGTGCATCAAGACCAAATGCGGGCTCGCGCGTTCGAATTCCTGGAAGCCTTGGCAGACGACCATCACCTGGCATTGCCAGCAATTCGCCAAGCCGAAGTTCACCCTCGCCGACCGTGGCTCCACGTACGCGAATGCGGTAACCGCCTGCAGCAAGCGAGCGATCATCGCGCACTCGAACTGCCGGAACAACGATGCCAAGATCCTGCGCTACCTGGCGACGCACCGCCTCGATGCGCCTCAGAATGGGCGATGCATCACCCGCGCGGGCAAGCTCTACGAGCGACGCGCCGATTTCAACTTCGAGTGGTTCAACCGCCAAAAGCGCGCCGATTTCAGCAGTACGCCGTGCGATTGCAGGATCAACGACGGCGAGAGAAATTGCGCGACGCGGCAGTTCACCGCGGCCGCCTCCCTGCTCGACCGGCGTTGCCGTTGACGCACCGCGCGCAGCAGTCCGCTCTACACGCGTTGCAATCAGCGCTCCGAGACCAATCACTGCTGCGCCCAGCAACAGCGGCATGGTTGGCAGCGGCGTAAATGAAAGTACTGCCATAAATCCCGCCAGCATCCAGAGCGATCGTGGATTGCCAACAAGTTGCTTGGGCATCTCTTCCCCGAGTGTTCTGCCCCGTCCGGCGCGCGCGACGACCAAGCCTGCTGCAATCGCAATCACGAACGCGGGAATCTGCGCTGCCAATCCGTCACCGATCGTCAGTACGGTGAATGCGCGCCCTGTTTCTGCAAGCGTCCAGCCCTTCTGAAACACGCCAGTAGCGACGCCGCCAACGATGTTGACGCCGGTGATCACCAATCCGGCAATCGCATCGCCGCGAACGAATCGACTTGCGCCATCCATCGCGCCAAAGAAATCTGCTTCGCGGGCCAGGTCGTCGCGACGCTCACGCGCTTCGGTTCCATCAATCGCTCCGGCTGCGAGATCTGCATCAATCGCCATCTGCCGACCAGGCAGTGCATCAAGCGCAAACCGCGCGGCAACTTCTGCCATGCGCGAGGCGCCCTTGGTAATCACCACAAACTGCACGATCACCAGAATCAAGAACACCACTGCACCCACGGCAATGTTGTTGCCCGCAACGAGCTTTCCGAATGCCTCGATGAACTGCCCAGCGACGCCTTGCGCCTCAACCGGCGTGACTGCATTCGCACCCAAGATCAACCGCGTTGATGCCACATTGATCACCAGCCGAAACAGCGTGGTGCCCAACAGCAACGCTGGAAATACGCTGAAATCAAGGGGGCTGCGCAGTGTGGCCGCTCGGACCAATACCAAAGCTGCCAACGCAAAGTTGAGCACCACCAACACATCCATCACCAGCGGTGAAAGCGGTGCCACGAGCACCACCACCATGCCAAGAAGTGCCGCAGGCAATGCCAACGAGCGATGCTCCGAGAGGAACGCGAGTATTCGATCAAACAGCCTGTTCACGCAAGTCCTTTCCACGAGCAGCGCCCGCAGCAGTTACCGTTGTCATGCTCCGCCCCTGCGTCCGCGTGATGTTCCGAGCCTGCGCCGTACGCCGCGACTTCGTATTTGGATCGCCTTCAGTGCGGCGCCGCTCTTCACGCGATTCAGCGTCATCCATACGCGTTGAGCGCTCCCACCTCCAGCGCGCGATCGCCACATCCGCTGCCGCGAACACCACCCCTGCTGCAAGCGCGGCAAGCACCGCGTCAAGCACAATGCGCGCGGCGGACTCAACAGCAAGCGCAATTGGCAGCGCTGGAAGCGAAGAAACTCGCGGCCAATGTGCAAACACCGCCCATGCCGCCGCTCCGATCAACACCACTGCCCATGACAAACGCGCAACTGCGCCGCCTGCTGCCTTTGCTGATGGCAGGCGCACCGCGATCGAAGCACCGAGCGATGAGCGGACGCGAAATCCAGTCTGTACGAGCGCGCCCACAACCGCGCCGACAAGACCACATGCAAGCGCTAGCCACGCGATGGCCGTCACCGAAAGCACCATGTTCTGCAGTGCGGCTGCACCGTCGGCTGGCGCAATGTTGCCTGCTAATTTCAAACCACCACGCACCGTTTCAAGAAGTTGCTGCGGAACATTCGATGCCCACGCTCCGAGCGCTCCACCAACAAGCGCACCCACGGCGATTGGCGATCGGCGCACTGGCACCCCATGCTCCGCTCGAATGCGCTCCAATCGCATCTCGCCTGATTGGTGCGTGCGTTCTTCGCTACTCATGCTGCACCTCCCGTCACTGCAGAGTGCATGGAGTCCAACATGCCCGCCACTGCGCCGTGCATTGCGGACTGCATGGCTGCTGCGCCGGCGAGCAGCGCCAGGATTGCAACTGCAAATCGCACTGGAAATCCAAAGGAAAGCGGCGCGATCCCTGGCACGCTGCGCGCTACAAATCCAGAGACCATCGCTTCGGCAACCAGCACCGCAGTGACCGGAAGCGCAACGCGAAATGCCAACTCGCTTGCAGCAACGGCCGCGCCCATCACGGTTCCAACAATGCCAACGCTTGGACTCCATGCGCCGAGCGCCACGTAGTCGAAACTCCGAAGCGTGGAGAGCGCCAACGCATCAAGTCCACCAGCCCATACGAAACACGCGGCGCCAAGTACTGCAAAGAGTTGCTCGAACGCATCGCCGCCATCTTCTTCGCCACTGCCCCCGTCATAAAGTTGACCGAAGCCGAGCCCCGCTTGCATCCCGACAAGCGATCCCGCCGTTCGAAATGCTGCCACCGGAAGCATGGCGATCACTCCGATTACCGCGCCGAGCGCAAACTCCAAGGCAGCAGCGGGCAGCAATCGCCACGGCTCGGCGATGGCAGCTGCGGGAAGTCCGGATGCGCCGATCGCAGGCAGCGCGGCCACCGCAATCACGGCTGCAATTGCCAAACGAATGCGCGCTGGCACAGCTGCCGCTGCGACAACCGGCGCAAATGTGGCGACACCCATCACGCGACACGTAGCGAGTGCCAAGGGCGCCAAAGTTGCGAGCGTTGTGGCGCCGTCCATTAGTAGACGCCCCCCGCAAACATGGCTTGCGCGAAGGTCACGAGCTTGGAAACCATCCATCCCGCGAGCGCAACGAGCGTCAATCCGCATGCAAGCAGCTTGGGAACTGCAGACACCGCTTGATCCTGTACCTGCGTTGCAGCTTGCAGCAGCGCCGTGATCAGACCCACCACGAGCGCAACAAGCAAGATCGGCGTTGCCACCACAAGCGCGGTGACGAGCGCAGATTGCACAAGATCAATGGGCGCGGATTCCATAGTCAGGTCACCGCCGCCACGCCCGCCAAGATCGACCCTGCCACGAGGGTCCATCCATCGGCAAGCACAAAGAGGAGCAACTTGAGCGGCATCGAAACCATTGATGGCGGAACCATAAACATTCCCAGGCTCACCAAGATTCCGGCTACCACAAGATCAACCACTACGAACGGAAGGAAGATGCGAAAGCCAATCAGGAACGCTGTCTTCAATTCGCTCAAGACGAATGCAGGCACGAGGGTTGCCATATCCACATCGGCGCGCGTAAGTTTGGATGTATCGCTGACATCAACGCCACGATGTTCAAGCAACATGTACACCGTCTGCCAATTGCCGCACGCGTCGATCTGCGCAAACATGAAGTCGCGCAACGGCTGACGCGCGGCGCCCCATGCCTCTTCTGGATTGGTAGTTGTGCCGTCCATGTATGGCTTCACACCGGCGTCCCAAGCGCGTGTGAATGTGGGTGCCATGGCAGCCATCGTGAGTAGCAGCGAGAGGCCGACGATCACCTGCGTGGGCGGCATTGCCTGCGCGCCGACCGCTTGACGCAGCAAGCCAAGAACCACTACAACCCGCGTAAAGCAGGTACAAAGCATGAGAATTGCCGGCGCAAGCGAAAGCACCGTGAGGAGCACGAGCAGGTCGACTGCGCCCTTGAATCCAACGCCCGCCGGCAGCGCATTTGCAGCGCCGGCCACGAGCGATACCGGGTCAATACCGGAGTCGGCACCAGTCATGAGGCACTGTCCTTTCCGCGTCGAAGATCAACGGTGCGCTGTGCTGATGCGGTGTCAGTATCGAGCGCAGCGCCGCGGAACTGCGACGCGCCGGAGGCTGATGAAGCACCACGATCTGATGTCGAACCGCGTGCTTCCGCCATCGTCGCAGCCACCTGCGCTGGATCGGTCAACTCACTCAGCGTTCGCAATCCATCGCGTGCCTGCTCAACACAGAGAAGCCGCGGACCGAATCGCACCAACAAGATGTTCTGGCCGCGGCCCACCGAGTGGCGCGCAATGATTTCGAATGCACCGCCCTGCATACGGGTAGCAATGCCGCTGCGTCGCAGCCACCACTTCGCTGCGAATGCCAACCCAACCACCACGGCCAACGCGCCGAGCATTCGTACGGCTTCGGCAACACCGCTTGATGTTGCAGATTGCCCGGGCGCGCGGACAGGACCGAGTGACTGTTGCTCGCCAGGCGATTGCATCGAAGCAACCACCGGCGTGCTCGACGGCGTTGCCATCGAATTCGCACCGATGGCAACATGCGCACACCACGCCGTGATCAGCGTGGCGATGATGGCGATGACTCGAGCACGCACCGCGCGGCGGCGCGCGAAGGTTCGCGCAAGCAGATGTCGGTCGAAAGGTAGTACTGCGGCCATCCGTGGCTCCAACCCCCTTCATCGGTCGAAAATCGGCAATTCCTGCAGATTGCGCGCAGAAATTGCGGGGTCTAGGGGCGCTTCCTGCCAACTCAGGCGCCGCGCATGTCGATCATTCGAAGTGCGCCCGGGCGTAGTGCCACTTCCATCTGCTCCACCGGACCGCCCGCAACGGAGTCGCCGTCGGCCTGAATCATGGTCGGGCGGTCGAACTGAACGCGCCATACCGAACCCTGCGCGGACCATGCGCCCGATACCGCGCCACGTGTCAGCGCCAGCCGAATCGCCCAGCGCACCATGCTCCAACCCCCGCGAGCCGGCAATACCACCGCGTCAAGCAGGCCGTCTGCAGGGTCCGCGCCCCGTGCTGGATTCAGTCGAAGCGCATACTGCCGGGCGTTGGCAATGATCAATTGCCCTGCCGCCTCGATTCGGTCAGCGGGCGCATCCCCCAGTTCGCCGCTCTCCGCCACGAAGCCTGGCGCCTGCCAGTGACGCAGAAGTGCAAGTATCGGCAAGAGATACGTCAGATAGGTGACCGGCCCCCGACGCCTCGCCGCAAGGGCGGCAACCACATCGGCGTCGAATCCGGCTGACACCATGACAAGGAACGCATGGTCAGGGAGCCCGGCGCGCCGGATGACCCCAAGGTCAACGGATCGTTCCTGCTGAGCCAAGATTCGGTCCGCAAGGGCTGCCGGCGAGCATTGGAAACCAAACTCACGCGCGGCCAGATTCTCTGTCCCGGCTGGGACGATGGCGAGCGGAATCGACCCGCCAGCCACTCTGGCAGACACTGACCGGACTGTCCCATCGCCGCCGACTGCCACGATGGCGAGTGCGCCAATGCACGCCGATTCGAGGTCGGCACTGGAGGCATCGAGCGGCAATCGTGTGGGAACAATCCCGCGTGCCGCCAACGCGCTACAGATCCGATCTGCCGCCGCGAGTGACCGGCCGCGTCCGGAGGCAGGGTTGGCAATAACGACTACACGCATCGATGACAAGCGTACGATCCGCGCGATGCGCTTGCTCCCGATCTGCGCCACCCTCCTCGCCGCCGCGATTTCCGCGGGAGCGATGGCGCAACAGGACTTCAAACTCGACGACAGCGACCGATGGAAGGAACTGGATGCGCCAGCCCCGGGCACCCCGGCCGCCGTGGTGCGCTTGGCGAAGTTAGCTCTGGCGAAGGGTGAGCCCAAGCGCGCCCTCGTACTTATGGACGCGTGGCTCGAACGATTCCCCACCGACTCGCTCCGCCCGGAGGCGCTCCTCACCCGTGCCGATGCAAAGATGGCACTGAAGGAGGAATATGACGCTCTCTTTGACCTTGAAGAAATCGCGCGTCGTTATGCGTACACGGCTTCGTTCATCCCGGCGCTTGAACGCGAACTCGATATCTCGAAGATGTATGCGGGCGGCCTCAAGCGCAAGTTTTGGGGCACATTCCGTTGGGTGAATACCGACGATGACGCGCAGGAAATTCTGATTCGAATCCAAGAACGCCTCCCCGGCAGCGCACTCGCTGAGAAGGCCGGCATGGAGCTCGCGGATTTCTATTACGACCGCCGCGATATGTCGCTCGCTGCTGACGCGTACGACCTTTATGTGCAGAACTATCCGCGCTCACGCTTGGTGGACAAGGCGCGCCTGCGGCTGATTGCCGCATACTGCTCCGGCTACAAGGGCCCGCAGTTTGACGCGAAGGGCTTGCAGGAAGCCGCAGCAAAGCTCCGCGAATTACAGGCCACCGAGCCACAGATGGCAAAGCAGATTGGTGCCGAGGCAATCCTGCTGCGCATCTATGAAAGCGAAGCAGAGAAGCGGCTGACGACTGCTAACTGGTACTGGCAGATCGGCGACCCGATCAGTGCCGAGCGTGAGATTCGCGCGCTTGTGAAGAAGTACCCACGATCGGTCTCCACGATCCAGGCACTACGAGCGATCAAAGATGTGCTTGCACAGTTGCCTGAATCCGTGCGCAAGTCAGCGCCAGATTACGCAGCGATCCGAGCCGAATTGCTGAAAGATTCGCGCGCCGCCGCAACCATTGGCCCCGGTGCCGAAGACATTATCGAAGAGAAGATCAAGATCGACGAGAAGTTCTCGACGCAATCCGGCACCGTTGAGATGCCGGAGAAGAAACCCGAAACACCACCGAAGGATGGGGCTGCTCCGGCGCCGGCTCCGGCTCCGGCGCCAGCGCCAGCTCCCGCTCCCGCCCCCGCAGCGCCGTCAAACAAATGAACTTCATGACCCGCCGCGCCCCACTCCTCTGCCTTGCGCTGATCGCCGCGCCGTTCCTGGTCAGTTGCGATGCCGCACCCGCAACGGGCGAAGCCTCCGAGGGCTACTCGATGCGCAGTCGCTTTCCGAAGGAGTACCGCACGATCTCCGTGGCTCTCTTCGCCAATGACACCTATGACCGCCCAATCAACGGCGAGTTAACAGAGGCGCTCATCAAAGAAGTGCAAGCAATCACCCCGTACCACATTGCTTCCGACGCCCGAGCCGACACTCTGCTCCGTGGAACGGTGAGGAAGCGAACGTTGCGTGAACTTTCCAAGAGCGTTAGCACCGGTCTCAGCGAAGAAGTGCTCTATGAGGTAACTGTGGACTGGGAGTGGATCGACCAGCGCACCGGCAAGGTGATTGTTGCTCGCAACAGCTTCCTCGGAAGTGCCCTCTTTGTTCCCAGCCGGCCCTCCTCCGAGCCCACCGATATCGGACGATTTGCTGTGGTTCAGAATTTAGCCACAGATATCGTCGCAAATTTACAAGGAAACTGGTGATTCCTACTTTTCCGACCGATCCTGCATATCGTTCCCGAGCACCCATGACATCCAACGACTCCAGCACTCTCGATACCACTGCCATTTACTTCGCTGATGAGGACCCCCGCAGCCGCGGTGGGAAGCCCGAAGGTCGCGGCGGTCCGCCGTCACCACTGCCCAAGCGCGGCGGCGTACTCACGTGGGTGATGTTGGCTGCGCTGCTCGGGCTTGTCTACGTGGTTCTCACTTCAAGCAGCACGCCAGGCATGAAGGTCTCGTGGTCGCAGTTCATCACCTACGCCAAAGAAGGCAAGCTCACTGGCCCAGTGGAAGTCACGGAATCGCAGGCCATCGCAAAGCTCAAGGCCGGCAGCGTGCCCGGAGTGACCGAAGACAAGAACCCAACGCCAGTCACGGTTCTCCTTGACCCGCGCGCGATGGACACGTACTACGCCGAGCTCCGCAAGGAAGGCATCGAATTCAATGTCAATGTCGGCAGTTCCATCATTGGTCAACTGTTCCTGACGATCATTGGACCGCTGCTCCTCTTTGGAGCGCTCATCTTCTTCTTGTCTCGCTCAATGCGAGGCGCTGGCGGCGGACCAGGTGGCATGCTCGGCAGCTTCGGCAAGAGCCGGCATCGCGTGCAAACGAAGGAGAGCGTGAATGTCACCTTCGCTGATGTGGCCGGTATTGACGAAGCGAAGGAAGAAGTTTCTGAACTCGTTGAGTTCCTGAAGAATCCAAAGCGCTTTCAGAAACTCGGCGGACGCATTCCGCGCGGAGTGCTTCTTGAAGGACCTCCGGGCTGCGGTAAGACGCTTCTTGCTCGCGCCATTGCGGGTGAGGCGGATGTGCCGTTCTTCTCGATTTCGGGTTCCGATTTCGTAGAAATGTTCGTCGGTGTTGGCGCCAGCCGCGTTCGCGACCTCTTCAAGCAGGCCAAAGAGAATTCTCCGTGCATCATCTTCTTGGATGAAATCGATGCCGTCGGTCGGCGCCGCGGCGGTGGATTCTCGTCGGGCGGTCATGATGAACGCGAGCAGACACTCAACGCCATCCTTGTAGAGATGGACGGCTTCGAGGCTGCCGATCAGGTGATCGTGATTGCTGCGACCAATCGCGCTGATGTGCTTGACCCTGCCCTGACGCGCCCCGGTCGATTTGACCGCGTGGTTGGTGTCAGTCCGCCAGACGTTGTGGGACGCCGACAGATTCTTGGCGTCCATTCCAAGAAGGTAAAGCTTGGACCAGATGTCAACCTTGACAAGATCGCACGCGCTACACCAAGTTTCAGCGGCGCTGACTTGGCGGCACTGATCAACGAAGCTGCCATCATCGCCACCATGGCCGACAAAGATGTGATCGAGATGGTGGACTTTGAAGAAGCGCGCGACAAGGTGCGCTGGGGCCGCGCAAAGAAGAGCCGTAAGATCGAGGAGCAGGAGCGCATTGCTACCGCCTACCACGAGGCTGGTCATGCGGTTGTGCAGGTGCTCACGGAAGATGCCGACCCGCTCCACAAGGTCACCATCATTCCGCGCGGTCAAGCAATGGGCACCACATTCAGCCTTCCTGAGAAGGATCGCTACGGATATGGCCGCAAGTACTGCGAAGCCACCATGCGCGTTCTCTGCGCGGGTCGCATTGCCGAAGCGAAGAAGACTGGTGACATTTCCAGCGGCGCCGGCATGGATATCAAGATGGTGACGCGGATTGCGCGCGCCATGGTGCTTGAATGGGGAATGAGCGAGCGTCTCGGTTTCGTCAGTTACAAGGGCGAAGACAGCCGCGAGGCGTTCATTCCTGAGAAGGACTATTCACCCGAAACCGCGCATCTGATTGACGAAGAGATTCGCCACATGGCTGAGCATGCCTTTGCCGACACCGCTCGCCTGATTGATCAGCACTGGAATCAAGTGGTTGCGGTTGCCGAGGCGCTTCTCAAGTACGAAACGCTTTCGAAGGACGACGTGGACCGCGTCATGCGCGGCGAAGCGCCGGCCAAGCCCACCGTTGCTGATCTCTTAGGTGCAGAGATGGCAAAGGCCGCGCCGAAGGCTGTGCTGCCAGCTCCGACCACGAAGCCAGACGATGGCCCTGCGGGCGCAGTACCTGTGCCGGCGTAAGACGAGCGACTCACCCGTCCTCGCCGAATGTTCGCTTACGACGCAGAATGTGGTGGTAATGCTGCGCGAAGCGATGAGCTTCATCGCGGATCGATTGGCAGAGACGCAGCCCAGCGTTGTTGCGCGCAAGCCGAATCGGCTCGCTTTCGCGCTGAACATAGATGAGTTCTTCCTTCTTTGCCAGACTAATCACCATCGGCGGCTGCACATCAAGCGACTCGAACGCCTCGAGCGCTGCGTGCAACTGTCCAAGGCCGCCGTCGACAAGAATGACGTCGGGAAAGATTTCCGCGCCTTCGCCTGCCTCGCGATAACGACGGCTCACAACTTCGCGCATCGATCGATAGTCGTCGTTCTGCGCGCTTTCAATCCGGTAGCGACGATACGCATCCTTAAATGGGCGACCGTCAATGAAACAGACCTTGCTTCCAACTGTCTCTGCGCCACCAAGATGAGCGATGTCAATCGCCTCCATGCATCGAATCGGGCGATCAAGTCCAAGCGTGCGCTGCAGACTGCGCGTGCCGACCGTTGGATCACCTGCAAAGATCGTGATTTCTGGCTGCCAGTCGTACTCTTCGCCGCTGCGCGTTTCGCGATCATCAAGTTTGGAGAGTGCGTGGATCTGATCGCGCAACACCGCCGCGTCCTCAAATCGGCGCTCCTCGGAAGCCTTCTCCATCTCCGCTTGCAACTCGCGCGTCAGGGCGCTGCGCTTGGAACCAAGGAACCGTAGAAAGCGATCAATGTCACCCCGATACCGTTCCTTGCCGACAAGGTTTGCGCACGGCGCGGTGCACTGGCCAATCGAGTGCAAGAGGCAGGGTCGAAAGCGGCGGTTCGCAGGATCGTCAGACTTGATGTCGAGTTCACAGGTGCGGTATTGAAAGACTCGCTGCATGAATGTCACCGCACTGCGCAGCGCATGCACGCTTGTAAACGGACCGAAGATGCGCGCGCCGACGAACCGCTCATCCGCAGGATTGCGCGTGACATAGACGCCAGGAAATTCATCGCGCATCGTGACAGCGAGGTACGGGAATGTCTTATCGTCGCGCAGCAGTTCATTGAAGCGCGGATGAATGTCCTTGACGAGGCGACTCTCGAGGAGCAACGCCTCCCACTCGGCTTCGCATTCAAGGACATCGAAATCGGTGACCACATCAAGCATTGGCTGCTTGCGACCGCCAAGATCCGCGCTTGCAACGAAATAACTCGAGACCCGGTCCGGCAGGCAAAGGGCCTTTCCGATGTACAGCACGGTGCCGGCCGAATCCTTCATGAGATAGACCCCGGGAACTCGCGGAAGTGCCCGCGCCTTCTCAGAAAGTCGGCGAATTCGCTCAGAACGAGCATCCGCCGACCCAATCGGGGACGATTCCCGGGGGTCGGGCATATCAGGGGATTCCGGAATATCCGGGTGCATGGGTGAAATTCTATGAGCCTGCAGGCGTTCAGTCTCCGTATACTCAGATTTCCTTTCAGGCCCAATGTTGGTGCCGGGACGATCGGATCACCCATTTCGGAGAATCAACTATGAACACTAAGAAGTTTGCCCTCGTTGCCGCTGGCCTCTGCGCCACCATGTTCTTTGCCGCCTGCGACTCCACCGAGAAGCAGAACACCGCCGCCGGAGCCATGGGCGAGAAGTCAGCCTGCTGCACCGACGCCAAGAAGTGCGATACGAAGTGCACCGGCGACGCCAAGACCTGCACCAAGGGTGACGAGTGCTGCATGAAGAAGGCTGCCGCAACGACCCCAGCTGTTGCCCCAGGCGCAGTTGGCGACAAGAAGGAAGGCGGCTGCTGCGCTACCACCAAGACTTCGGTCAAGACCGAGAGCTGCTGCCCAGCCATGAAGGACGGCGCGAAGTGCCCAGTCACTGGCACGACGAACGGCTAATCCGTTGCAGGGCCATGACGCTCTGCTTTGCTGATTGAAATTTCCGCACGCCCGCCGCGATGGCGGGCGTGCGTGTTTTTGGGCGGGCGTGCGTGTCTTTGCCATGGCATTGAGTGCCGGCGAGCGCCGCGCGGCGAGCGCTTCTTCGCGTTTGCATGCGCCGCCCGGCGCCCCGTTCGGAGTACCCTCCCACGCGATGAGCACTACCCTGCTACGCGCTGGTCGAGTGATTTGCCCGGTCTCCGGAATCGACGGTACTGGCGATGTCCTCCTGAGTGGCGGCCGGATCGCCGCGATCAGCATGAAGCGCGGCGAACTCTCCGCGGCCGGAGCCGAGATCGTTGACTGTGATGGTCTCATGGTGTGCCCTGGACTCATTGACCCACACGTGCATTTGCGGGAGCCCGGCGGCGAGCACAAGGAAACGATCGCCACTGGCGTCGCTGCTGCAATCGCAGGCGGATTCACCAGCGTCTGCTGCATGCCGAACACCACACCATGTCTTGATTCCGGGCCGCTTGTCGAATTCGTACGCCTACGCGCTCGTGAAGCAAACTTGGCGCGCGTGTTTGTTGCGGGCGCCGCGACGGTTGGGCGCGCTGGCGAACAACTGGCACCGATGGCTGCCATGAAACAAGCGGGCGCCGTGGCCTTCACCGATGACGGAGACGGCATCGCAAACGCGCAGATGATGTTGCGCGTGCTGCAAATGGCAAAAGTGGTTGGCTGTGCATTCATGCAGCACTGCCAAGAACCAACACTCACGCAGGGCGCCGCCATGAACGCTGGCCCGCTGCAAGTAAAGCTTGGTCTTGGATCTTGGCCATCGATCGCTGAAGAATTGATGCTGGAGCGCGATGTCATGCTCAATCGCGCTGTGGGCGCGCGGTACCACGCGCAACATCTGTCCACGGCAGGAAGCACCGAAATCCTGCGCCGTGCACGTGCTGCCGGCCAACCCGTGAGCGGCGAGGCAAGCCCGCACCACCTGCTCCTGACCGACGCGGCGTGTGACGACTACAACACGAACGCGAAGATGAATCCTCCACTGCGTACCAGTGCAGATGTTCAAGCGCTCCGTGCTGCTGTGGCAGACGGCACAATTGATGTCTTGGCAACGGATCACGCCCCACACACCGAAGCTGAGAAAGCGCGCGATTTCGCTCATGCGTCGTTCGGAATCATTGGGCTCGAACATGCTCTTCCGCTCTATGTAGAAGCGCTCGTCACGAGCGGTGCCATCAGTTGGCCACGTCTCATTGCGCTCATGACCATCCAACCAAGCAAGCTTCTTGGACTTGATACATTGGGGCTTGGCACACTGCGCATCGGTGCACCTGCGGACGTGACGGTCATCGATCCCGCTGCACAGTGGAACGTCGATCTTTCAGCAAGTGTTTCCAAGAGCAGAAACAGCCCATTCCATGATCGATCCCTCATGGGGGGAGCGGTCCATGTATTCGTAGATGGAACGGAACGGCGGGCATCACTCGCCGCGCAAGTGGTGTGATCGGCTTATAAACATCCGTAATTCGTACTGCCCCGCCGCCGCTACCATTCCGCCCTCGTGACCACGCAACGCGAACAAGTCGCCACTGCCGTACGCGAAATCCTCCAGGTGGACCTCAAGTTCACCGGGATGGATCTTCCCGACGACCTCCAGCTCATCGGCGGCGGACTTGCACTGGACTCGCTCGACTTGCTGATGTTGGTGACCGGCATCGAGAAGCGATTTGGCCACAAGATCGCTCCCAAGAAGCTCGGCAAAGACACGATGTCGAGCGTGGGGGTGTTCATTACATTTGCGCATGCAGAGTTGTTGGCGGCAGGCAAGTGAACCACGGTTCACCCGAACAAATCTTGCCGCACCGCGAGCCGTTTTTGTTTGTAACTGAAATTTGCCAACTCAGTGAAGGGGCGGTGCAGGCAACATGGAATGTCCGCGGCGATGAGGATTTCCTGCGCGGGCACTTTCCTGACGGCGCCATCGTTCCCGGAGTGTTGATCGGCGAGGCGCTCGCGCAAGCCGCTGGCATTGCATTGACTTCTCTGCCAGGCGAAGGAATCGGGGCGCGTCGACCGGGGTATTTGGCGCATATCAACCTGCGGTTCCACGCGCCCGCGCGTCCGCCCTGCCAGATTGACCTCAGCGCAAAGGTCTCCGGAGGCATGGGAGCGCTGCATCAATTTGATGTAGTGGCTCACTGTCAATCGGAACGATTGGCATCTGGAATTCTGGTTTTGGCGGTTCCGCCGACTACAGAGCAGTGAGCGACTGTTACTCCGGAACGACGCCGCGGTAGTAACTCATGACACTCAATTCCGTAGCGTGGCGAACGCCGACAAACCCTGCGGTTTCCAGCGCGGAAACGATGACTGCTGGTCGAACCGCATCGTCAACCGTCTCAGCCCAGTAGCGCATCATTGGGAATGTCGATGGGCGACCACTTGCCAACACTCCGACTGCGGGCGCAACATGTCGCATGGCAAATCGGAAGATCGGGGCGGCGATCGTTCCACGCGCAGCAGTGACTTCGAGTACCACGATCCGTCCGCCGGTTCGCAGGACGCGCCGAGCTTCGGCGAAGACGACGCGCATGTCCTCAACGTGTCGCAACATGTACGCCATTGAAACGCAGTCAAATGAAGCGCTCGCAAAGGGCAAGTGCTCAGCAGCACCGAGTACCGTTTCTCGAACTCCACGGGTGCGCGCCACTTCCAACATTCCGGAACTCGGGTCGAGCGCCACCACCCGACCGGATTTGCCAACGATCTCCTGCTCAAGCAGCGCACACATGCCAGTACCACTGCCAACGTCTAAGACCGACATACCTTCGCGAAGTCCCGATGCTTGAAGTATGCGTCTTCGGTAACTATGCCCAAGTCCGCCAAGAAGCGCGCCATTTGCTCGGTCATAGCCCATGGCGCTGTTGTTGAACAACGCTTGCGTCCACCGCTCGCGATCGGACCGGTTTCGCAACTGAGACGGTCGCGCTACGACTGGCGGAATGACGGTTGCCATCCGTAGCACCTTTCCACTCGCCGTTCGCTTGAATTTTTTTACAAACGAGATGGTTCGAGGAACCGCGTGCGCGGGTACCCGCTCGGCGATGAACGCGCGCAGGGTCGCCGCATCGAGTTGGATATCGGGTGAGGTCAACTCTATGGACGCAGCGACGCGGGTCAGGCCATCAGCAAGCACGACCGGTTCAACAAGCGCCACGGCGACATCGGGGTGTTCTTCGATGGCCGCTTCAATGTCATACGGATTCACTTTCAGGCCAGCGACGTCAAACACCAGTTTCTCTCGACCTGTGATGTGAAAGAGCCCATCGGCGGAACGGACTCCAAGATCACCGGTTCGAAAGTATCCGCTCTGCATGGGCTCTTGGTCGCCCGCATGACCAACAATGCGATCAAATGCTGCGTTCGAGCGCACCGCGAGTTCGCCGCCCGCGCCCGTTGGAACGTCGATCATGGATTCCCGGCACAGAGGATCAACAAGTCGAACATCCACTCCGGCAATTGGGTGCCCGCCGGTGCCGCGATCAAGCCAGATGGTGCCAACTTCGCTTGCTCCGTACAGGTCAACGAGCGGAATGCCGAATACTCGCTCGAAATGCGTGCGCACTTGTTTACGAAGCGGCGACCCCGCCACCACGGCGCAGCGGAGTGTGTGCGGTGGAATGACGCTGCTTGCAAGCGCCGCGGCAGCTGCAGGCACCAGCGGAAGGACGGTCACGCCTTGAGAAATGAACTCGTGGGCACCTTCGATAGTGAATGACGCTTGCTGCCTGACTGATGCACCACACAGCAGCGGCGCTAAAAACGCATGCTCACATCCGTACGCATGGTGCATCGGCAAGAATGAGCCAACGATGTCATTGGGCTGATACAGCTGAGCGTCAACAAGTCCAGCGGCAACGCAATCAACTGCTTCCGGACTGCGGTGAACGAAACGCGACACTCCCGTGGTGCCCGACGAAAGCAGCACAATTCCACCATGTGGTTGCGTGCACTTGCTATCGGCCGCGCTCGCAGCGCTGTTGTGAATCAATTCCGCAAGAAGCGCGCTGTCAATGATGATGCTTGGTGCAAGTTCACGCTGAACTCGTTCCATCATGGCGCCGGGCGCTGCGTTGGCCATCAATACGGCATCACATCCAGCAAGCATGACCGCAAGACTGGCAATCCAGAAGTGACCGCCGGACGGAACCGATACTGCAACGAATGAGCCAGCTGCGCAGCGAAGTTCGATCGCCCGCGACACTGCATCCACTGAATTCAAGAGCGCACGGTTGGTCCACTCGCGACCGTCCGGGTCGGTGACCCGAACGCGGTCCGGAGCAGTGGCGCACTGTTCCGCGAGCGCCACGAGCAAACGGTTCATTGCAGAGCGGCTCCACGAGCGAGGCGTACGAGCGGAGCCCGATCTGTCACGCCGTCTGGGCGCAACCGGAATGGCCGAGTCCGGGGGGCAAACCCAACGCGTTTCTGCACTGCACACATGGAACCGAGCGCCCAGCAACGCACCGCCGTCGCGGGCTGAACTGCATCAAATTCACCAGCGAGCAGCGTCACGAATCCGCGCACCAATTCACGAGGCTGACTTGGAGCAAAGAGAAGATCACGGAAGCCGGGGTCATAGAACCCCTCGACCAATCGGAAGGCGCGACCAACCACTCGAGTCGCCCATGCTTGATAGCGGGCGCGCTCTGCCGCCGGCCTTCCACCGCGCGACATACGAACCACGCCTGCAGCCGCCTGCTCGGCGGCGAGCAGCCCAAGCGTCAAACCCGTCGACCACACCGGGTCGAGGAATGCGGCGGCGTCGCCCACCAGAAAGAATCCGGGGCCTGCAAAGGGATCACACCGGTAAGTGAAGTCCGCAATGACGCGATTCGTGGAAGGCCCGCGCGCGTTCGCCATGCGCTCAGCCATAATCGGCGTGCGTTCCACTGCCCACCAGAATCGATCTTCCGGAGCGACATCAAGAGTGCGGTGCAGCGGTTCACGTGCTACGAAACCAACGCTTGTGCGCTGGTCATCAAGCGGAATCAGCCAGAACCAACCCTCGTCCATCACGGTGAGTCCGAAGCAACCGGCAGCGTTGCCTGACGGGCGAATGACCCCTTCAAAGTGCTCAAAGTAGGCAACATTGCGGAGAAATGAGTGATATCGGCGCGTTCCAAATTCGCGCCCCAAGGCGCTCGCCTGCCCGCTCGCGTCAATCATCCACTTGGCATGGACCGTGCCGGCATCGGTGTCGGCGATAATGCCATCATCGCCGTGCGACTGAATTGATCGCAACACGCACGAAGTGCGAACCTCTGCGCCCGCGTCACGCGCCGCTTCAACCATCATCATGTCAAGATGGATGCGCGCCATGTTGAACGCGTCTTTCTCGCCGTTACCGATCGTGTCGCGGAAGAAGTATGTTCGCGATCCATAGCGGCGATCGCCCATGGATATCTCAACGCCAACTTTCCGAGCATGCGGCAAAGCCATGCACCGATCGAGAACGCCAAGGCGACGGAGTGCGCGCTTGGTGCGGGGCAGAAAGCTCTCGCCGATGCGAAAGCGCGGAAACTCGCCACGATCAATCACCAGTACCTTTAAGCCTTCACGTGCCATGTCGATAGCCGCCGCGCTACCAGCGGGGCCAGCACCAATGACCAGGCAATCAACGTGCAATATTTCAGACATCGGCGACAGCCTCTACTTCCACAAGAAGCGCGTCGCGACACAGCGGGGCGTGCAGGACGCGTTCGCATTGATCGGCAAATTCATGTTGCGCCAAGCAGGAAATCGCGCTGATATGAGCCTTCTCGCGCACGTAAATCTGCACCGACCGCCAATGTCCGCGCGCTCCGGCAGACGTCCGTAGCGCTGCGAGATGACTGAGCGCCTCGCGCCACTGCGCCTCGATGTCATCCGGATGCGCGACATCCTCACCAACGACCGCCGCTGTTCCCGATGCCATCAGTAGATGGTCGGAAACAACTGCTCGCGTGAACGGCGGTGCCGATGGACCAAATTTGGAGGAATACTGCCACGCGGGAAGCTGTCTTGCATTTTCAATCGCCCGCAGATTGCCCGGCATGGCAAGCGCATGAACAACGAGCGCGTCGCCGGCGTGGCCAACGCAGGTTCCCGCTGGCATGAATGCCATCGGCCAGCGCGCCGCGCGGTACGCCTGCGCACGACCAGTGTTCATGCGCATGTAGCGATCGAGTCCATCAGAATCGCTCGCAGTAATCCTTGGCAAATACGCCCAGACACGGGTCGCCGCGCCATCAAGTTCATTGAGCACGTTCGAGAACGCAGTGAACGCTGCTTGCGCAAGTTGCTCTCCGGCGCAAGCAGCGACAGAAACGCTCGTTGATGCCATCGTGGCACCGCGTTCGAGCTCACTCGAAGTCCACGATGGCAAGTCACTTGCGGCGTCACCAGTGGCGCGCCAAGCATCGGAACCATGTCCGGAATGAGACTGAGGCGCACAGGGAACAGAGGACAAGGGCAACACGTTCATACTGTAGCAAACGACTGAAGAACCCCGTGTGCACTCGCCTGCACGGTCCAGACAAATCCGTTCGGATCCGCGCTAGAAATTGCCACATCGCGGGTGCGCGGTCGCGCAATTTCAAGCGCCAACGCCGCTGGTCCAGCGACACAGCCAATCTCAGGAAATGCGGTTCCTCCGTGTCCACTCACGCCTGGGCGCAGGGCTCCGCGATCGACCTGTGCACGTCCGATCTCCATGACTTCCGGCAGTGAATTCCCCGTGCTTGAGTCGATCCGCTCCATGAGAAATGCGATCCCGGCGGAGCGACTGCGCACGTTGCTGCCCGTGCAATTGCCGAGTACAGCGTCGATCGTCGGGTGGGATTCGTCAGCCATCACAATGAGGGCACGCTTCCATTCGCCCGATCGAATGCGGCACGAGGCAAGGAACATTGCCTCGAAACCCGCGGTGCGGGTACCGATCACGGTGGCACTTGCGGCGGTCATGCCGAGACCAAGTGATACGTGTGCGCTGCCGACATTCGGAACAGACTCGGCGAAGAGCACGGGGTTCGCGAGATCGATTCCCGAAGCAAGGAGATCGCGGTAGTACTGCTCCGTGAATCCAGCCGCACCGTGCCATGATGCCGCAAGAAGCGGTATGGACGCCAATTCATGCGCACTCAAGCCGGAAGCATCACAGAGATCGCGGGTTGCAGCGAGCATCAAACGCGGCAGCAACGCAAGGCGGCGCGTTCGCGCACGGTCAAGTAGTGGCGCGAGGATTTCCTCAGAAACATCACGCGTGTTGCAGTCGGCAAGATGCTCAAGGCCTGCGATTCCGCGCCCACCGGCAGAGACGCAACCGACGGCTCGAATACCGACGCGCGATGCCTCACGCGCATGCGTGTTCTCCGGCACCGCGCTCGCACCGACCCCACGAATGACCGACATCGCCACGTTTGCGCCGCCGAATCCTGCGGCCAGAACGGTTACCCGTGTCGGTGCTCCCGGCCGAGGATTCTCATGCAATAGATCAATCTCAGGGAATGCTTGACGATCGACCGGTCGCCCCAGTCCGGCTGGCATGAATCCCGCGTCAGCACACTTGAGGACCGCGAGTAGTTCCAACGCACCCGCCGCGCCAAGCGGATGACCGAAGCGACTCTTCAATGCAGTCACCGGAATGCGCGAGAGGTCCGCACCAAACGCCGTTCGGTACGCCTCATACTCCGCCGCGTCATTTCCAGCAGTTCCGGTGGCATGGGCAATCAATAGATCTGGCGTTCCGTTGGAAACAGCAGCTGCAAGCGCAACGGACGCGCCTCGACCTTCCGGATGCGGCTGCGTCAAATGATGCGCATCGCTCGACTCGCCGATCGCTTCAATAATCGCCACGGGAACCTCTCCACGCGCGAGCGCGTCGGGCAGCCGCCGTAATAGTAAGAGCGCGCACCCTTCCGCAAGTTTCATGCCCTGTCGATCTTCAGCGAATGGGCTCAGTGGACCGGCAGCCACCAACTGCAATGCTGAGAATCCACCATAGGCAAACTCAGAAATTGGGTCATATCCGCCAGCAATGACGCAGGATGCCGCTCCGGAGCGAAGCAACGAGCAACCATGTGCAATCGCGCTCAAGGCTGATGCGCACGCACACGAAACAGTGATCGCCCCGCCAGCAATTGGGAGTCCTTCAATCGCTCGACGCAGTACAGATCCAGCAGGAATACCTGCATAGGACTGCAGCGATTCCGACGCGTGTCCCGCTGCTTCCAAGCGCATCGCCGCGCCGCAATGGCGCATGCCAGCAAGCGTGGTGCCAACCACTATCGCCACCTGCGACGGATCCACGGCGAGCGTTCGCGCCGGATCAGCACCGAGCAGTTGTGCGAGCGCACGACGGAATAATCGCTCAGCTCGGTCTGTGTCCGATGCAGCAACGCGCGAAATAGCGTGCTGCGCTGAGTCACCATCTGCGACAGTGTGAATACCAAGATCCACCTGCCCCACGCCAGCGGCGATCGCCGGAGCCTGTTCCAACGCATCAGCTATTCCAACACCGCAACGAGTACTGCGAAGTGCCGCAGCGATTGAGTCCAGATCAACACCCATGGCCCCCAAAGCAGCGGTTCGGACAATGGCGATGGGCGCATGCATTACCGCATACTCCGTCGCGCACAGGCGAGCGCCACCACTGTGGAGCCAACTGAAATCGCTATGAGCAAGCCAATTGATCGCATATCAAATCGACCGTCGATCGCTGCGCTACAGGCATCAATCGCCCAGGCCGGAAACAACCAGCCACCTACCGAGGCGATTGTCTTTGGAAGCAGTATCCGCGGAATCATGCTTCCAGACAGAGCACTCAGAACGAGCGTGATCACAGGTGCAATGGCTAAGAATCGAGCGCGCGAACCGCACAGCCCAGCAAGCGCTACGAAGAATGCCGCGCTCGAAACTGCGGCAACCCCGCTCGCGCACGCCAACGCAAGTACCGAACTTGGAACCAAGTGAAACACCGCGGCTGCCCATGCCAGCGTCAAAGCCAACTGCCACCACGCAATAACCGAAATCGCCACGATACGCGCGCCCGTTGATGCCGCAGCACTGATGCCCAGTGACCGTAATCGGTCCTGCAATCCGAGTGCGTCGTCACCGAGGCTTCGCGACGCGATCGAGGCAGATGAGAACATGATGAAGATCAGCGCAATGCCCGCAGCGCTTCCGCGAACCAACATGCCGTCGAGTGATGTGATCTGGACCGAGAGCACCGGGACGTTCACTGCAAAGGCACGTGCGTTTGCTGCATTCACCAACTGCAGCGCGGCATCAGAAGCACCCGGAAGTGGCGACGCCGCCTCCACCAACACATGCGGATCGACGCGACTAAATCCATCCGGAATGCGAACTGTTGCCAGCATTCCGCGGTTATTGCCTTCCCCGTCCCGCAACTCTGAAACATGCACGCGCTGCATGGCAGACGACTCCATTGCTTGAACAAAGAGCCGCGCGTCAGATGATCCGCAGTCGTCAACTACAGCAATCTCAAATCGGAATCCGTCGGTTGCCTCTAGATGCCTGTAGAACAGAGCAATCAGCGAGAAGAACGCAATCGGCGCTACCAGAGTCAACAGCGCAGCAATTCGATCCGCAACGAACGAGCGCAACATCGCAATAGTCAAAATGATCATTGCCGCCCCTCCCTGATCTGCATGAATGCCATCCACTGGGAAGGATGCTTGCGGATCGCTATTTCGAGCGCTGCCACCAACGCTTGCTGCGCTGGGTGGCATGCAACTTCTGTGGAACGCAGCGATTCGAGTTCGCAATAGATCGGTGCCATCATTTCAACTTCTAAGTCGTCGCCATTTCGGTAACAAAAGGTTGGGACAATTGGCGCACCACATCCGAGAGCCAAACGCACTGCGCCCGTTGGAAGCACCGCGTCACTCGCCCCCAAGAATGGGATTCGCGATCCCTGCTGCATGGGCATCACACGATCGGCATGCAACACCACTACCTCGTTGGCGCGCAGCGCATCCTGCAGTGCAGCCCACGCAGAAACGCCATCACTCACCGCATGCTCAATGACACCGAGTGATTGCCGCAGCGCGCTGCGTGCGCGCTCAAATCGCGGCATCGGATCCGGATGAAAGAGAACATGAATGCGAGGCTCAAACCTTCGAAGAAGCGCAATGGATGGCTCAAATGCGCCCATGTGTGCACTCGCAACGACTACTCCACGACCCAGGTCATGGGCGGCGTGGTATTGCTCTTGGCCGGAGAATCGTTTCACACGCGCTGCCAGTGCGTCGGCCGAAATTCCTTCTGAAAGCAGTATGTCTGCAATCGATCGCTGCATGTTCAGAAGCATTCCGGCAGCAACTGCGCGTACTTCCGATTCTGAAGCCTGCGGACCAAGTGCCAAGCGAGCGTTGGCACGCAGCGCGCGCCGCCAAGCAGGCACCGCCGCCATTCCACCGATCGCTACCGCTCGACCCATCGCGGGCGCGAGCGCTGGTATGGAACAAATGGCTCCAAAGTACAGGTGATCAATCACGAGCCGCGCGGGGTGAAATGCAGAAAGAGTCACAGGTTCACCTCAACGCGCCGCGCGAAACTTGGCAACGCGTCGAGCCAGGATGAGGCGTGCGTTGCAAGAATCACTGTCCCGCGCCGCGAGAGGACCGACTCAACGGTACGAACCAACGCCTCGCGCCCGCCCGCGTCGAGCCCAGCATCTGGTTCATCAAGCACTAACACGAACGGTGTGTGAATGACTGCGCACGCGAGCGCCGTTCGACGGCGCAATCCGCCCGACAATCGGTCAACGCGGCGCGCGGCATGGTCTTCAAGTCCAAATTCGCGCATGCAGCGCGCGACTGCGGCGGATCGTTCCGCGGCGGGAACTTGCGCCAAACGCGCGGACGTTTCTAGATTTGCCACGACGTTCAGTGCTGAAAATAGCCCACCTTCCTGAGGGTGAAAGCCCGGCAGCAACGCGGTCTGATCAATCCAAGCGCGCCCTGCTGACGGCTTCAATGCCCCCACCATGCATGCCAGGAGCGTGCTCTTTCCTGACCCGTTCGCTCCGGTGACGTGAACGAGTTCACCGGAACGCGCCACGAAACTCACGTCGGAAAGGACGCGCCGCGTGCCGTACGAAAAACGGATGGCCTCGGCGCGGGCAAGCGGACGCCCCACCGGTATCGGCTGCAACGGACCAGGTACACCGGTCAGCACGAACCGCGCGCCACGCACGCGACGCACTCGAATGTCTAACAGCCCTGCGGCTTCCGCCACGGCGCGCGCCTCGGGCATGGTAAAGCTGCGGCGCACACTGACGACGGCGTCATGGTGCAACTCACGACTTGCTGCCAAGGTAGAAAGTTGTGCGCCCCAGATGCCAAGCGAATCGCGGATCAAATCGTTCCACACAACCAGTTCACGCGCCACCGCAGACATCGCGCGCAGGCCAGCGACCGCAGACTCATCATCAAGATGATGCATGACCAGCGAAGCGTGCGCCACATCAAAGCTCCGCGCACCAAGAATGCTCTCCGCTGCAAGCATGTCAACAACGCGGAACTCAGTTCCTGCTTGAGCAAGCGAACCCGTCGCGGACCCAGCCGCGGCTCGCGCCCGCCCCATGTCGATGGCATCCTCGCTCCGGTCAGTGCAAAGAACGGAGCAGTCCCAACCGCGCGTCTGCGCCAACCGCAAGAATCTCTCAGGAATATCAGCTCCGCCGCACCCAAAGTCAACAAGCGACAACGGACGCGTAGATGCCCCAGGCACCCGATCCGCAATCGCGTTCACGATCGCATCGGCCGCGCCAGTCGCGCGGTTCAGGCGCCGAAGAAATCGATACTCATCAGTGAGAACCGAACGGCTCGGAGAAGCATCGTCCATGCTCTCCCGCTCTTTCGATCGATGGCGCAGTTCTGGGAATTCCACAGCCGTTGCACCATACCGGAACTCGGGAGAATGCAGCAAAGCACTCCTCCGATTCCGATGGCAATCCTTATCATGTCCCCCATGAAGCACACAGGCTCAATCGCGTCCGCACTGATTGCCGTCATCATCCTCGCTGGCTGTGCAACCTCCGACTACGGGCGGATCACTGACAAGATCGCAGCCTATGAAGTGCAAGCAGTCACAGCGCGCGACAACCTGAAGACCGCCAATTCACAGTCCAAGATCACCCTCTATCGCACGCTCATCAACCTCAACAACAAGCAACTTGAGATTGCACGTCGCATCAATCCAGAATCGAATCCGGCTTTCAAGAGTGGCTCAATCACGCTCGAGCAATCCAAGAAGGACAAGGCAGAGCGCATCGCCAAGCTTGAGAAGCAACTGGAACAGACCATGAAGGAGCGCGACGGACTCTCGATTGTGATCGAAACTCCTGCTGCTGCTCCTGCCCCTGCCCCTGCACCGAAGTAACCGCGACGCTCTATCGCACTCAGGCCGGACTGAGCCCAAGACCCGAGCGCACCATGTTTCCCGCCACTGACCGCATCGCCCCATAGAAACGCCCGGCACCCAAAGCGCGGCATGTTGCTGCAGTTGCCGTGGCAATTGCTTCAACATCTGCTTCGTTCACCACCAGCGGCGGCATAAATTTCAGCAGTGGGCGACGCGCGCCGGTTGTTTGCGCCAAGATCGAATGCGCCTCGAGCAGCTCCATGATGGCCGCTTGGCCAATCATCGGTTCCGTAAATCGGCCGAGAAGCGGCACGTTCGCAAAGCTAGGAATTCTGGCTGTATCAAGGTCAATACCAATCATGAGCCCTTTGCCGCGGATCTCACGAACGCTGCCAATCCCCGCACACTCTGCTCGCAGCCTGCGCATCAGCAGTTCACCCAATTCCGCAGCACGAGCCGCCAACTTGTCCTCGACGATGACCTCAAGCGTGGCGATCAACGCAACCATCGCCAGTGGTCCTTCATGGAAAGTGGAGCTATGAACGACCGATCGGTCCATTGAACTGAATGTGGAATCCCACACATCGCTCCGCACCAAGACGGCACCAACCGGCACGAATCCGCCAGAGAGTGCTTTCGCCATCACCACAATTTCGGGCTCGACGCCATCGTGATGCACCGCAAGAAATGCGCCGGTTCGGCCCGCGCCGGTTTGAATTTCATCAGCAATCAGCAGTGTGCCATAGCGCTTGCACAGAGCATGAGCCTCGCGCAGCACGCCCGGCGCAAGCGAACGAAGCGTCTTTCCTTGAACAGGCTCAACAACTACGGCTGCGACCGTCCGTGAACTGAGCGCGCGTTCGAGCGCTTCAAGATCACCAAACTCAATGATCGCAGCGCCCGGCAGAAGCGGACCAAATCCGCGCCGTAAATCTTCATTGCCATTAATGGAAAGTGCGCCGCAGGTCAGACCGTGAAATGAGTCCGACCACGCAAGCAAGCCCGGTCGCCCAGTGTGCTGGCGCGCAAATTTGATGGCCGCCTCCACCGCTTCGGTTCCTGAGTTCGTGAAGAACACGCGATCAACGCCCCCACCACACTGCAACTTAAGCCGACGAGCAGCCTCAGCAGCCAACGGGTTCAACTCCCAACGCACCCACGCTGGCGGGGCGAGCGTGAGGCATTGCGAAATGGCGTCCACAACAACCGGATGTGCGCGACCAAGCGCCAGCGCCCCGTATCCGGCCAAGCAATCAAGGATTCGATTTCCCTGCGCATCCCACAGGTACTGGCCTTCGCCACGAACATAACTGCGATCGACGCCAATCAATTCCACGAGCTTTGCGAACGCCGGATTCATGTGACCAAAGTGCGACTCGCGCGCGTTTTCTCGGGCGCTGGCAATCAGTGCTGCAACATCAATCCGTTCCGCCATTGTCCTGCAGACTAACCTACGCCACAGATGCCTTCATTTGTCGGAATCATTCCCCTCTACAACCACGCGTTGACGGTTCCGGATGTTCTTGCTGGCCTCCACGCCAAGGGCCTGTACGCGATTGTTGTTGACGATGGCAGCACTGATGGCGGCGCGGAAATTGCCGAGTACTGGCTCCGCGCGCACCGCGCGTCCGGCGAAGTGATTCGTGGACCGAAGAACCAGGGCAAAGCCGCTGCCCTGCTCGCCGGTTTCGACGCCGCCACCAAGCGCGGAGCAACACACGCGTTGACGATCGATGCCGATGGGCAACATGACTGCGCGCGCATCGCTGACTTTCTGAACGCGCTTCCCGCAGTACGTCCAGAACGAACACTCGTCCTGGGTGATCGCCGCGCGCTGCCGAGCACCTATCCGACCGCGCGCCTCTTCGGGCGATTTCTAAGTGGACTTGCCGTACGCGCCGCGTGCGGAGCCATCGTTGGCGATGCGGCGTGCGGCATGCGGCTCTATCCACTTGCAATGACCCGCGCGCTGCATTGCCGAAGCGGCCGCTATGCATGGGAAGAAGAAGCGATCATCCGGCTCGTATGGTCCGGAGCGCAACTGCAGCAAGTGGAGATACCAGTCATCTACCGCAATGCGGCGATTGCTCCAAGCCATTATCAATTTAAGCGCGACTGGCTCGAAGGCACGCTCGTTCTTGTGTACAGCATTCTGCTGCGCGCATTCAGCAGCGGACGACACTGGACACACGACGGATCCACGCGCATCGATCTGCTTTGGCCGCTCGGCAAACGCGAACGCATATCGCGGTGCCTGGTGAGCATGCTGGCCGCGTTCACGGTTGCCGTCACGGGCATCACCGCAGGTGCACTTACTGCGATGAACACTTCACTGCCGGTCGCTGCAACCGTTGCTGGCATCATCATGTGGATCGCGCTTCGAACCAACGCACCGTTGCTCCTCGTTGCAATCGGATGGATTGCGGGCTACTTTGCTCCCGTAGCAACTCTCCTCGCTGCGCCCATCATTGGTGCATTGTGGAGCTTTACAACCATGCGCAGGCTGCGCGGCGCACCCGTCTAGCCGCCCCGCAACGCCTCAATTTCACCGCGCATTCGACTTAAGAAATCACTATTCGATTCATTCGCCTCGATCCGCATCGGCGTTCCTGCATTCACATGAACTGCGCCGGCATTGATGAACTTCCCGCCCACCGGCAGCAGTCGATCGCTGCCTTCAATCCAAATCGGCAGAACACGCGCATGAGTTGCCCGCGCGATGTGCGCCACTCCCATGCGAAAGCGCCCCATCGACGCGCTCCGCGCCCGTGTTCCTTCTGGAAACAAAATCACATTCCAACCAGACTGCAGCAGCCCCGTGATTCGCTCAACGCCATCACCCATGTCATCACCGCGACCAATGAGACAGACGCGGTACGTCCGTACGACATACGAACACAGCGCAGTCCGAAACAATCGCTTTAAGCCCCGATCAGAAGCTGACGGCGAAAAGAAATCCCGCGCACCAACCGTCGCCGTCCGTGCACGCATTGCAGCAGGAAGCGCGTGGCGAATAGCGGCGGTATCAAGCAAACTTCGATGGTTGGCAGCAAGGATCATCGGTCCCTCCGCAAACTTGGCGCTGTCAAGGCCAGCGGAACTGAACTGCACGCGACAGGCGTGCTCAATGAAATCACTGCTGCGATCGCCGATCCATGCAAACGCGCTCGCCGTTGGTCCGGTCAATGCGCGCACTGACTCAGGCATACCAGCGGATTTCTCTTTGCTAGCGCTCCCCATCTTCAGCGCGCCTTTCCGATCAAGTGAATTTCAATTTGATTGTCACCAGCAGTCGGGACGATCGCACACGCGTTCCATGATGGCGGCAGTAGCGGCGCAGGCTTGCCGCTGAATCCCCACGGTTCGCTGGGTATTCCCAGTGGACCGCGATTGAGTTCTTCATTTGAATCAATGTCCTGAAAGACCGAGACCACCACCGGGCGCCCCGAACGCGCGTGCAATTCAAACTCGGCGCGCTCCTTTGCCGCAGGGACGCTGAACCCCTCGGCAATTCCACCGCGCGTCAAGAAAGTGGCCCGATCTGCGTAGAGCGCACAGCGCACCATCCCGCGCCCAAGCGTTATGCCGAGCACCGTCACATGAAGCGTGGCGGGCGCGCCATCAGCAAGCACAGGCGCGCCGTCCGCAAGCACAGGCTCTGCCGATTGGCAGCCAACCTGCATCACGGCCGCCATCATCAACGCTACCGCGGGCGTGCACATCAACACACGACCACCGCGATACATTGCCGCGATCACGCTGCGCTCTTCTCGCCAACATCTTTCGCTATCCCAAGTTGCACCAAGCGCTCAATGGGACGATGGGGCTTCTTCGATTCCTCAACCAGTCGCTCTGCAGCGGCTTGGTTTGGGTAGAGCGGAGCAACCAGCGCCTTCACGTTCGCCCAGATGCCTGTGACACCTGAGAATGTGTAATCAACAGCTGTTGGCTCGTAGCCACAATGCACCATGCAGTTCTGGCACTTCGGATTACCGCTCTTGACGCCGTAGCGTTCCCAAGCGGTGTCTTCCATGAGTTCCTTGAAGGTGTCGTAGTACCCCTCCTGAAGGAGGTAGCACGGCTTCTGCCATCCAAAGATGTTGAAAGCAGGGCTGCCCCACGGAGTGCACTCAAAGTCGCGCTTACCCATGAGGAACTCAAGGAAAAGCGGGCTCATGTTGAACTTCCAACTCTTCTTGCGATTGGAGAGAATCATCTCGAAGAGCTCGTTGGTCTTGCGGCGACCCAAGAAACTCTCCTGATCGGGAGCCTTGTCGTAGGCGTAGCCGGGGCTGACCATCATGCCTTCAACGCCGAGCTCCATCATCTCATCAAAGAAATTGCGTACCGAACCGGGATCCGTGGCTTGAAACAGCGTGGTGTTGGTGGTGACGCGGAAACCCATCTTCACTGCGAGGCGAATGCCTTCGAGCGCCTTCTGAAAAGTGCCCTCGCGGCAGACCGCGAAGTCATGGTGCTCTTCTTGGCCATCCATGTGGACACTGAAACTGAGGTACTTGCTTGGCTTGAAGAAACCGGCTTCGAGCTTCTCCTTTAAGAGGAGCGCGTTCGTGCAGAGGTAGATGTACTTCTTGCGCGCAACCAAGGCCTCAACAATTTCCTTGATCTCCGGATGCAGCAATGGTTCGCCGCCTGGAATGCTCACCATGGGCGCGCCGCACTCGTCGACCGCGCGCATGCATTCTGCAACGCTGAGGTTCTTCTTCAAGATGTGCGGCGGGTACTGAATCTTGCCGCAGCCAGCGCAGGACAGATTGCAGCGAAAGAGTGGCTCAAGCATGAGCACTAACGGGTAGCGCTTGATTCCGCGGACACGTTGTCCGAGAACGTACGAAGCAACGGTCCACATCTGGGAAATCGGGACAGCCATGGTGGTTCCGGGGCTCCTAAGGGGGCGAAGGAAATCTTCACAAACAGTCCGAACTCGGGCGATCCGAGTCGGGGGCGAGATCGTAGCACCTTCATGACGACCATCGCTGCACGAGCGATTACCCTTGAGGAACTGATGACCGCGCAGGGAAGCGCCGTCAACGCCCTCCCCTTCGACACCATGCTGGACGGCCTCGGCGACCTTGCCGGGGTCGTGGCCCGACGAGTCCGCCAATTCACGGAAGGAACCGCGGCGAAGCCCCGTTCCTGCCGTAGTATGCCGCACCGCGCGACCGCCGGAAGCGCACCTTCCACGATGGCGACCGCCGAGCAAACCGACGAATCCCTCCTGACTGCCTACATCGACGGCGACCGCCAAGCGTTCGCCGCCCTGTTGGAGCGCTATCGGACGGAACTGCACGGCTTCCTTGCCCGCTTCCTTGGCTCAAGCGCGGCTGCCGACGACGTCTTTCAGGAGACCTTTCTGCAGGTTCACCTTGCAGCGAGCACCTTCGACAGCACACGCAATTTCAAACCATGGCTCTTCACGATCGCCGCCAACAAGGCGCGAGACTGGCACCGACGGCAGAAGCGCCGTCGCGCTGCAAGCCTTGACGCCCCAATCGGCGGCGACCCTGATGGAACACGGATGGTGGATCTCATGCAGTCCAAGGCCGAAGTGCCTTCGGTCTCGCTTGAGGGCGCGGAGACGCGAGATCGCGTCAAAGATGTGGTGGATTCAATGCCTGCCCTTTATCGCGAAGTTCTCCAGCTCAATTACTTTCAGAAGATGAGCTACCAGCAAATCGCTGAAGTTCTTGGTGTGCCGCTGGGCACTGTAAAAAGTCGTTTGCACGCTGCTGTTGCCACTTTCGCAGAGTCATGGAAGACTGCTGATGCGCGTTCCACGCGCACATCAAGCGCGAACAAGGAGTCGAAGGCATGAGTCACCCGCCGAATGAATCGCCCGGAGGAAACTCCGGGCCGCAACTCTGCGACGCAGACATGCGCGTTCTCGACTTCCTAGCCGAGCACGGCTTTGATGCATCAAAGGTGCCTCTACTTCCTGTGGACGACCAGGCGCGCGCAATGGCGCTGGTTCGACAAATGCAGGTGCTTGATGCGTACCCCGCTGACGATTCCGATAGTTCCCTCGTGGATGCCACACTTGCGCGCATTGACCGCTGGGAAGCGGCGAGCGAAGCTTCGATGCGCATTCAGTCCGGACGACTGCGCAACTTCCGACTGTCCGACTTTGTCAGCGTCGCCGCCTTGCTACTGGTGGGCGTTGGCGTCCTCTTGCCAATCGCTGCACGGATTCGTGCACAGAGCCTTTCGACCGTCTGCGCGAACAACATGCGCTCGCTGTACGGAGGACTCGACAACTACGCGCGCGACCACGGCGGACTGCTACCGGCCGTTGCGTCGTTCGGAAACATTGGCTCGCTCTTCTCAACATCACCAGAGTCACAGCCAAGCACACGTTCTTCGCAGGGACTGCCGAACAACAACGGCACCCCGGTCTACCTGCAGGACACGCCAATGGTGCCGACGCAGTTGATCTTCCAGGTCCCTGGTGGGGTTGTGGTCATCCGACAAGGCTCGCGTGATTGGTCGGGCTCGAACCACAGCGCACACCTGACACAACTCGTGGCACTCGGCTACACCGATATTCATTCATTGCAGTGCCCGGCCTGCGCCGCTGGCATGCCCTGCTTCGCATATCGGGTTCCTGCGCGTGGGCAGCGATTTGTGCTCGACACGCCGGGGCGCACGGTTGTGGTGGCTGATTCCAATCCAATGATTGAAGCGCGTCGTTTGGGATCAATGCCCGAGTCGCGAGTGCTCAATTCGAGTAATCACCGTGGTTCAGGTCAGAATCTGTTGTTCAGCGATGGTGCGATCGAGTGGAAAACTTCGCCAATCCTGACCACGTCACCAGCCACCGCGATGGACAACATTTGGCTTCCACGCGACGAGCGCGGGCGCGAAATGCTGGACATGCGGTCATGGCCGAGCGTTGCCGCTGACAACTTTGTGTCTCAGTGACCAAATAACGATAATTCTGCGCCAAAGGCATTGTCGGCAAGCGCCGATTCCGCTATCTTTGCCGATCCCCCGCCGCGCCTTCAGCCGGCACTCACTGAGGAACGATCACCATGCCGAAGCAAAAGTCCCATCGCGGTCTGCTCAAGCGCATCAAGCTCACCAAAACGGGCAAGGTGCGATTCAAGGCCCCAAATAGCCGCCATTTGAAGAGCAATAAGACCGGTACAGAACTTCGGTCCTACCGCAAGTCGCGCTACGCGCGCAGCGGTGACCTGCGCTTCTTGAAGAAGCTCCTCGGTCGCGGACTCCGCTCCGAAGAGCGTTCGGTTGCAGACGAGAAGATCCGCGATGCCGCAACGGCAGCAGCTTCGACTCCGGCTGCAAAGTAACTGTTTGTTCGTCGCGCCATCGCACTGAGCGTTGGTGCTTACATCCGCATCGTCCGTCGGGACCAAAGCGCCGATCGAATCGGCCTCCGCCGGACACGACACTGAGGACACCCCATGCCACGTGCACGCAAGGGCGCAGCCCGAACCCAGGCTCGCCGCAAACTCCTCCGCGAAGCCCGCGGTTACTACGGAACCAAGAGCCGCCTCAAGCAGCAAGCCAAGGTCGCCATCATGCGCGCCCTGCGCAACATGTGGCGTCACCGCCGCCTGCGCCGCCGCAACTATCGCCAACTCTGGATCACGCGCATCACTGCAGCGTGCCGGATGCGCGGTTTCAAGTACAGCCTGATGATCAACGGCCTGGCCCGCGCGGGCTGCCTGTTGAATCGCAAGATGCTCAGCGAAATCGCCATCCATGATCCAGCGACTTTCGACACGCTGGTCACCACGGCGCGCACGCACTGCTCAGTCCAGCATCACGCGAAGACCGCCAAGGCCGCGTAATTGTGACGCGTGGATTCACGGCGCGCTCAGCCTGAGACAGATTGCAAGTACCAATGACAACGCCCCGCATCACGCGGGGCGTTGTCCCTTTTCCCATCACTCCGCCCCTGCCACCGGCCCGCGCACTACCGCGGCGGGTGGCTGTGTTTCCTGACGCGCGACCCACGCGTTGCGCCACTTACGCACTGATGCGCGCCGCTGCAATACTGGCGATGGCCGCCGCACGTTGATGCGCCATGGATGGCCCACCCGGCAGCGAACCAAGCACGCCGCGCAATGACGCGGCCTGCGCATTCTCTTCGCGGATGGATTCGTAGATTTCTTTGCGATGCACCGCAACGCGTGCGGGAGCATTGACGCCCAGGCGAACCTTGTCGCCACGAATATCAACAATGACGATCTCAACATCGTCACCGATCATGATGGCTTCATCGCAGTGTCGAGAGAGAACGAGCATGGTGGCCTTCCGTGGCTTGCAAGGTGGACCGACGATCCGTCGGCGGTCCGTAGTTTGTGCCGCGCTTGCGCGCGGGCTTCAGGCGCTTTGCGCAACCGCGGTGCCAGGCAGACGCACCAACTCATGGCGCGTGCTCCAAGTGCGATCACTCAGCACCAGTTGGATGCCGGTGCGCGATGCCGCATTCACGACAATCGGTCCCTGAAGATTGGCAGTGATGGCGCCGTCACGGCGGTTCACGATGGCAAAGATGGTGGCATCCTCGGCGCGTTCAAGGCCAAGCTCCGTCAGTTCACCGGCACGGATCGGCACGCTGTAGCCGGTCGCCCATGCGGTTGGATCGGTCACCACGAAGGCCAGTTCCGGGTCTTCAATCGACTGGAGCCAGTAGAAGACGCCGCGGTCATCGGGCTGCAAGAGCGCGAATGTGCGGAATCGGGCAAACCCAAGCAAGCCGTGTGGAAACACGAGCAGGCGACTGGGGTCGATCTCAACTTCTCCAAAGCGTGTCGTTCGGACCTTCATGTGGAACTCCGTTCCTGGGGTGATGCGGGGCATTCCGCGGGCGAACTCCTGTCCGCCGTTGTGCTGCTGAGATATCGGTCATGAGGTCGCCGGATCATGAGCGATCTGAGAAGATGTCCGCATGACCGCCGCTTCCACCCTGCCCGAAGCCCCCCTCGACCGCCGTGCGCAGTTCGCTGCGATGGCTCTTGCGGGCGTGATTCTTGGGGGCGCGCTGCTGGCGGAGAGTGCGTTTCCTGCAAAAGTATGGTTCTCGAGCGGTGCGTGTGTGTCCGTCTTATGGATTGCGGCGGCAGCGGGATACGGTCGGGTGCTCCGCCGCGTGTTGTTCCCGCGCATGGAGGCCGGTGACCCGCGCCGAACCCCGCTGGCCATCGGACTGGGAGTGGCATTCGCACTGGCGGTGGTCAACCTGCTCGCAACGCTTGGATTCATGCCGATGCATGCGTGGTGGCGGTTTGTCTGGTGGATCGGCATGGGGATCGGCTGGATCCTGGCCGGCTGGCCCGACTTGTCATGGCGATTTGTTGGCAGCCTGTTCCGCGTGCGCTCCATCGCGGCGGACCCTTTGCTCTGGTGTGCACTGCCGGCGATCGCTGCCTTGGCGTTGGCCACCGCGTTGCCGCCCGGACTGGCGTGGAGCACGGAGTTTGGTGGCTACGACGCGCTTGCCTACCACCTGGAGTTACCAAAGGAGTGGTTGGCCGCGGGCGCACTGGAGCCGCTTCGGCACAACGTCTATTCCGCTTTCCCAAGTTTCATGGAAGGCGCGTACCTGCAACTCTTCTCGCTCTCTGCGAACGCCGTTCCGGCGCACGACATGGCCTTGGCGCCGCAAGCGCTGCACGCGGTGCTCGCGATCTGTGCCGCGTGGATGGTGGCAGCCACGGCCGAGGTGATTGCTGGCGGCGATCAGCGCCAGCGCGCATGGGCACGAGCGATCGGATGGTGCGGATTCCTCGGGATTCCATGGGTGATCGTCACCGGCAGCTTGGCCTACAACGAAATGGCCGTGCTTCTCATGTTGGCTGCCGCCATGCTGGCGTGGACGGCGCGCGAGCACGCTGGAGTGTGGCGCATCGGGATCGCTTTGGGTTTGCTGCTGGGCGCAGCGGTGGGTGCAAAGTTGGTCGCCGCAGGCATGGCGGTGCTGCCGTTTGCGTGCTGGGCACTGGTGACGGCACAGGCAACGAACCCCACCAGTTCCACTCGCCACGTGCGAGCGTTGGCAGCGAGCGTTGGCGCGGCCTCGCTCACCGCGCTACTAATACTGGCGCCGTGGCTCATCAGGAATCATGCAGCCACCGGATCGTGGACATTCCCGTTTCGGGTGCCGCTGATTTCATCGGGCAATGGATGGTGGAGTGCGGAGCAAATGACACGCTTCGCGGCTGGGCACATGGCCGCTGCCGACATCGGAATCGGCGCGCGCCTGTGTGCGCTTGTCGATGCCGGATTCCTACAGGGATTCGGTGCGGCCCCCGATGCGGATCCGTGGCTGCCACAATGGAGCGTTGCGTTCTGGATCGGAAGCGTGGCGATCATGGTGCTGATGATTGGCATGCGGCGCGTGCGACACATGCGGTCCATGGGTCTTGCGCTCGGCGCGATGCTGGTGGCGCAGTTGGTGTTCTGGATGTTTGCCACACATCTGAAGTCACGGTTCCTGCTTCCCTGCGCGGTGCCGCTGACGGTGGCAACCGCGGTGGCGGCGGCGCCAGTACTGGCACAACAGACGCGCGGAATCATTGTTGCACTCAGCGTGTTACTACTGACGGCGTGGTCACTGCAACCAAGCCTATTAATGCGGATCGATCCGCGCACGGCCAACGCGGTGGAACTGTGCGCTTCCGGCCGGACCGTGGCAACGAATGTTGATGGTCAGGGAATGGTGCGGGAAATTGCCAACGACCTTGGCCCGGGTACCGCAGCATTGGCGCAGGAATCAGCCACGCTCGGCGATGCCATGCCGCTCGCGTGGATCGCCAACTGGCAATTGCCACCCGGCGCGGTGCTGGGCAGCGAAGGCGATGCCGATGTGTTCTGGTGCCGCACCGCGCCAGTCACCGCAACCGTGTGGGATGGCGGTCCGTTGGCGCGTGTCTTGCGCGCGCATCCATACGACCCACTCGCCGCCGTCCGCGCGCTCAGCACCGATGAACACCTGACGCACATTGCAATCGGTGAATCCATGCTGGCACGTTGGAAGGCGTCCGGTTGGATCGACCCCATCCTGACGCCAGATCGCGTGCGGGCGGTGGCGGCGCTCCTCAACCCAGTGGCGCACACCGCTTCTGGCGGCGTCGTCTACAAGGTGCCGCTCGCCCACTGAGACACTCGTAGACTGCATGAATGAACAGCGCGATGATCGTCGCCATCCTTTTTTGTGCGCAGCCAACACCCGCGCCTCCTGCCGAACCCGCACCGTCGGGCCCGCCGCCTGCCAAGAGTGTCGACGGCGCTGCTGGAATTGCCGCCATCTGGAAAGACAGCACCATCACGTGGGATCGGCTGCGTCCCGTGCTTGCAGAACTCGCGGGAAGTGCCGCGCTGCAAGAAGTGCTGCTTGACGAACAACTCGCGGAGCGAGCACGCGCGCGCGGCATCGCGCCGGACGCCGCAGCGCTCAAGCGCGAAGAAGAACTGCTGCTTGGTTACCTGGATAAAGACCGTGCGCGCGCGGAGCGATTGCTCGAAGAATTACGGGCGCGCCAAGGCCTTGGACCCGTGCGTTGGCACGGACTGCTGTGGCGCAATGCCGTATTGCGTGCGTTAGTGGCAGCCGATGTCGAGGTGCAAGAGACACAGATTGTGGCGGCCCATGATGCAGCGCACGGAGCCAAGCGAAAGCCGCGCGTGATTGCCGTCCCTGACCTCCGCGGCGCGCAGGCCGTGACCGATCGCTTAGCGAAAGGTGATCGCTTCGAAGACATTGCTGCTGAAATAAGCACTGACGTCAGCGGCGCGCGCGGCGGGCTGATCTCCCCCATGAGCAAGCTCGATCCGGGAGTACCTGCCGCCGTACGCGAAGCACTCTGGTCAGTGACGACGGTGGGTGCTGTATCTGCACCGGTACTTGTAGGAACTGGCTACGTGATCGTTCGCTACGAAGGCGATGTTGCGGGCGACGGTGTGCCACTCAGCGCAGTCCATGAAGATGCCGCGCGGGCCGTCCGCATTGCTCAGGAGCGCGCTCGCATGGACCAACTTGCGCAAGAACTTGTTCGCACTGCCAAACCGACCATCTTTGACGCCGCACTCTCCGACGGATGGAATCGCGTCAGGATGGAAGCCACGAGATCCGGGCCACCGCCACAGGGGTAAGCAACGCGATCGGTATCGCAACCGCTACCGCTGCTGGCAATCCACTGATCGGTGCTGCCATCACTACGGCGGAAACGATGATGGTGGGCACAGCAATGGTGGCTGCGGCGACACACATCTGCAACATGTTGGCTGGCCCGCGCTTCAGAAAGAACGGCACGGCAATCGCCAACACCAAAAGGTTCACAAGCACCGAACCGACACGCCCGAATTGCATCCGATCTGCTTGTGAACGATCAAGCGCGCCGGCTTCTGCAAGTTTGCCAAGATCAGCGCTCGACAGCATCTGCGCAAAGAGTCGGTAGTGCCGCGCGGTGATGGCCTTCGGCGAAAGATCGGTCTTCCATTCAGCCGCTGGAACCGGTGGCGGAGACTGCGTCACCCCGTCGCGCACGGCGGGGTCGCGCAGCACGGATGTTCCACCAGTGAGCACCCACGTCGATCGCGCCTCGTCCCACTGGGCGGACGGCGCGGTGGTACGACGCACCAAGGAGCCGCGTTCGTCGCGTTCAAGACCTAAGAACCCGGTGATGCGATGCGACTCCGGATCAAAGCTCGATGCATAGAGCAAATTGCCAGCACTATCGCGCGTCACGGTCACTGGAAACGATCCACGATCACGCCGACCAAGGTCCGAGTGATCAAGCATCAACTGATCAGCGAAACTGGGAAGTACAAACTCCTGATTGAGTACGCCCAAAATGTTCAGTACGAATGATGCCACTAACACCGCCCACACGCAGCGGCGAAGCGGAACGCCCGCGGCCATGATCGCCACCAGTTCGCGCGTGCGATGCATCTGCGAGAACGTGAACCCCATGGCGCCTACGCACAGCAGACCAACCATGAACTGGAAGAATTGAAACGCACGCGGTCCGTGAAACTGCACAATCATGGCCACGAATGCCACCGCTCGGTTGCTGTAGGTGCCATTCTCAACAACAAATGATGCGGCACGCAAGTACTTCTCCATCTGCAGAATCACATCGATTGACGACGCGAACACGAAGAGCAGCGTGAACAGCACAAAGAAGTTCCAAAGGAAGCGTCCGATGATGGTTCTGTCAAGAATGCGCATCGCTGGTTGCTCGCCGGTTCAGTTCCGAGCGATGCGCCTCCATGTCAAAAACAGTATTGAAAGCAGCAAGAGATTTCCGCCCCACATGACGAACGAGCCAACCCACAGACTTCCGTCCGACATCAGCAACTGACCACCGGAGACCAGGAAGATGTTGCTGATCGCAGGGATGAAAGCCAAGAGATAAACGGTGAGCGGCATTGCGCGTTTCATTGCTACCGCGAGCGCGGCGCCAAGGAGAAGTACCAAGACGATGCTTGCGGACTGCGCAAGGCGGTTGGCAACATGCGAATCACATTCCCACACCACATCGTCGCGCATCAGTTTCAGACGCGCCACTTGGCGAGGCAACTGCGCACGCATTGCAGCGAGCGGCGCGATTTCATCCACGGTGGGGAATTCACTCGCTGCGCGCAGCACCTCGATACTCGGGGCGGAAGACCAATCCTTGGGAACGCAACCGACCGGAAGCAGATCATCAATACGCGGCGCCCACCGACCAGGAAGCCCAGTGACGATGTCCTGCGCCTGCGTTGATCCGGGAATAATCAGAGCAAATCGTGGTTCGAAACCCGCCTCGCTCAATGCACGCAGTGTGCCAGTCGATGCGTGTGCACTGCGGATCGATTTGCCCTTCGCTGTTTCCAAGAGCAAGAAATCGTCATGGCCAGGTGCCGGATGTAGTTCGCCATTCTTCACCACCACCTGACTGATGCGGAACATGCGCTCTGTTCCAGGCTCAGTAAATTCAATCGTGCCACGAGCGACCGCCGGCTCCACGCAGCGCCACAGTTCCAACTCACCGAGCGCTGCGGTCAGGGGCCGCTTCGCTGTACCGACTGTCTCGGAGCGGTCAACGTTGCCACGCAATTCAAAGATTTCTTGGACGGCCAAGAACTTCGGGCCGCGCTCGAACCCGCTGTAGAGCGATGATGCTTCCGGTTCTGCAAGCGGAAGCGTGACGATCGCGCCCTCGGAGGGACGCACCACCGTGGCATTCATGAGGGAAATCTTGGCAACCATGCCGCGCGGTGTTTCATGAATATCAACAGCAGCGTCCTCGGCGGTGAACTCCGTGGCGATGGAACTCCCGCCCGCTTGGTCAAGTTCAATGGCCGCTACGCCCGTGAGCAAGAGCCTGCGCTTGATGCCCAATCCGGCAGGCGGCTCCACCTCGCGAGCTGCATCGGCGTAAATCATCATCTTGTCTGCGACCACCGCTTCACCGCGGCCAACAGCGGCGATCAGCACCTGCGTTGCATCCGCGGTTGCCAGTTCCTTCATGCGCGTCCAGAAGTGCGGCACAACGAATGCCACTAGCACCAGCATCACCACGCACAGCGTTCCGCCCAGAATGGCTACCGGGGCGAAGATCTTTCGATATCCCATCCCGCATGCAGACATCGCAGTGACTTCGTTGTCCGTGGCGAAGCGGTGCATGACCAATGTCGAGGCAAAGCCAGCCGCAAAGGGCATGGCAAACTGCAACATCGGCACCATGGCCAGAGTGACATATTTGAAGATCGTGTTGGCACCGATCGAGTTGTCGGCCAATGGCTTCGCTGCGGCACCGAAGGCAATGACAGTCACGATCACCGATGTGGTGACCGCGAACATACGCAGCAATTCCCATGCCACATGGCGCCACAGCGTCCACGGAATACCCGACAGACGAAGTTCCCCATCCGGCGCGCTGAGATCAGACGGGATCAACTGTTCGTCCATGTCCATAGGTGGTGCGGCACCGCATTCAGCGGAGTCCGTACTCCTTCAACTTGCGGTACAGCGTTCGCTCGCCGATGCCAAGCATCTGCGCCGTCTGTTCACGATTGCCAGCAGTCATTGCCAGCGTCTGGCGAATTGCTTCCTTCTCAAGTTTGTCGAGCCCCACGCCGGCAAGTGAACCAACCACGCCCTGCCCCTCTGCCGCATCATCGGAGGATCGCACCTCATCGGGAACATCGCGCAGCGAAAGTTCCGGACCCTGCGAAGTCACCACCATGCGGTGAATGGCATTGAAGAGTTCGCGCACATTGCCCGGCCAGTCATAACCAATCAGCCGCATCATCACTGGTTGGGGCACGAGCGGACGTGGTCGACCAAGCTCTGCCGCGTACTTGCCAACTGCATGATTTACGAGAAGCGGAATGTCCTCACGCCGCTCGCGCAGTGGCGGAATGACAATCTCTGCGCCGCGAATTCGGTAGTACAGATCCTCTCGGAAACGCCCATCTTTCGACATCTGCGCCAAGTCGCGGTTCGTGGCGCTCACGAAACGAACATCAGTCTTGCGCTGCTCGTTCGAGCCAAGGCGAACCAGATCTCCGGTCTCAAGAACACGCAGCAATTTCGGCTGCATAGTGAGGGGCATGTCACCGATCTCGTCCAGAAAGAGCGTGCCCTTGTCTGCAAATTCAAAGACGCCCTCGCGGTCCTTGTCGGCGCCGGTGAATGCACCGCGCACATGGCCAAAGAGCTGATCTTCAAGCAGGCTCTCCGACTGACCGGCGGCGTTGAATGTCACGTAGCGGCGGGCAGCGCGACGGCTGGCCTTATGAATCGCGGCGGCCACCAGTTCCTTGCCGGTGCCGCTTTCGCCGCGCACCAGCACCGGAATGGAACTCGGGGCAACTTGGCGGATCAATGCCACCACTTGTCGCATCGCGGGGCTATCGCCAATGATGCCTTCGAATCCAAACGCGGCATCAAGCTCGCCCTTCAAGCGGCTATTTTGATGGCGCAGAACCACGGTTTCCGCCGCGCGCTGGACGAGATTTCTGAACACGACTAAGTCAATGGGCTTCTCGATAAAGTCATACGCCCCGCCCTGAAGCGCGCGCTTGGCGGTGGGGATGTCCCCGTGCGCCGTGACCATGATGGTCTCGGCGTCTGGCTGCAGCCGCTTCGCCAATTCCAGGACTTCGAGACCGGCGGTCGGGGATTCCATCACGAGGTCGGTGACGATGACATCGAACGCGCCGTGGCGCAGTTCGTCCTCCGCCTCGGCGCGGCTATGGCGAATAGTGCAAACATGCCCGGGTTTCTTAAGGGCATCGGCCATAGTCTCGGCGTGCCCCCGATCGTCGTCGACCAAGAGAACCTGCGCGTGGATGTCAGTATTGCCCGCCATGAGTGAGGGGATTGTAGGGGTGAGATGCACCCCCCCGGCAGTCGAGTGTCCCGAAAGAACGCCTGTCATGTCAAAACAATGAGGATTTTCGACGCCCCGTGCCGATATCGTGGAGGTGAACGACATTGACCTCGCCTACATCTCGACCGCAGGAGCTCGCACCACTCACCGGAGCACCGCAAGAGATGCCGTCGCGGATCCAAAGGATGAATCTGTGAGCACACTGTTTGAGAGCACCGGCCCGAGCCTGAAGGACCTTGAAGTCCCCGACTTTGCAGGTCGGCGCGTGTGGCTCGTTGGTATCGGTGGATGCGGCATGAGCGGTCTTGCGCAGATGCTCAAGCGCCGCGGTGCAGAAGTATCTGGCAGCGACATGTCAGCAAGTACGGCAACCGCAGCGCTGGAGTCCGAAGGCATCACGGTACGCATCGGGCACGCGGCTGACCAATTGCCGGCGCCGTGTGACCTCGTCATCGCCAGCGCGGCGATCAAGAGTGAACATCCAGAAGTTGACGAGGCGCGCCGTCGCGGCATTGATGTCGTGAGTTACGCAGAGGCAATTGGACTTGTGCAAAAGGGACGCACTGGCGTCAGCATCGCTGGTACGCACGGCAAGAGTTCCACCAGCTCGATGCTCTCATTCATCCTGATTGAGTGCGGACTCGATCCAAGTTTGATCGTGGGTGCAACGTGTGCACAGATTGGTGGTGGCAGCCGTACTGGCTCTGACACGATCCCGGCTGGCACGCAGCGCGGTCGTCCCGGCATTCTTGTTGCTGAAGCATGCGAATTCAATCGCAGCTTCCACCATCATCACCCGGTCATTGGTCTGATCAACAATGTTGAAGAAGATCACCTTGAAATCTACGGAAATCTTGAGAACATCATCAAGGCTTTCCACGAATTCGCCGCGCTGATTCCAGCAGCAAATCTCGGCGGAAAGCTACTTATTGCCGCTGATGGTGCGCACCGACGCGATGTGGCCAGCGGGTTGACCTGCGCGGTGTCCACATTCGGTTGGTCACCGAGCGCCGACTACCACGTTCAGTACGACCCGCGCACTGGACTCAGTACGGTGCTTGTGGCGGGTCAGGCCGTGTGCAGTTGGACAGGCCGCATGCCTGGCGATCACATGGCACTCAACGGTGCTGCCGCTGCGATCTTGGCACATTGGCTTGGTGCAGAGTGGAGCGCGATCGGCAAGGCACTCGGCAACTTCCTCGGACTTGATCGGCGCATGCAGAACCTCGGCGAGCGAACCATGCGCCACGGCGGCGTGGTCACGGTGTTTGATGACTACGGGCATCACCCAACTGAGTGCGAGACAACGCTCAAGGCGCTGCGCACGCGTTTCGAACCCAAGCGACTCATCTGCGTGTTTCAACCGCATCAACACAGTCGCACGCGATTCTTGCTCGAACACTTTGCGAAGAGTTTCTCGAACGCAGATATGGTGATCGTGCCGGATATCTACTTCGTGCGCGACAGTGAAGAGGAGCGCACCAAGGTGAGCGCCTCTGACCTCGTTGATCGCCTGCGCGCGCGCGGCATTGCCGCGATGCACCTCTATCCATTCGACGCCATCGTTGAACAACTGGAAATCATGGCGGCCGATGGTGACCTGATTGTGGTCATGGGTGCCGGTCCGGTTTGGCAGATCGGCCACGCCTTCCTTGGCCGCGCAAGCGGGCACGCGTGATGACCATGGCGACGCACCCACTTGGAAGTACGACGCTCTTTGCCGATCTTGACGTCAGCGTGGAACTTGACGCGCCGCTCGCGCAACACACCTGGTATGGGATTGGCGGAACGGCCGATGCACTGGTTCGCCCGCAATCAGCCGAAGCGCTGGCCACCCTGCTGCGACGCTGCTCGCGCAACGAAGTGCGGGTTCGCATTCTTGGCGAAGGCGCCAACCTCTTGGTGGCAGATGATGGCGTGGACGGCGTGGTCATCCGACTTGACGCGCCCTGCTTCAAGGGGCTGCAGCTCAACGCCGATGGTCCAGTGACCGCGGTCCGAGTTGGCGGTGGCCGCGATCTTGGAAAGACCATCCGCGAAACGACGGCTGCAGGCCTTGCCGGGCTCGAGCCACTGATCGGGATTCCTGCAAGTATCGGCGGCGCCATTCGCATGAATGCTGGCGGAAAGTACGGATCCATTGGCGACACCGTTCAATCAGTTGGCGTTGTCGAATGGGACGGTGAAGAGCGTGTCTACGACCGCGCGGCGATTCGATTTGAATACCGCCACACCGATCTGCCGCCAGGCATCGTGACGTGGGCGGTACTGGCGCTACAGGCTGCTGACCCGGTGGCTCTGCGCGCGCGCTCCAGGGAAATCAGCGAATACAAGGCCAGCGTGCAGCCGCTTGCGGCGCACAGCGCGGGCTGCATGTACAAGAATCCAGTCCACCCTGCCACGGGTAATCGCATCAGTGCCGGCAAGGTCATTGACGACGCCGGACTGAAAGGAACCCGCATCGGCGGCGCGCTGGTCAGCCAGCAACACGGAAATTTCATCGTGGTCGAGCCAGGAGCTCGCGCCGCAGATGTCATGGAATTAGCGGCCCTCGTGGCCGATGAAACGTTTGCTCGCACGGGCGTCCGGCTCGAACGCGAGGTAGTCTTCTGGAGCCGCGGTGAGGCGTGAGCCCACCCGGTATTCGCAATGCCACCGGACGGCACTGCATGCATCGCAAGGAGGCGAGCACATGTCTGCAAACAACAGCAATTCACACGCAACCACGCCGAACACTGGCGCAGGCGTTCTTCCCCGCACCGTTCTTGTACTCAAGGGCGGTCCGGATGCAGAGCGCGAAGTCAGCCTCAAGTCTGGCGCCATGGTGGCTGCTGCGCTGCGCCGAGCAGGCATGGACGTCAATGAAGTCACCATTGATCGCCCCGGCCTTGAAGAGTTGCGCGGCATGCGCGGCGAGGTGGTGTTCCCAGTGCTGCACGGATCATGGGGCGAAGGCGGACCGCTGCAGGAACTTCTTGAGGCTGATGGCAGACCCTATGTCGGATGCGGTCCGAAGGCCGCGTGCCTCGCGATGGACAAGATCGCATCGAAGGCGCTCGTTGCCGAATTCAGGGTGCCCACGCCCCGCTCTCAGGAATTGCGCACCGGCGTTGAATTTTCCTTGGACTTCCCAGTGGTCCTCAAGCCAGCCGACGATGGCTCAAGCGTTGACCTGCGTATTTGCTACAACATGCAGGAAGTCATGCGCGCACGGCTTGAAATTGGACCGCGGCGCGAACGCATCCTCGCCGAGGAGTTCATCACCGGGCGCGAGCTGACCGTCGGTCTGATTGACGGCGAATGCCTACCGATCATTGAGATCCGCCCACGCGACGGCACCTACGACTACGAAGCCAAGTACAACCGCGATGACACGCAGTACATCCTTGATCCCGAACTGCCTGTCGGTGTGGCGGACGCTGTTCGCGCCTTCAGCCGTGCCGCCTGGCATGCCGTTGGATGTCGCGATGTAGCGCGCGTCGATTTCATGCTCGACGAGCGAGGTCCGTGGTTCCTGGAAATCAACACCATGCCGGGATTTACCGACCATTCGCTGGTACCAAAGGCTGCGACGCATGCCGGTATCTCCATGGAGGAACTGGTCTCCGGGCTGGTTCGCCGCGCACTGAACCGCGCGTGCGCTCGTCGCGTTGCTGCATAACCTTCGATCGACCGTGAAGCTCGCCATGTCATGCGAGATTTCATAGCGGCAAGGGCGTATTTCGCAACGCGCATTCCACTCGCGGACCTGACTTGGCCGATGAAACTCGTCGCATGGCGAAGTCATCGAAGTCCGCGTCCGACGCCCCACGCACGACCCCCAAACGCCTACCGGCGTGGGTTCCTACTGCAGCATGGTGCGTCTGCTTGGGCGGCACTGCCATTGCCCTCGCCATCGGAGTCCCACGGCTTCTCAACCGCGCCGCGAATGCACCTCTTCCTGCGCCCATCCGCGTCGTTCTGCGCAATGAGCCCGCGTGGCTCCCCAAGGATGAGCGCGTGGCGATTGAGCGCGGGATCATCAAGTCGCTCACCTCGTCACCCTTTGATCACGATGGTCTCATTGCCGCACAGAGTGTTGCCGCACGCTGCGGCTGGTACTCGGACGTGAAGCAAGTGCACCGCTCGAATGTGGACGAAGTCATCGTGGACGGCAGTTGGGCAATTCCCTGCGCCTTGGTCTGCGACGCCGACGGCGAACACCTTGTAGATACTCACGGACGATTGCTGCCCCGCGAATATCCCACCGGACGCGGACCCAAACTGCTGCGCATCACTGGCGTCACCATGCCGCGCCCAACCGTGATCGGTGCCACATGGACGGGCGATGAAATAGTCACCGCACTCTCAATGGCGTCACTCTTCTCCGAGTGCGCATGGCGATCGCAAATTGCCGCGGTTGACCTGAGCACGTGGGCGAAAGACGGCACACTGGCCGTGATGAGCGATAAGAATTGCAGGATCATCTGGGGTCGCGCTCCAGGCAAAGAAACCGCATCGGAAGTGCCTGCAATGCAGAAACTCGCTGCGCTGCAGTTGGCATTTGCCCGTAGCGGACGCGTCGATTTAGGACAAGCCGTGCTTGACCTGCGCGGCGATTTCACCTGCGCGCGCTGACTTGCGAGCACGTTCGTAGCGCGCCGGTACTGACCCGCGTTAGCATTCTCTGCATGCCGCTCCCTCGCAGGCTCGCCGCCTGTTCTTTCATCTGGATCATTGCCTGCTTCGCAGCAACGATCGGTTGGAGCACGCCTATCCAGCCAACAAGCGGCGTCTACACACCTTCAGTGCGCGCCATGCTCGCTCTGCTCGCTACTGGTGGCTGCCTTCTCTGGCCCGCGGCGCGCCTGGCCTATGCGCGCGGCGCTTGGACACCGGCACGCGTCGCGCTCGACCTGATCACCATCATGGTTGCGTTCCATGTGGTCATTTGGCCACTGCACCTCGTCACGCACTGGACTGCTGCGCAAATGGTGTCGATCGACCTGCTACTCTCAGGATGGCTCGCTGTCACCGGCGCGTGGATTGCCCTTGCAATGCGAAGTAACGTCCACCGCGCAGCATGGTCCGCTGCGTGGATGACGATCGTCGGCACTGGCGTCATTCTTGACGCCGTGAACATGCCGTTACCTTTCCCCGAATTGTTTGGCCCATTTGCGGCCCTTCTTCGCCTCACCCCAGAACGCTCAGATTTCACGGCTCTTCCGGTGTGGGCGCTGGCGGCATGGCCATGGATCGTGGCATGTGGGGCATGGGCCGGGGTACTCCTGATGCCCAACCGGTTGCCCGAAGAGCCACGTCCGGTTAACCTGTAGGAGCCTCGCGGCGGGTACCCCCGCCGCATGCCGTTTTTAGATGCCGCGTATCGGCGAGGACAGTCCTCGCCTCCGCAGGTCGTCCACAGCGGGACTTTACGGAGCGACGAGCGACCATGGAGATCATCTCCCCAGCCGACCATGCCAAGATGGAGCAGCAACTCAAAGAGTTGTTCGCCCAGCGCCCCATCATTTCGAGCCGCATTGCTGACGCGCGCGCCAACGGGGATCTCAAGGAGAACGCCGACTACCACGCCGCGCGCGAGGAGCAAGGTCTCATCGAGGCGAAGATTCGTGAACTCGAGGGTCGCCTGCGCACCGCGCAAGTGGCCGGCGACTCTGCAGTTCCAAAGAACATGGTGTTCCTCGGAGCCACGGTGCTTCTGCGAGACACCACCACGAACAAGAAGCAGAAGTTCAAGTTGGTTGGCAATCCCACCGACGACGATGGTGACTACATCGAGGTCACTTCTTCGAGTCCGCTCGGAGTGGCATTGATGAAGTCGCATGTTGGCGAAACGGTCCGCGCTGATCTACCGAAGGGCGAGAAGCGTTTCGAGATCCTTGAAATCTGCGATTGATCCACCGCGCTGCCGCGGCAGGGATAACGGATGGACCATCTGATCGACCAAATCCTGCGCAAGACTGTCGGACTGTCGTTCGACGCTAGCGTGTTTGGATGGATAATTGCCGTTGCCTTCATCTTGAACATCGCGCTGTGCGTGCGCATTGTGTGGGTCAAGGGTTCCCGACCGAATGCGGCACTTGCATGGATTGCAACGCTCTTCGCGCTGCCGATCATTGGCTTGATGCTTTACTTGGTCATTGGCGAAAATCGAATCGGAGCTGTTCGACGTCGTCGCCATGCGCGGATCGTCCAAGAAATTGCGGGAATCAGCCAAGAATGGACCGATCCACGCGTGCTCGCTTCAAGCATGAGCACTACAGACACGCAGATGGCGCATCTTGGAGAAACCGCCGGCGCGCCGCCAGTACTCAATGGCAACCTGCTGCAGTTGAGCGGCGACCCCGCGGAGCAATTGCAGTGGATGATTGAAGATATCGACGCCGCAAAGCAGAGCGTCGACGCCCTCTTTTATATATTTAAGCAAGACGCAACTGGAACTGCGGTCGCAGAGGCACTCGGCCGCGCTGCGATGCGTGGCATCATGGTGCGCCTGCTCTTAGACGATATTGGCTCTCGAAAGTTCCTCCGTAGTCACATGCGGAAGGAACTTGAGGGTCAAGGAGTTCACGTCACCGCTGCGCTTCCGGCATCGATCCTGCGCATGCCCTTCAAGCGCGTCGATATTCGCAATCACCGCAAACTCATCGTGGTGGATGGGAAGATCGCGCAAACAGGCAGCCGCAATGTTGCCGATCCAAACTTCAAGGGGGGCGAAACCAGCAAAGTTGGCGCCTACATTGACTCATGGATCCGTATTCGCGGGCCGATCGCGCGCGACCTGCACATCCTGTTCCTTGAGGACTGGGGCCTTGATGCGGGGCTACATGGTTCACGCAAGTTGCCAGATGAACCCACCCTGGAAGTGGGCGGCGTTCCCGCACAGGTGATCCCTTCGGGGCCAAACTTTGAGAACAACATGGTTGCCACGTTGATCGAGGCGGCCATTCAACTTTCACGCCGCGAGATCGTCTTTACCACACCGTATTTCCTTCCCGACAGCGCCACACTCGCCGCACTTGAAGTTGCGGCGCGGCGCGGCCTGCGCGTCACGCTCATTGTGCCTCGCGCCAATGACAACAAACTCGTCGCATTGGCCAGTCGCGCCAACTTTGCCAGACTGCTCGATGCGGGCGTGGAACTGTGGGAACATCGGCACGGATTTCTTCACTCAAAGACGATCTCTGTCGACGATGAGTTGGCCATCGTTACCACTGCCAACCTTGATCGGCGCAGTTACGAAATCAATTTCGAAACCAGCATTGTGGTCTATGACAATGCGTTCGCTACGCAATTACGACGACTGCAACAGTCATACCTCGCGGACAGCGATCGGCTTGACGAGGCAACATGGCAAAAGCGCGGCACGCTGGCCCGTTTCGCTGAGAATCTTGCCAACTTGATGTCGCCGCTCCTGTAGCCGCCGTTCACAGACGGCTGCGCAATCCGTCATGGATGCACGAAATCAACCGTGCTACCGGCGGTCACCGGGTACTTGACCTCGGTGTAGGGAGCGAATCCAGCCGGCCCCTTTGTGATCGGCCAACGCACCTCCAATTGCAGGTCCTTCCACGACTCTGGGACTCCGAACTGCACTTCCGTAGAGGCGGTACTTTGAAACGGTCCGCCGGCCCAAATCCATCGCTTCGCTAAGACAAGAGGTATAGGGGTTCGTGTTGAAAGCTCCACCCATGCGCCGATTCCGTGGCTCGTGCTGGATGTTGGCCCGTGCAAGCGCACCTTGATCCAATCATTGGCGCGGTCGTGCATATTGCGCAAGACCCGCAATGGACCGTTCAACTCCGCCACCACAATGTCCACATCACCATCGTTGTCAAGATCATTGAAGAGCGCAGTGCGGTCACGATGCGCGCCGCTCAATCCCGGGCCCGGATCAGCGACTACTTCGAAGCGAGCCCCGGCGCGGCGCATCACAAGCGGTGGCTGTTCATAATCAGAGTCCATGGCCACCTTGGTCGCCTGCGGATAGACATGGCCGTTGAAGACCACCACATCCTCGGCACCATCGTGATCAAGATCATCGAATGATGTGGCCCAACCAAGAAGCGGGCGGCTTGGAGCGCCCAAGCCAAACTGCGCGGTGCGATCGTCAAAGAACTTGCCGTCCAAGTTCAGGTGCAGCGTGTTTGTGTCACTCGAGAAATTAGTGGTGAACACATCAGGAAGCCCGTTGCCATCCACATCACCGATCGCGATGCCCATGGTGGCCTGCCCCGCGCCGTCAATGTTGGTTGCAATGCCAGAGGCCATCCCGCGCTCTTCAAATCGCAAAGACCCACCTGGCTCCGTGCGATTCATAAAGAGCGTATTTGGCTCGGAATCATTGGCGACGAAGATATCGAGCCGCCCATCAGCATCGAAATCAACGACCGCAAGATTCAATCCATAGCCCGGAATCGCCTTGTGAATGCCGGCTGAGTCGCTGACATCGCGGAATGTTCCGTCGCCGCGATTCTCATAGAGGATGTCGGCGCGCGCCGGCAGACCACGCGGACCCGCCATCACCTGCATGCCCTTGAATGATGCTGGCGGCGGCGGCTTCGACTGATCGAAGTCTAAGTAGTTCACCACGAAGAGATCCAAATCTCCGTCCATGTCGAGGTCAGCGAATCCAGCGCTTGTGGACCAACCGGGATCACCAAGCCCCGCTTTCGCAGTGACATCTTCGAATCGACCGCCGCCCATGTTCTTGAGAAGAATGTCGGGACCGTAGCAACATATGTAGATGTCATCGCGACCATCGCCATCGTAATCACCGACTGCGCATCCGAACGCCCAACGCGTTGGCCGCGCACCCATACGCTCAGTGATGTCGCGAAACTTCAGACCGCCAAGATTCTCAAAGAGTCGGGCACCCGGGCCGTGTTCTGGATCAGCAAGGGTCGCGCCATTGGGCATGAAGATGTCCATGTCGCCATCGCCATCAAAGTCGATGAGGGCTAATCCGCCGCCCTTTACCTCAACAATCTGCGTCGACGGAAGCTTTCCGCTGGTCATGATTGCATCGATACCACTGCCCGCGGTGGCGTCTTCAAATCGAATGGGCGCAGGCGGCGCAGGCGGAATCGCGTAGGCGTGAGCGTGCGGTACGGCAAGTAGCAACGCAACGGCAAAATTCCATGTCATCTTCATGGTGATGGCTTCTCTGTTTCAGTACGCGCCTTGATTGCAGCTTGACGTGCGCGAGCGTTGGCGGCATCTTCGGGGCGACCAAGGCGATCAAGAACGCGCGCCAACTTTGACCACGCCTCCCCGTGCTGTTCAAAGAGTTCCACCGCGCGTCGGTAGCACTGCTCTGCTTCCGGCAACTGATCTTGGCGAAGAAGTACATCTCCGAGGCGAGCCAGATTCTTGGCGCGTTCGCGCGCCGCACCCTGCTGCTCACCAAGTAGTTCGAGCGCTCGACGAAAGTATGCCTCTGATTCAACTAAGCGGTCTTCTTCGTACGCAATCAGGCCGAGCGCAAACTGCGTGTCGTCATACGTTGGAAATGCGGTGGCATGCGTTGTGAATGCAACGCGCGCACCAGCGAGGTCCCCCAAGTAGTAGCGACACCAGCCCAAGTAATGCACTGCGTGCGGCGCCTCTGGAAACGAATCAGCAGGCGCGGCAGTTGCGCGTTCCAAATAGGCCAGCGCCTCGCCGTGCCGCTTCTCTTTGTGCAACGCGAGTCCAAGGTAGAAGCCAGCCCGCACATCGCTGGGGCGGTCCTTGACCATGGCACGCGCCACCGACTCGGCCGCTGGGTACTGACCGCTGCGAAGGAGTTTGCGAACCACCTCCCAACGCGGATCGACGGGGGCCGGGGATCGGATGGTTTCAGGACTCGCCGGGACTCCCGATGCTGCCCGCCCCACCTCCCGGGGCGCCTGAATCGCCAAATGTGCGCCCGCAGCGTGAGAAACCTCAAAAAAGGTGGCTTCAACACAGATGATGAGTCCGCCGAGCGCCGCTGACCATTGAGCACGCAACTCCCGCATTCGCAGAAGTATAGGTATGTTTACGGACCTTCCGGTGGCACGGATGGCGTCTGAGGTTAGATTGTGGTGTTGGCAGATTGATGGATTTATCGGTGCCAGCGTGCGTATGGACGCCTACGGTCACTCGGCGCGGCTTCGGTCGTTCGCGGCGTGGTCGTTGAGATGCGCATGTTGCAACACAGACACTGAACAACGACAGACGAGAACCATTCATGAGAATTGCATACGGACCCTATTTCGCCAGCCTCGCGATCACTGCGGCGTCCTTACTTGTTCCGTGCGCACAGGCCGACACGCTTGCACTGCAGCCCCGTGCCGGCGACCCAATGCCCGGTCTCACCGCCACGCAACTTGAGCGGTTCCAACTCGGTCGAGTCCTCTATGCAACGCCGATTCCAGCCTCCGCGGGGATGGGACCAACCTTCAATAAGACCAACTGCCAGTCGTGCCACTCGAACCCGGTGGGCGGATGGGGCAACGCCAGCGTGACCCACTTCGGTATTGTCGACAAGGGCTCGTTCAGGATGGTTCCCGGCGAAACACAAAGCCTCTTGCAAGAATTTGCCGTCAGCGAATTCTGCAGGGAGATCATCCCGACGAGCGCCAACTTCACTGCCATCCGCATGACCAACTCCAGTATGGCCTTCGGCATGGTTGAGGCCGTTCCAGATGCAGCGATTGCACTCTTAGAAGATCCCAACGACGCGAACGGCGATGGAATATCTGGACGCATCCACTGGGTTCGACCACTTGAGGAAACCAATGGCAACAGTCCGTTGCGTGCTGGGCGCTTTGGTTGGAAGGCTCAAATTGCCACCGTTCTCAGTTTCTCCGGTGACGCCACTCGCAACGAGATGGGCATCACGAACCGCCTGATGATGGTTGAGAACGCGCCGAACGGTGACACCGCCCGCCTTGCGCAGTGCGACCCAATGCCCGAGCCAGAAGATGTGAGCGACCAACAAGGATTCGCGTTCATTGATCGAGTCACTCATTTCCAGCGGTATTTGGCGGTTCCCCCGCAGACTCCAAAGTCGGGAATGACTGGCGAGACAGTCTTCATCAATGTCGGCTGCGCCAAGTGCCATGTTCCAGAGTGGACAACTGCGAACACTCCGGGCCTTGAAGACGCCATTCGAAATAAGGTCATTCGACCCTATACCGATTTCATGCTCCATGACATGGGCTTGCAAGGCGATGGTGTTGCCGACGGATACGCATCCGAAACAGAACTGCGCACGCCAACTCTTTGGAACCTGCGCACCCGTGATCCCATGCTCCACAACGGCGTTGCTGCTGGCGGGCTGTTCTCCGATCGCGTGCGGGCGGCCATCGCACTGCACGGTCCATACGGCGAAGGTGCCGGAAGCGCCGACGCATTCGCGCAGTTGTCTGAACCAAACAAGGTGCTGCTCGTTTCATTCCTCAACTCGCTTGGGCGCGTGGAGTTTGACGACAACGGCGATGGTCACGTCGACATCATCGATTTCATTGCCTTCAAGGCCGCGCTCGGCTCGAACAGCACACCGAACACGCCCAACGCTGTGCACGACATCAATCAGGACGGGACCATTTCGATGGCCGACTTTGCTTACTTCATGCAGGCCTACGAAGGTCCGAATGGTGATTGCAACGGCAACGGCGTGGCGGACCTCATCGACCTCTTGCAGGGAACCAGCGTTGATACCGATCACAACGGTCTGCCTGACGAGTGCCTGCCCTGCCCGGCAGACCTCACTGGCGACCATGTTGTCAATGGCGCCGACCTCGGGCTATTGCTTGGAAGTTGGGGTCAATCCGATGTTCCAGCTGACCTGAACGCAGACGGCGCGGTCGGTGGAGCCGACCTTGGAATTCTGCTTGGAGCATGGGGCGCTTGTCCCTAACCCTAAGTTGCATACTGAAGTAGCCGAATTTGCATTGCCACTGACTGAGTAGAGTTTGAATACGCCACGAGTGACCGCTTCTTGCTACCGACCTTTAAGGACCCCATGCGACTTTATACGCGTCCACAAACGATCCTCGCCATCACCTCCGCGCTCGCGCTGACTGGCGCAGTTGCTGCACAGAACTGGGTGAACCTTTCTAATCAGACCAGCACTCGTCTGGTGGCCGCTGCATCACTCATCGGAGCGGACAATCTAGAGAAGGACTTTGCGTGGGGCGACCTTGACCGCGATGGCGACATTGATTTGGTCTGCGTCCGCAAGTTCCCTGGCAGTATTCAGGGTGGCGCGCGCAACCTGCTCCTTATGAATGAAGGCGGCATTCTGACTGATCGGACCGCGGAGTACGGACAGGCCAGCGACATCAGTGGCTACGCGGGGCTCTTGGATCCCACCAATGATCGCGATGTGGAAGTGGTGGACATCAATAACGATGGCTGGCTCGACATTCTCACCGCCACCACCATGAGCGACAATGTCAACAGCGTTCTTGGACAGCCACGCGCTTACATCAACCTCGGTAACGATGCCTCTGGCCATTGGCTCGGCTTTCGCTTTGAGGTTGATCGCATTCCCACCCTCTTCGCGCGCGGCGGCGCAGCGGCCAACCCGCGCTTCTGCGACATGGCGGTTGCCGACTACAACGGCGACGGCTACGTGGACATCTTCTATACCGACTACGACACTCCGGAAACCTCTGGCACCCTGTGCTACGACCTGAACGGAGATGGCGATACGCTCGATGCCGGTGAGTGTCAGCAAAGCCCGGCGGAAAATCCTGCGAACGATTACGACAACAAACTGCTCCTTAATTTCGGTGCTGCGAATCCGGGCGTCTTCTACGACGCCACTACCACCGTCCTCAGTGCCGCACAGATCAACTCCGGGTTTGGAAACATGGCCGTTGCTGGGGATTTCAACGGCGATGGACGCCAGGACATCGTCCGCATCAACACACTCACGAGCGGTCAGGCTGTCAGCGTTTACACCAAGAATGCCACCGGCTCGGGGTTCGCACTGAAAGACATCGCCACTGGCCAGCCCTACCACGGCGACAAGGCCGACCTCAACGGCGACGGACGACTCGATTTGGTAATCGTTGATGACGGTCAAGACAAGTACCTGATCAACACTGGTAATGATGCCACCGGGCAACCGAATTTCACCAGTTACACCATTGCGGACAGTCTCAGTGAGTTCGGCAACAGCACACAGGTTGGCGACCTTGACAAAGACGGTCGACCTGATGCCATCATCACCGATGTTGACGCCGACCTTGGACCATTCTGCCCGCAGACCACTGGCGCTGCGCACTCGCGTCGGACACACATCTACCGCAACATCTACAGCGGATCGCCTTCCGGGATTCTGCATGAACTCACGCCGCTCGTCATCCCAGCGTCTGAACTTGATTGGTGGACGGATGTGGCGATCTTTGACATCAACGGCGATACCTGGCCGGATCTTGTTGCAGGAACCTGCACCGGTCTTGTCGTCTACATGAATGTTCCACCAATGAACATCACGTTCGCCTACCCGGACGGCCTGCCCACAACGGCAGCACCAGGCATGGCGAAGTCCTTCCGAGTGCAGGAAGCTGTTGCTGGCGGAACGGTGATTGCGAACTCCACGCGGCTTATGTGGTCAGTGGATGGCGGTGCGTTCCAATCCGCGGTTCTACCCTCGGTGGGAACGAACCTGTTCCAGGCAACGCTGCCTGCTTTCCAGTGCGGCCAAAGCGTCCGCTACTACGTGACGGCAACGATCGACAGCGGGATCACCTTTAGTGACCCAACAACCGCACCGGCGCAAACTGATGGCCTCTCCGTGGAGAGCGGCAATACAACTCCCTATTCCAATGACATGGAAGCGATCACATCGGACTGGACCGTGATCAATGAGGGCGGACTCACCACCGGCGGCTGGGAAGTTGCGACCCCGATCGGAACAACGAGCGGCATCTACGCCTCGGCTCCCGCGAGTGATGCGAGCACTATTGGAACCAAGGCATGGGTGACGCAGAACGGTCTTGCTGGTGGTGCTTCTACCACCGCCGATGTTGATACCGGCACCACTCGACTGCTGAGCCCGGTGTTCGACTTGTCGACAGCCATCAATGCCAACGTCACCTACTCGCGCTGGTACTTCTGCAGCGATGCACCGCCAGCTGGGTCAACGCCCGCTGAAGTGGACACTCTGTTTGCAGAGATCAGTGCCGACGGCGGAACAACATGGCTGCGACTTGAGAACGTCTCCACTTACCCAACCCCCAATGCTTGGACTCGAGTGAATTTCTCACTCCGCGGCATCGTGCCGGCGCTGACTTCAACGATGCGCTTCCGCTTCTCGATTTCCGATTCACCGGACAACTCAACCACCGAAGCTGGTATTGATGATTTCTCAATTTCCGCAGTGGTTTGCGTCAATCCGTGCATGGGCGACCTTGATGGCAACCACGTGGTCAATGGCGCAGACCTAGGCATGCTGCTCGCTGGTTGGGGCGCCGGCGGAATCGGTGACCTTGATGGCAACGGCGCGATTAACGGCGCGGATCTAGGACTACTGCTTGCCGCATGGGGAGCATGCCCGTAACTGAGCAACGGTCCGTTGTAAAGCCCGCGTCTTCGCTCTGAACTGACCGTTGTCGCCGACGAACAGTCATTCACCGCGAAATGATGGTGCGCGAGCCTTCATCAGCGCGCCGAATCATGGTGGTGGTCTGTTGCCCATCCGGCCACCGTATTTCGCATGCAGTGATGTGCGCTTCGCCAATTCCAAAGTAAACCCGCGGCGGTACCTGCGAGAGGTATGACCGTGTTGGCATCACCGTGCGCCGCAGCGTGAGACCGTTGTCAAGCCGAAGCGTCACCTGCGCACCGATCGCATCGCGATTGCCCGCGTGGAGCGAGTCCACGAGCACGCATTCGATATGCCCGCCCTGCTTCGTTGCATTGCGGACCACGAGCGGTGCGCCGCTGACTGCACCGATGACGATGTCAAGAGCGCCGTCGTTATCCAAGTCCCCCCAGGCGAGACCGCGACCAACGACTGGTGTCGCCAGGGCGCCGAGTAACGCACTGGGAACTTCGGCAAATGTTGCGCCGGATTGACCCGCGCGGTTCCAGAACACCTGCGCCGCCTGCGTATAGCGCTGCGTCGGCTGAACATCCGCGATGCGCTCCTCAATATGACCGTTTGCAAGGACGAGGTCTTCCCAACCATCGGAATTTAAGTCGACAAAGGCAACGCCGAAGGTGAGTGCCCGACGGGTTGCAGCGGAAATGCCGTCGACAATTGCATCATCGGCAAATCGACCGTCTCCTGCGGTGACATACAGACTGCATGGCTCGTTGGCGAAGTTTCCTACAGCGATCGCGAGTGCGGCATCGTTCCGAAGGTGCGCCGCATCACAACCCATCGCTCCAGTCGCCGCACCGTTGCGATCGAATGCAACTCCCGCCGATACGCCGCGCTCTTCAAAGAGGCCGTGGCCGTCATTGATAAACAGAAAGTTCTGCACTGAGTCATTCGCAACAAAGAGATCCAAATCACCGTCGCCGTCGCAGTCGTCAATCACGAAACCGAGCGCCTTCGCCATCGGTTGACTCGTTGAACGATTGCGCACGCGAAGTCCGTGCTCGACGGTGCGATCAGCAAAGTGCATCGGGCTGACTTGCTCCATGACGACAAGATCTGTGCCTGCAAATCCAGTCGGCGCGCCGTATGCGCGGCCAAGACCGGTGAGTGTGTAGTTGACGTTCAAATCAAGCTCTTTGGACCACTCAACGTAACGACCGAGTACGAGGTCAAGATCGCCGTCCTGATCAAAGTCAGCGAATCCGGCCGCGGTGGTCCATCCGTTGAGAGCGGCAAACCCAGCTTCCGTAGTGGCATCGCGCCACCGCGTTACCGTGCCGGGCGCGGAGTGCTCCGCCACGAAGAATCGCACTCCACCAACGCCGGTTGCCAGGATTTCAGGGCGACCATCGCCATCAAGATCGGCGAGCGCGATACCCATGCCTTGCCATGGCTGCTCCAGTCCGGTGTTGAGCGCGCGGACGAAGCCGGGACCAGCGCTCGCTGTCTGCAGTTGATTCAGAAAGACCGCAATCCCCTGACCGCGCTGCGACCCGGCAGCGGCGCCGGGCCAGGCGTCGCCATCCGGAATGATGACGTCTAAGTCGCCGTCGCCATCCACATCCCAGATCGCCACCCCGCCGCCCATGGTTTCCGGAAGAAGGCGCTCGCCCGCCGCACCTGTGACGCGCTGAAAGTCGATCCCCCAACCGTCGCTCGACGCGCCGGAACGATCCTGGAAGGCGAGCGCGGCCGCGGCGGTGGAACCGAGCGTCGGCGCAAGCACGGCGGGACCAACAGGAAGAGGAGCCACCGGCGGCGCGGGCAGAACGGCGCGTGACCAGTGCCGCCATACCACAACCCCCGCAGTAACGACCCCAACCACTGCGATCGACGCCCAGAATGCCAGACCAATGATGCGGTCATCCGGTGGCAGCTCTGCTGAACCATCGCCGCCTAGCGGAGCCGTCATCGCGCGGCCTTCGCTGCGGGGGCGGGCGACGGCGCGGGACGATCGGTGCCGCGTTCAATGGGAGCAGGCACCCCTGCCGAAATGCCAGGCGCCCCAGATCGCTGCAAGTCGTACACCGCGGCGGGTTCCGCGGCATGATTCGCCGCCGCATCACGGGCTCGGGCCAGATTCACGGCGCGGTCACGCGCGTTGTCATCCGGGCGATAGCGCTCGTACGCGGTACGCGCCTCAGCCGCACGTTCAGTGTCGCCGCTTGCTTCGAACGCCTGCATGCGGATGTACCACGATTGAAATCGCTGCGAGTCAAGTGCAAGTGCTCGATCAGTCAGAGCGATCGCTTCCGCATACAGCGCAGCGCGCCGACTGGCATCGCTCGGCTCGCGCAACTGACGAGCGCGCTCAAGGCATGCACTCGCCGAGTCTGTGAGCACACGATCATCACGCGAGAAATCAAAGCCGCGCGCGTGCGCCTCGGTGAACGCCGTTGCGGAGACTGTGCGGAATCCTTCGATGGCGCGGTCGTACTGACCCTGCTGCATATCAACGACGGCACTCCAATAAGCAACCGACCACGGCAACTCACCCGGGTGTTTCTCTGCCGCGGTCCGCAGGTATGAAGCCGCTTCGTCAAGTCGGCCATCGCGCAAGGCGACGCGCGCCCTGCCGAGCCAACCTTCCACGTGCCCCGCCGCTGCTACTTCTGCGAAGGCCTCATCCGCTTGCGCCCACTGCCCCTTTCCGGCCGCGCGGTCTGCCACACGAAAGCGCGCAATTCCAGCATCAAACCAGCGTTCCCAAGCAGGAATCGGCGGAGAGGCTGCGGGAGCGGCCGGCATGACGGGCGCAGCGACCGCCGACACCGCGCCGACGGAATCAAAAACAACTCGATCCGTTGCGAGCGTCATGACCGGCAGATTGTTGCTGAAGTCGGCGCCGTAAACATAGCGCATGTACTTCGTATCAAACTTTCGATAGCGAACGGCGGCATCAACCGTGATTGGACCGCGCACATCCGCAGGCACCGTGAATGCATAGCGCGTGAGGTCTGCGGCTCCAGGTGGAATCTGCTGGTTGTAGAGCGGCACAAAAATATCCTGCGGGTTGCGGCGGTCAATGCGATTGCCATCACGGTCAAGCATGTAGACGTTAAAGAACTTGCTCCACGGATCCACACTGTTGCCACCGTCGCCCGCGTTGCTTCCACTACCACTCATCGCGCCAGAGCGAGCAATCACTCGATCGCCCGCGCACACCGTGACATCAAGCCATATTTCGTTGCTGTCCACTGTTCCTTGCGTGTACTCATGGCCGAGCGCGCCGAGCGTACGCACGATCACTTCCAACAGGTAGCGTTTACCGGCAAGCAGTGACGGCGCGGAATCACCAAGAAGCGGCGTGATCGCCCCGTCAGGGTTTCCATCAGCACGCAACGCAAAGATGTCCAGACGCAACACGCCGCGATTGAATGCCTCGGTGGTCGCCCGAGCGCCCTCCGGATCCGGAAGACCGCTCAGCGCGGGAGTTGCGGTATTTGCACCTACAAACAGGTGATCTCGCAAGCGCAACTCTCCGTCGGGGCCGCGCGGCTTGGCGCCGAGATCCGTGCTTGCCACTTCGGGCATATGACAGCCGTTGCAGTTGGCGGCGGGCTCCTTGGGCCAGTACCAACCTTGAACACCGTGACCGCTGCGATTCGAAAGCCGCCACGAGTCATAGTGATTCTGCCCCGGCATCCACTTGTAGTCATTCAGCTCCTCTGGCAGGAACACTTTGTGACAGGTGCTACAAAATTCTGCGCTGCGATGCACCGAAGGCTTGAGAAATGTTTGCTTGTGAAACGCCGGCTTCGCTTTCACCAGCTGCCGATTCGTCCATGCCAACAGTGGCGAGTCGCTTCCCGCGAACGGGTACTGCGGACTCTCTTCAATAATGTAATCAGCGTTGCCACGCGTTGAATTGACCGCAACAATCGAATGGCACGAGGTGCAAGTGATGCTTGCCGCACCCATCGGATCCTTGGAAACGTCGTAATGCGGATCATCGAATCGAGCGTCCTCGAATGCGCCGCTGAAGAACGGCACGGGGTCATGACAGCCCGCACAGAAGCGCGCATCATTCACTGAACCCTCGCGCTCAAAGGCACGACGCCGCGTTTCACGCACGCTGAACGCGTACATCGGATTGTTGAAACTGCTAGCGGCATGCGCACTGTGCGCCCACGATCGGTACGCATCGGGGTGGCAAGAAATGCAATAATCGTTCTGAGAAAGTGAAGATTCCGGGATGAACGCACCGTTCGCGGTACGCGCCAAACTTGGCTCGTAGTACGCCGCGCCATCCTTTGGAGTTGGTCGCGGACGCGAGGCATCGAAGCGGTGCCACACATCAAATCCACCCACCATGAGAAGTGATGCTGCGGCAACCGCGAATCCAGTGCGCCATCGAATACGACGACCAGCGAGGCGATGCAACACGAATCCCCACACCACTACCAGCGGCGCTGCAATGTGCATCCAATACGCGCCGCTCCGTACGCCGGGCTCACGAAGCTCCGCGACTACGCCGGCAACATCCACGCGCGTCAGGATGATTCCCGTTGCAAGCGTGATGATTGCTGCAATGAATGTGACGTTCCCCATGCGGACCGCGCGCCGGTTGGGATGGTTATGCGAGCGCTTCCAGTGCCACGCGCCGAACGCGATCGCCGGCAGCGTGATAGCGAGCCCGAGCACCAAGTGGCCAAGGAACATCCATAGATAGAAAGAATTCTGTCGCTGCTCGCTGGTGATCCACTCCGTGAGCGTCACGCCACCGAGATAAACGGAATTGATGGCGAGGAGCGCAAAGAGCACCAGCGTCGCAAGCAAGAGCGTGCGCATGCGCGGCGTGACAACACCGCCGGGCGGAATGAGTCTGGGGCGAGGTTCAGCCATGCAAAGGAGCGAGTCTGGGAGCAGCGAGAAGGTTTCGCCGTCAGCGCGATGATCGAGGCGAGGAAGGCACCGCCAGCACAGCGTGCCGCGTATCCCTGCAGTCTAGGCGTGGAGAACCGGGCGTTCGAGCCTGAAATGGATGCTTCAGCGACCGCCGGCCCAACGCACATTGAACTGCGCGTGCAGGGCATCGCGGGCGGGCGTGGTGCCCTTTCCATCACGGAGCGGAAGCGGACCGAGCGTGGCGCCGTCGCCGGTGAGCATGTCCATGTCCTTGCACCAACCGTCAACTTCAAGCACCCACGTACGGCTTACCCCCGGCGCTGGATTCGGGGTGCGAGCGGCATCGAAGCGCAATTGCACTTCCTCGCCGGCGGCAAAGATGGCCACTGCATCGTCGGTAGCGGCAAGGAGTGGAGTGCACTCGCCAAACTGCGTGTACATACCGGGCTGCTTGCGGCAATCCCAAAGCGGAGCGCGGCGCGCATAGTCGTAATCGGGTCGCCGTTGCGGATGCGGAATACGAGCAGCGAAGCCAGCGTCGACCACGGCTGCAGAGAGAAGCGGAGCTTCAATGCGCCGCGCTTGCGCGCATGGCTCAAACCACGCGAGCTCAACTTTATCGACGTAGATCTCCATCGTGGTACGCAAGCGAAGCGCCGTGCATCCTGGCGGCAATGCGCTGCGTGGCACCGGGAATACTGCGCGGCGCGGCATACCAGCTGGGTAGCCATACTCCGCAACCACGGTCTTCCATGCACCCGTCGCCGGGTCGCGCGCCTCCATGGAAAGCGCTTGATACGCAGCGGATGCCTGCCACATGGCGAATCCGGTGGATGAATACGGATACTCAACCCAACCGTCAACAAGGAGAGCCGGATCACCAGGGTGTGCATCGAGCGCATCTGCAAACTCGAGCGTAAGAACCGCTTCCTTACCAAGGCGCCCAATGAAGCGCGGATCCGCTTCGCCAAAGTGAGCGGCCACACCGTCACGCTCTGCAATTGCTTTCGCCTGGTTTGATTCAGCCGCCCCGCCGACAGCAACCGTTGCGCGCACGGGCTGGGCGGCCGTCCGGAAGAAGCACGCATCGCCGGTGGGCGGTGCTCCGTTGATTCCCATGCGTTCGTCAAGCGTTACCTGCCAACCAGCTGGGACATCCCAGGCAACCAATCGCGCGGCGTCCAAGTAGCACGCCTCCTCCATCGGCTCCGCAAGACGAATCTGGTACGCGCCGTCCTTTGCAGCGAGCGCGTCACTGCCGCCGAGCGCCACGCGTTCCCATGGTCGCGACGGGGGGTAAACAGCGCGCAGCGAACCGTCGGAAGAACGCTCAATTCCTGCCAAATATCCGATACCACCGACGCCCAAGCAGTCGGTGACAAAGGCATGCGTGTGCCCATTCCAAGCAAAGATCACTGGGCAACTGGAAATCTGCCGCTGCGTCTCAACGATGGTTCGCGAGCCGGCAGCAATACCCAACTCCGTCTGGGTAACCGCGTCCGGCCAATCGATGGCCACAAAGTCTGCTCGCTCTGCATCTCCAAGTCCAACTGCAATCGGTTCGAGCGCCTGCGAGTTGCCGCCGCCGCGCGCAGGCAGCGCGTCGCGCGCCACCCACTCGCCTGCGATACGTGCATCCATGCGCGTTCCAATCCCGCTTGAATTGCTGCGCATCTGCTGCGATGGATCGATGCGACCACGGAACGAGAGCGCCGCGTAGGACCATCGTCCACTACCCGGCGCCATCCAACGCGCCGGACCACCTGCCGCCACAGCAGGTGCCACGGCAACGGGACCGCGCGCGTCAATCGTTGCAAACTCCGCACCGGCTGGCACGCCAGTCATGCGTTCAAGTAGACCGCCGTGCGCGTCAAGAATGGCGAGCGCAGCACTTGCTGGCGCGGGTATCACCGGAATTGGGCTCGTAGGAATCGGGCTGATGGGGGCGTCATTCTCAAGCACCACGATGTTCGGATGCCCACTTCCGGAAAGATCCGTCACCCAGAGGGCGCTGGCATTGGTAACCGGAGTGCGCGGACCAGCGGTCCACTTTCCTGCGGACGATTCCCAAAGTTGCATCGCGTCATGGGTACCGCCACCGGAGCCGCCAACAAGTGTGGCGATTGCAGCGTGGCCGTCTTCATTACGCCGGAAGGCAACCACAGCGCCGGGACCCGATGATTCGAATGCCCCCAAATTCGGCTCACGCGACCACGCCCACAGGCGGTCGTTACTCCACGCCTGCGCTGCGGATCCACCGGCAGACCAAAGTAGAAGATCAAGATCACCATCGTTATCAAGATCCGCGGCAGTGGCATGGGCGGATGACAGCGCTCCAGGAATCAGTCGTCGCTCCCATGCGATGGGCTCCACCGCGCCCGCTCGACCAAGGTTCCATAGCACTCCGGTTCCGGTTGCATTGGTGAACACTAAGTCCAAGTCGCCGTCATGATCGAGATCCGCGCACAATGCAATGTCATCGCCGGGTTCAGTCACGCCTGCGAATGTCCAACCGCGCCAAATACCAGATGCCGTCTGCTGCGCCCATCCAACCCACATCCCGCCACCAATGATTCGCGTCGCGGCATCAACGCGGCCAAAGACCACATCGGTTCGTCCGTCGTTGTCAAGATCGCCCCAGAATTGCCGGCCGCGGCGGAATGCATCAGTGGTGAATTGATCCATCTTCCAGCGACCATCCGCTGTGCTGTGCACGAGCCGTCGCTCGACGCGTGACTCTTCAACGAAATCGATTTGTGCCACGAAATCAAGGGTCCCGTCGCCATCAAGATCAGCAGCCGGCAGCAATGCCACCACTATTCCAGGCGCGGGCGGCACTCCATCAATGGGCATGGCTTCCAAATTCGCCAAGATCGGACCGGAGTGGCGAGCCAGTTCGCGCGGCGCGGATTCGGGAAGTACCGCCTCGCCAAGCGAACCCATGCGCGTGTACTTGAACTCCGCAAGATGGCTGCGCGGATTGTCAGCAAGGCGCTGGAAGGTCTCGAGCGCGGCTGCAGACTCCGCGGTATGTCCGAGCCGACCCTGCACGCGCTGCAGTCCAAGAAGCGCGCTGCGCAGGTATGGGTCAAGCTCAGCGGCGCGCGCGTAAAAACCACGCGCTGCCTCGAGTTCACCTTGAAGTTCACTGCACTGCCCTGCGTAGAAGTGCGCATACGGATCAACGCTTTCGCGGTCGGATGCACGCCGAAAGCGCGGCAGTGCATGGCTTGGATCACCAAGAAAGAGGTAACCGAGCGCCTGGCAGTACTCGGCACGTGTGTCGCTGGGACGATCGTGCAAGATGCCATCCAGTAACGCGATTGCTCGCGTCTGTGACCCATCGTCGCTCTGATTGAGAACGGCAATCGCATGATCGAGGCGGGCCTCGTACAAGGTCGGACGCGACTGCAGTACGCCCGCAAATGTTGCTTCCGCCGCAGCGAATTCGAACATCCCGAGCTCGCCGACGCCGCGATCAAGTGCTGCGATAGTTGCCGCATCAAGCGGAAGTGTGGACGCAGGTTGAGGCGGCGAGGCCTGCGGCGACTGCGATGAAGCCTGCGGCGACTGCGATGAAGGCTGCGGGGGCTTCGCAGAATCATCGCAACCCGGCAACAGCAACGCGCCAACGATGGCCACTGACAACGACCATCCGAAGACAGCGCACATCCGGCTCAGTGCGGGATTTCCTTGACGGCATTCCTATTCCATGCCGGAACGCGAATGATGATCGGACCAGTGCCGCGAATCTCGCACTGGCAACTCAGTCGGCTTGTTCGCTTGATGCCCGGGGCTTCCTCAACGCGATCTTCTTCCGCCTCGGTGGCGTCGGTCAACGATGCCATGCCCTGCTCAACATAGATATGGCAAGTGCTGCAAGCGCAGACCCCACCGCAGGCGTGTTCAATGTTGATGCCGTGCTCCATGGCCAGTTCCAAGACCGACTCATGCTCGCCGCCCATGAGCGTCCATTCAGATTGCTTGGTGCCAGTCAACATCTCCGGCTCCTCCAAAATGAAGGTCACTGGAACAATTGGCGGCCCATGCTCATGATCGGAATGCTTGAGATGCATCAGAGGCGGGATTGTAGTGGAGCTGCGCCGCTGCGCGAATAAATGAGAGGGTTTGCTGCAAAAACACAAGTCCCGCGCCGGAGCGCGGGACTTGGAAGAAATTAAGACTAAATTCGGCTCGACGACCTAAATCAGCCGAACGGCGGTCATCCGAGCTGCTTGCGCAGCCACTCGAACGAGCGCTTCACCTCAGCACGCACATCGCCATGCGGCCCTTCGAATTCTGCAACCCAAAGCGGATTGGTATCGGCTTCGAGACATGCATCAATCTGCGGAACAAGCGGCAGATCGCCTGCGCCGAGCGCCACTGGCAGCGCGCGCGGGCCGCCTGGATACGTTGGCCAAGCGGCAGGATCGTCAGAACCCTTTTTGAAGTCCTTGACGTGCACCGTGACTGCAAATGGAGCCAGTGAACGGGTGGAGGCCACCAGATCCTGAGGCGCCCAAAGCAGATTGCCAAGGTCGAGCGTCACACCGAAGTTTGGATGCTGAACAGAGTTCAGGAGTTGCTCAACGCGCCACGCTGGCGCAAGGAACAGACCGTGATTCTCAATGCTGGTTCGCACTCCGAGCGATGCTCCACACGTGGCGATCGAACGACATGCCTTGGTCAACGGCCAAAGCGCCGCATCCCATGCTTCATCAGAATGGTCGTCGGACGCTCCGCGCCATGCGGCATCATGTCGAACGCGGTCGACACCGATCGAAGACGCAGCAGCGAGCTGGCTCATGACCGCTTCAATCGCGGCATCGTCAAGCTGGTTGTCTGCAGTAATCAGGTTGGCATGAATCGCAAACCCGACGATGGCAATGTCAGCCGCGTCAGCCGCGTCTGCAAGCCGGCCCGCGAGGGCCTCATCGAGCGCCGGACCGAGCGTGCCGCCCGTCGCGATTTCAATGCAATCTGCGCCGCACTCACGTGCGAGCTTAGGCGTGTCCTCGAGGCGGATTTCGCCGCTCTTGATGAGGCGTTGGAACGAGTAGCTGGAGATCGAGATATCAGTCACGCGGCGGAGCCTACCGGGCTTCAAGCCACTTCGGGGGCATTTTGGCCATCAACCACACGAATCTGCACTCTTTCTTTATTCTCAATCTCAACAAATTTTCTGGCACGAATATTCTCGTTGCCCAGTTGACCGCAAGCGGCCATGGCGCTCCGGCCCTTGGTTCCCCGGCGTTTACAGAATTGCCCATTGGCAATCGCCCGGTCAACAAATTCCTGCACGCGATCCTCATCGGGTGCTGGCCAAGGAGAACCGCGGCGCGGGTTGTAGGGGATCACATTGAGCGAGCAGCGCAGCGGCTGAAGCAAAGCGCACACTTCATCGCAGTGCTCCGGGGCATCATTTACGCCCGGAATCAGCACATATTCCACGCAAATGGCTGCATTGACCCGCTTAGGGAAAGCCATGATTGCGGCCATCAAGTCGGCAATCGGCTCGGAGCGGTTGATCGGCATGATCTCGGAGCGAATCCGGTCATTCGGAGCATTCAGGCTCACCGCAAGGTTGAGCCGGTGGAATCCGGTCTGCGAGATGAACTCGCCGTACCGGCGGATGCCATCGATCCGACCAACCGTACTGACCGTGACATGGATCGGGGCAATTTCATACGCATTGCGATCGGTCATGACCTGAATGGCGGTGAGGACCGCATCGATGTTGTCCATCGGCTCGCCCATTCCCATGAAGACCACGTTCTTGATCGGGAAGCCAGGATTCCCGGTGGCCGCATCGCCAATCATGAAGCGGGCTGCATGAAGTTGCGCCACGATCTCCGCCGCAGACAGACTGCGCATCAATCCCATTTGCGCGGTTTCGCAGAAGCGACATCCCATCGCGCATCCAACCTGACTTGAGACGCACAGCGTGCGAGTCATGGTGCCATTGGAATGACGCATCGGAATGACCACGGTCTCGGTCTCAAGACCATCATCGAGCGCCATGGTGAATTTCACGGTTTCACCGTCCACATGCTGCGCCTTGATCGGTCGCCGCGCGTCGGAAATCCAATCTGGAAAGGCACCGCCCTGCACTTCCCCGCGGCGATGGAATCCGCGATAGAGCGTCTGCGCTGCAAAGAGGGACATGCCGTGACTGCGCGCCGCGGGAATGAATTCCGCGAGTGACATGCCGAGGATGGGAGTCTTCTCGGATGTCAACGGTTTCACCGATATCAGTCGCTGTTACACCTAGTCGCTGTTACACCTAGTCGCTGTTACACCAGGAGCATCGTCGGGCCTTCGACGAATTGCTTCAGGCTCTGGAGGTACTTGGATGCCATGGCGCCGTCGATCACGCGGTGATCAAGGCTGAGTGTTGCCGCCATTTCCCAGCCAACCACCAGTTGGTGATTGCGGACCACGGGCTGTTCAAGCGCTGCGCCGCAGGCAAGAATCGCGCTGTTGGGCGGATTGATAATCGCGGTGAAGTTGTCGACTCCGAACATTCCCAGATTGGAAATGGTGAAGGTTGCACCCGACATCTCATCCATGGAGAGACCCTTGGTGCGTGCCTTCTCTCCAAGCGAACGAATCTCGCCGGAGATTTGCCGCAGGCTCTTCAGGTTCGCATCCTTGACGACGCCAACAACCAGTCCGCCGCCCTTCTCTTCGGGAAGCGCGATGGCAACTCCAACATTCACCTGCTGATGCAGCAAGATTCGGTCGCCAGCCCAACTCGCGTTGAAGAAGGGATTCTTTGCCATTGCAAGCGCGCATGCGCGAACGATGAAGTCATTGACGCTGAGTTTCACTTCCATGGAAGCCAGCTGCTCATTGAGCGACCCGCGCAGCGCAAGCACTGCATCCATGGAGAACTTCATGGTCACTTGATAATGCGGAATCTGTTGCTTGCTCTCAACCAAGCGCTTGGCAATGATGCCGCGCATGTTGGAGACTGGCACTTCGATGCTCTGCGCACCGTGCACAAGGGCGCCAACACTCGGGGAGGCCGCAGAAGCCATCGACGGCATCGCGGCAACCAACTCTTGCGCCGATCCCTGTGCAGTGCGCGTTGCTGGCACCGCAGCACTGCGATTTTCAGCTGCAAGAAGCACGTCGCGCTTGACCACACGACCGCTGGGACCGGACCCCTTGATCTGCGAGAGTTCCACGCCCATCTCACTCGCCATGCGGCGGGCGAGCGGTGAAACACGCGTGCGTTCATCGGTGATGTCTGTTGCGTGCACATCGGCAACGATGGTGCGCTCAGCGGCCGGGGCGGTCCCTGATGCACCCGAAGCCGCAGGCGCCGGCGCGGCACTCGCACTCGCCGCACCACGGGGCGCGGGCGCAACTGCGCTCGCCGATACTGCGTCTGTCACGGATTCGCCATCTTCCGCAAGCACCGCGATCACTTCGCCAACCTTGACCTGCTTGCCTTCCGGGCACACCAGTTTGGCAATGATGCCTTCATCGAACACGGCCTGTTCCATGGTGGCCTTGTCAGTTTCAATGTCGGCAATCACTTGTCCGGAGGCGACCTTGTCGCCCACCTTGACGTGCCACTTGACGACGGTGCCCTGCTCCATAGTGTCGGAGAGGCGGGGCATAGTCACATTAATCGGCATGGGAATCCTGTTCAGCAGCTGCGGGTCAGAGGTTGTATGTGGCACTACGAACAGCTTCAGCAATCTTGCGCGCGTTCGGCAAGTACTCCTGCTCAAGGTTCGTGGCATACGGAGTCGGCACATCCGCGGAATGCACGCGGTGCACATAGTTGTCAAGATCATCAAAGCAGTGGCGATGCACCTGCGATGCCACTTCACTTCCCGGACTACCAAAGCTCCAGGACTGATCCACCACAACGCACGCGCCAGTCTTCTTGACGCTGCGAACCACTGTTCCAATGTCCAAGGGACGAACGGTGCGTAGATCGATCACTTCGCAGGAAATGCCCAACTTCTGCATTTCTTCAGCTGCTTCCATGCAGAAATGCACGGGGCGGCCCCAGCTTGCAAGTGTGCAGTCGGTGCCGGAACGGATCACCTTTGCCTGACCGAATGGAATCAGGTACTCCTCTTCCGGAACTTCTCCCTTGTTGCCGAGCATGCGCTCGCTCTCCAAGAAGAAGACCGGGTCGCTGCCGCGAATGGCCGTCTTGAGAAGGCCTTTCGCGTCGTACGGATTGGAAGGGATGGCAATCTTGATGCCGGGGACGTTGGAGAACAGACCTTCAACGCACCAACTGTGTGTACTACCGAGCTGACCGCCCGCGCCGTCGTTGCCACGGAACACCACCGGGCAGCCAAACTGGCCGCCAGACATGTAGAGCATCTTCGGCGCGTTGTTCAAGATGGGGTCGGCAGCCACCAGGCTGAACGACCAACTCATGAATTCCACCACGGGCTTCAGACCCATCATGGCGGCGCCGATGGCGAGACCAGCGAATCCACTCTCAGAAATAGGCGTGTCAATCACGCGGCGCGCGCCGAATTCCTCGAGCATGCCACGGCTGATCTTGTACGCGCCGTTGTATTCGGCAACTTCTTCACCCAAGAGGAACACGCGCTTATCACGGCGCATTTCTTCACTCATCGCTTCACGGAGCGCATCACGGTATTCAATTTCACGTACTGCACTCATGACAACTCCTCCTTGGTATCGATCGTGCGCATGGATGGCTGATTCGCCGTTCCACCGTTCATCTGCGGCTGACTGCTCCCGGTGTACGGGCCCCATGGCTCAACGAATACGTCGTGATACAGCTCGGCCATCGGCGGGATCGGGCTCTCGTCGCTCCAGGTAACTGCATCGCGAACGGTATCGCGCACGTCCTTCTGCATGGCCTTCAGACTCTCGTCTGTCAACTTTCCAGCAGCCTTGAGGCGGGCTTCGAGGCGACCGATGGGGTCGTGCTTCTCGAACACTTCCTCTTCTTCCTTGGTGCGGTACTTGCGCGGATCACTCATTGAGTGACCCTTGTAGCGGTAGGTACGCATGTCAACGAACGCCGGACGACTGGTGGCGCGGCACTTGTCAGCGATGGACTTCATGTCTGCGTACACGCCGACGACATCCATGCCGTCCACCACGTAGCCGTCGATTCCGTAGCCGGCAGCCTTGGTGATCAGTGAATGAGCCATCGTGGTACCGCGCGCAATGGCGGTGCCCATGGAGTAGCCGTTGTTCTCAACCACGTAGATCACCGGAATGTCGAATAGGCCAGCGAGGTTCATCGCTTCATGGAACGCGCCCTGATTCAGTGCGCCATCACCCAAGAAGCACAACGAAACACGGGAATTCGCCTTGCCCTCAATCACTTCATCGATGTACTTGCACCCGAAGGCAAGACCCGCACCGAGCGGCGTCTGGGCACCGACGATGCCGTGACCGCCGTACAGATTGTTGTCGCGGTCGAACATGTGCATCGACCCGCCCTTGCCCTTGGCGCAGCCCCCGATACGACCAAACATTTCTGCCATGCAGGCCCTGGGATCCATACCGCGTGCCAAGGCGTGACCGTGGTCACGGTATGCAGTAACGATGGGATCCTTGTGCTCGACCGCTGCGGTGCAACCAACGGCGACCGCCTCTTGGCCGATGTAGACGTGGCAGAAGCCGCCGATCTTCTTCTCTTGGTACGACTGCATGCAGCGAAGTTCAAACTCGCGGATCAGAAGCATCTGCTTGAACCAGTCAAGCATCTTCTCAGTGGACACGTGGGCGGCTGCGGCTGGAATTTGCAAGTGTTCGGCATCGCCGTACACCTTGGCATGAACATCCGATTGCGATGATCCCGGAGCGGAAGTGCCGCCTGCGGTTGGATTAGAAAGGCTCGTCATGGTGTAGTCAGTACAAACTGGAAACAGGCGCCGTGCGACAAACGCCATCACGGCTGCAGCGCAAACAGACCCATAAGTATAGAAGGCACACGCGGTTCCGGCAATGCCGAAACCGCGTGCGGGTTCTGTACAGATTTGTGCGGGATTCCGCGGCTGATTCACTCGCTCATGAGCGAGCCTTGCCACCAGCCTCCGGCGCCGCTGGGCGCTGTGCGGGCGCAGTTGCCGGTGCGGAAGCTGGCGCCTTTTCCGCCTGTCCAAGCGCCCGACCCTGAAGCAGGAGCACGGCCATCTCGACTTGAGGATCAATGCCCTTCATCACAAGTTCCGCGGGGTCACGGGGTTCCTTGACCTTCTTCTCCACCACCTTGCCGTTCGAGGCTGGCTCGTCGCTCGGCGTCTTGGACGAACCGGGAACCTCAACCATGCCGTCGGCTGCCTCTTCCGGAACATCGTCCGCCGATGCGCGGATCTTGTTGATCTCGTCAATCTGATCAGGTGACAACTTCACCACGTAGTCCGGCACAACTCCCCAGTCGTCAGACCCGGGCTTCTTGTGAACCAAGCGGCCCTTGGTCTCGCCCGGCTTTGGTGGCAACAGATAGTGCTGAACCGTGTACTTCACATTGGCCTTGGCTTCTGCGCCGCGACCGTCAATGTCATGCACTTCCTGCACGCTGCCCTTGCCGAAGCTGCGCTCACCGATGACCACCGCCACATCATGGGCCTCAAGCGCGCCAGAGACAATCTCACTCGCGCTCGCACTGCCCTCATTGATCAGGACCACGGTCGGCACATCAGCAAGCGGTGCACGCTGCCGCTGAGCGGTGAATGCATACAACTCCTGACCGTTGCGATCCTCAACACTCACGATGCGGCCGCTTCGTAGAAATGCATTGACGAACGAGACGGCGCTTTGCAGCAGCCCGCCTGGATTGCCGCGCAGGTCCAAGATGAGACCAGTGATATCGCGCTGTGCAGACATCTCGCGCATCGACTTCAGGAAGTCGGTGAATGTGTCCTCATTGAATCCGGTCAGGCGGATATAGCCGATTCCGTCCTCGGGATCGACATACCAATCCCATTGCGGTTCAAAGCGCTCGTTGTATCCAGTCTTTTTCCAGCCTTGCACCGAGTACATCTTGATGCGCTCGCGGGTAAGTGGGTACTCAATCGGCTTCGCCTCGCCCTCGCGAGTGATTCCGAGAGTCACTGGAGTCCCTGCGGGTCCGGTGATCGTGTCAACTGCCTTGTCGAGCGGCCAGTCAGCGGTGCTCATGCCGTTCACCGAGGTGATCTTGTCCTGCGGCTTAATACCAGCGCGCTTTGAAGGGCTGCCGTCAAGCGGATTGATGATGACAATCTCGCGCTTCTCATTGTGGCGAATCAGAATTCCAACACCAACGAAGTTTCCTTTGATCGCCTGACTGAAGCGACGCATCCGGTCTGGCCAAACGATCTCTGTGTAGGGATCCTCGAAGTCATGAGTCATGGTTGCCATGGCGCCATTGCCGAACTCACGAACAATCACTTCCACTGGCAGCTTGACGGTGGCGTCGTTCGCCGCACGCAAAGCAGCGAATACTTTATTGAAGGTCTTCGCGTCCACTTCTTCGGGACGCATTGCAGCAACCGCCGTCGACTGATCTGAAACTGCGTGGCCGAATGCACCAACGAGTGTTGCATCGCCGAGCGTCGGGAACTTCTCCTTCAGAGCAGGAGTTGTAGACAACTGATGCACCATGGAAAGTCCGCCCTCAACCAGCGGCTTCCAACCGACATTCTCCAGGTGCTGTGAGGCGATCTGCGTCAACGCCTCAGCAAGGATGCGCTCATTGATTCCTTCGATTGTCTGCTTCCAATCGTCATCGCCCTTCTCATTGAAAGCTGCAAATGGCTCCTTGCGATCTTTCTCGTCGAGGCGCTCGTACTGCTTCTTGCGCAGGTCGTACCAGGCATGAGGCGCATACTCAAGCACCAACATCACGCGGCGGCTGACATCGGTCTCAAGCGCGTCGTCGTACTTCTGGAACTCTGCCTTCTGCGTGGAACCTTCATAGAGCGAACGAACGCGATTGAGAAGTTCTTCTGCGTAGAGCCAGTCACCAATGGCGCGCGCTTCCGCGATCTTTGTATCAGCGAGCGCAATGGCCGCCTTGACGCCTGGTGATGCCAAGTCGACCTTCCAATCGGTGGAAAGAAACTTCAGGTAAGCGGCACCAATGAGAGCCTTGGTTGCATTGCCGGCAGCGACCGCATCGGTCATCTCCTTTGCCTTTTCAATGCGCTGCTCAGCCACCTTCTTTGCGGTTGCGATCACATGTTCATCACGGCGCGTCACCGACTGACGAAGACGCTTGGCTGTATCACTGCTCGCATCGGCGGGCACATGTTCAAGCAGCAGGTCCACTTGGTTGTGGTTTCCCGTGCGCGCGGCGTCCCACAATTGCTCGCTCCATGGCGCTGCGGCAGTCGGCGGAGCCGAGGGCGCGGCGGGCGGAGTTTGCGCCGCCGGCGTCGACACGGGAGCGGTCGGACGGGATGGCGCCGCCGCTGGCGTTGCCTGAATGAGGGTTGCGAAAGCGGAAGCACCCAAGCAACACGCCGCGACTGCCGCGACAGCGGAATTGCGGCGTGAACGGTCGGCGATTGGACGGGGCATGGTGAGGTCTCCGATGAACATGAAGTCTGTGTCTTATACTTCGCCACAGTACGCCGTGTTCACAGTGAAATTCCTGACCGATTTCAAGAGAACTTCCAATTCCTAGTGCACCTGATCCCGCCCCCCGCCTGAAGCGCCCTGCCATCGCAGGCGTGGCGAGCGATTTGCCATGCCGGGGGTGCGGCTACAACCTGCGCGGCACCGCGCAGAGCGCCAACTGCCCGGAATGCGGGCTGCCGGTGCGGGACACGCTCGAAGGGGTGGCGATCGAGGAAAGTCGGCGCGATGCGGCCGCGGAGTCGCTTCGCTCGTACTCGAAGGCGTTCCTCTTTGGAGCACCATTAGGGCTCTTTATGGTTTCGTGCGTCGGTCCGCCGCTCGCTCTGCTTGCGCTACTCGGCAGCGTTCAGCGGCTCCTTGCCCTTCGAAATGCTGAGAAATCACTCCCGGCCAAGGTGACCAGCTCCGCGGCACAGGAGTTTGTGCGTGCCCGCACCCTGCTCTTTGTTGAGTTGGGCATGGGCGTGGTTGCTCTCATATTTCTGAATTTCGGACTCGCGTCCGCGATTGGACCCACGCTCGACGGCGTCATTCGCCTTGCTATCGGCGGTCTTTGGTTCGGCGTCATGGCGCTCGGACTGATTGCCGGCTCGATAGTGATTGATGCCGTCATCGCCCGCATGGCTCTGGAAGTCGAGCGACCCAAGTACCTGATGCCACTGATCTTCACAGCCGTGGGCGTGGTGATGTTTGCAGAAATAGTGACCGCAGCGGACGCGCCGACGGCCATCGTCATCTTGCTACGCGTTGCGGGGGCTGCAACATGGGGTGCCGCGAGTGGATTGCTTGCATATCAAGGAGCATGCGCGGGCGATGCTCTTGCAGCGCCGCCGCTGAAGCGAACGTTGACGGCACCGAGCGATAGCCCAACCGAAGATGCGGTGGTGGACCCACGGCGCGTCGCGGCGCAACGCGCAGCGCAACGCGCAGCGCAACGCGCGAATGACGATGATTCGCCCATTCCGCTCGATTGAGAGAAGCCGTGAGTGTGTGGTCGCTCAAGCGGCGCCGAATGCGCGCTCTGCCAAATCAATCGCGCGCCCAAGACCTGCGCACTTGGCGATCGTCTCCTCAAACTCTGAGGCAGGCACCGAATCCAATACCACTCCAGCGCCCGCCTGTAAGTGCACATCCCATGACGCGCCGTTCACATGTCCGGCCGTAGGAATCACCATGGTTCGCAGAGCGAGTGCGATGTCCATATCGCCGTTCCAACCAACTGCGCCAATACCGCCTGAATACGGCCCACGACGCACCGGTTCCAGTTCATCAATGATCTGAATGGCGCGAACCTTCGGCGCGCCGCTCACCGTGCCCACGGGAAGCGTGGCGCGCAATGCGTCCCAGCAATCGAGATCCGCGCGCAGCTCGCCGGTGACCGTTGAACTGATGTGCATGACATGGCTGTAACGCTCAACCTCCATGCAGCGATCCACGCGGACGGTGCCCTGCAAACACACGCGACCAACATCATTGCGCCCAAGGTCAACAAGCATCACGTGTTCGGCGCGTTCCTTCTCATCGGCAAGCAATTCCACTTCGAGCGCGCGATCCTCTGCCTCTGTGCTGCCCCGGCGCCGCGTGCCTGCGAGCGGGCGATTGACAACCGTGCGACCGCGAACACGACAGAGGATTTCGGGGCTCGACGCCACCAATATGCATCCTTCTGCCTGTAAATAGATCTGGTATGGACTTGGGTTCACCACACGCAGCGCGCGATAAATATCAAACGGATCTGCCGCAGTGCTGCGATCTTGGCGTCGACTGAGAACCACCTGAAATACATCCCCAGCGCGGATCAATTCCTGCGCACGTCGCACCGCATCTTCAAATTCCGCGCGTGTCATGGAAGCGCGTTCGCCAGGGACGGGTCGCGCAGCAATATCAAGGTCAACGGCACCTGGCGCCAGTGGCGGCGCGCCGGCAAGCAGTCGCGCGCAGAATGCCTCAAGTGCAACACGACCATGCGCAAGCGCACTGGCCTGATCGGGGTGCTCATCCGCCGGAACGGAAATCACCGCATGCACCACCTTGGCAACATGATCAAAGACGGCAACTTCGCGATACATGCCGAAATGCATATCAGGAAGATTTCGATCATCGCGCGGCGCATCAGCAAATGGCAGCTTCCCTGGCTCAAGCCAGCGAACTGCATCGAATGCGCAGAATCCAACCCATCCACCGTGGAATGCGTCGGGCATGGCATCGATGGCGTGCGGTGTAAAGCGCGCACCGAGCAGTCGAACTGTTTCAAGAGGATTCGCGGCAGTACTGACCTCTTCGGTGCCGCGTGAACGATCTCGCACCGTGACAGAATTCCCGCGCGCAAGCACTTCCAGAATCGGCTGCGCACCCAACATCGACCACCGTCCAACCGATGATCCGTTCTCCACGCTTTCAAAGAGAAAGCTCGGAGCGGCCCGATCGTCAGCGGAAACAAGCCGTCGATATGCCAACACCGGCGTGAGCTGATCGCTCATCAGGCGTCGCGAAATAAGGAACATGGGAACCGATGCGGTCATTGCGCGGTGGAGCCTAGTCGCGCGCCGGTGAATCGACGCGCAGCACATGCGGCGATCGCGATGGCATCGGCAACGTCCGGCGGCTCGGGGAGCGTGCGCAGCGAGAATTGCTGCATGACAGCACGCTGCATCTGTTCCTTGCTTGCCTGCCCGCGGCCGGTCAGGGCCTTCTTGATCTCAGCGGGCGCAAATTCGTCAATCGGCAGGTCGCGCAGCGCGGCGGCAAGCAACACCACTCCGCGGCCGTGCCCCATCACGACGGCCGTACTGACATGCGCGCTGTGCACAAACACTTCTTCCACCGCCATGCGCGCGGGATTCAGTTCATCGATGAGCGCTCCAAGTTCCTCGTGCAAAGCCCGAAGCCGTGCAGGAATCGAATCCTTGGCATTGAGGCGCACAACACCCGCCTCGATAAGCGCTGGTTCCGGCGTGCCCGGTCGAAGTTCCACGCACGCATAGCCGGTGATTCGCAGGCCGGGATCGATGCCAAGGAATCTCATGGCGTGCCACCTGCTGGCGTTGCCGGCGCCACCTCATGCCCCCGACGAATCACAAGCTCGACGCGGGTTCCTGGTTCCGGCATCCGTTCACTATTCGCCTGCCACTCGGGCGCGTCGACCTCCGCCTGATCAGAAATGACTGATGTGCACGCGATCGTCTCGTCGCCGAAGGTCACGATGCCCACGACGCTGCCAGTTCGATCTGCCAAGTAGTACTCGCCGGGTCCCATGCTCTTCGTATTCGATCGTACGCGCGAGCCTGCGAAGACCCATGGATGACCGGGGAACGAATGCCCGTTTACTGGATCATGGATCCACGACGAGAGCGGCACATCACCGGCACTCGTGCGCACCCACAATTCGAGCGGCGCGCCGGTGGGTGCGATGCGCTGCACCGCTGAAGATCCATCGGGCGCCGCGCGCCACTCGCCGGGCGCACCCGGTTGGAGTCCAAGCAGGAGCAGCGCCGCATGAATCCTGCTTGGCGCAACGGTCACAGCCAAGAGCGATTCGTGCTCGCGCGTTCCGGCCTTGCAGACGGCCTGTTCAAGCCAGCCCCGATCTGCGGCAACCTCGGCTTCCACGCGGACTTCGCCGGCAGAGCGATCGACAACGATGCCCGTGCCGAATTCTATGAGTGGCAGTGGCGACTGCGGCGCGGGTGCCGGCACCGACGTCCCTGGGTGCGAGGTGCATGAAAGCGCCGCGCCGCTCACCGTCACAAGTAACAGGATCTGCCCAGCACGCCGCGCGACATACGCCACATGCTGCAAACGGGCAGCGATTGCTGACGGCGGCGTGAGTTTGACCCGGAGGGGCGCATTCATTGCACTTCATTCATCGGCGCGGGGCAGCCTAGAGATCTAGCCTGGGAAATGGAGATCTAGCCCTGGAAATGAAAAAGGCCCAGCGGAGACAAGCTCACGCCGAGCCCTTCCGGGGGCTGACTAAGTTGCAATAGTATACAAAGGTATCGCGTTGAGGCAAACTCGTTGCAGCACTGATATGAGTTATTTATGGAAAAAACTTGGTCGACATTGATCGCACTGCGACGCACGGTTCGGATCGGCATTCCGATGTCGAAGGCCTCGATTACGGGGGAATTTCCGCCCCTTGAGCTATCACGGAATGGATTCGCAGGAATACCACCATCTGATGGATTCACTGCACACCATGAAGTGACGGTGGAGTGCACTGGCGTTCCAAGCCCCCAAACTGGCTATCTGATCGGCATTCAGGAAATCGATGCGATCGTCCGCACCCATCTTGCGCCGCTCTTGAAATCGTTTTTTCACGCCGAAAAACCCCCTGAACCGCGCAACGCCATCATCCAATTGGGTCAGGTGCTGGAGTTGCACCTTCCCCCGGGAATCCGCCTCTCTACCCTGCGATGGTCCCCCGGTCCGTTCATCAACCTTCTCTGGAACACTTCCATGCGCGAGCAAGCCATCGTCACCGAGCACTTTGAATTTAGCGCCGCACACCGCCTGCATTGCCCGGAACTTTCCGCCGATGAGAACCGTCGCACCTTCGGCAAATGCAATCACCCCAGTGGGCATGGTCACAACTATCGACTGGCGGTCGCTGTTCGCGTGCGGACTGGGCCGGGAGCACCGATCCTGAGTACCGGTGCCCTTGAGGGGATTGTCAGCCGGACGGTCTTGGATCGATTTGACCATCGCCACCTCAATGTGGATTGCCCCGAATTTGTGACACTCAACCCGTCTGTGGAGAACATCGCCCGCGTCTGCCACGGCCTTCTTGAACATGAGATCGCCGCCGTTGGTGCGGCGCTCGACCATGTCACAGTGTGGGAGACCGAAAAGACCTCGGCAACCTATCCGGCGACTGC
>JAPLMU010000061.1 GCA_026386795.1 Planctomycetota bacterium
ATGATCGTCCTCATAGACGCGGTGGCAGGGAATTTCACCATTGATGATGCGTGTGAAGATGCTTGGCATAGAAGCAGTTCTATACCATGAGCGCCGTGCCCGCCCCGCAACGCCCGCATGTCCCGATCGAATCGTGGCCCGATGCCCTTGAGGCAACCGTGGCGAGCGCATGCACGCTCCTGCGCACCGTGATCGTCCTGCGCGAAACCGGCAGCACGCAAGACCATGCCCGCGCCGCCGGTATTCCTGTTGGCACGCTCGTCACCGCCTGGCGACAGTCCGCCGGCCGCGGTCGACTTGGTCGCGCCTGGGAAGACACGCACGACGCCGGTGTTGCCGTCACCTTCGCGCTCCCCGATGACGCGCCGGAATCGCTTGCCATGCGCAGCGCCGTTGCAACCGCGCGTGCAGTCCGCAGCTTTCTGCCCGGGGAAGCGTGCGGCATCAAGTGGCCAAACGACATCGTGGTGGACGGTCGCAAGATCGCCGGCATTCTGGTGGAACGCACCGCCGGCCTCGCACTCGTTGGAATTGGCATCAATGTTGGCCAAGATTCCTTCCATGCCGATATTGACGCGCACGCCACCAGCCTCGCGCGGCTCGGCGTTCACATCGATCGCCTTGCCATGCTTGATGCGTTGATCCAAAGCGTAGACATTGCGTTCCAAGAGCCCATCGAGAGCATCTATCGGACGTACTGCACGCTCGACCGCCTCACGGGCCATTCCTGCGCCTTCAACACCCCCGCTGGGAGCGTTACCGGCATGGTTCGCTCGGTGGATCCGCGCCTTGGAATTCAGGTGGAAACTGCATCCGGAGTGCTTTTTCTGCCTTCTGCCACCACTTCGGTCGTTCCGGCGCATGCCGGCAGCCGATATGGTGGTGCTGATGTCACGCGTTGATTCCATCCCCTGTGGCCGCGCCACCGCGGTGACGCCGAACACAACGCTCACTCCGCGCGCTTCTACGCTCGCCTTCGCATGCGGTCTGGCATTGCTTCTTGCTCCCGCCACCGCCGCGCAGGACGTTCGCCGCATCTCCGCATCTGACAATCCAACATTGATTGATCAGAAGGTCGGCGATCGCAATTCACTTTCCACATCGTCGCGCGTGATGCAGGTTGATCTTTCGCCGCACGGATTCGAACGCCTCTACGCAGTGCCCGGCCGCGACGACTTGATGATGCGCACCAACGGCGCGCTCTACGCGGTGTTCAGCCAGTCCGCGTATATCCGCGACCCACAGAAGAAGGGCGCACTGAAAGCAGTGGTCCCGGCCGCCACCATCTTCTATATCGGCCGCCCGGATTTCCGCGTGATCCCCAGCACCGGTGTTCGTGATGTCAACTTCATTCATGACGATCACGGCAATTACTCCAAGCGACCATCCACGGCCATGACCAGCATGAACGGCGTGCAGCGGATTGATGGAACGCCGATCGACCGGCGTACTGAAGTCGCGCAATCAGCCCGTATTGATGGCCGAATCGACGCACCCGCGACGGCTAAGACTGTGCGCGCACCCGACGAAGATATTTCGTATCCCGCGCGCTCCCCTGAACCCATGGGCCCGCCATCGCCGGATGCTGTGGACCGATCAGCCGCTCCCGTGCTGCGTGCCTCGCAACCTGGCTTCAGCGACCGCATCGATGAACTCATGCGCCGCGCCAAGAAGGCGCAGTAGTACCGCGTGCGTTTCCGAACTGTTCGCATGACGATCGCGCGTGCCGGGAATTGGCGCAGCTCCGCGCCCGTGCGTGCTGTGACGCCTTCAAGGACCGGCACGTCACCACGCACCATCGCGTCCTCGTGCTGCATCGGTCATCTTTCCAATCGCCTTCGCTTCACGCTTCTTGCGTCATGCGCTGTTGCATTCCTCACGCCCATCGCCGCCGCGCGTGATATTCGCCCGCGTTTCGATTCTGTCGTCTGTACTCCAGGTGGCGTGGCGGCTATCGCTTTGGAACGGACCGCGCTTTCGGAGTGGCCCGCCCGCATTCCTGTCAAGATTGGCGCGCTGCAGTCGCAAGCGACGCTGGTGCTGATCGCGCCGCGCCCGGATGATGGACTGCGTTCTTGGACGCGCGCGCCCGCGCAGGTTGATGTTGCGCTGGTTTCTGAGCTTCCTGAATCACCCGAGCCAGAGACGCTTGGCGGCATCTTTGCCATGGTGGAACTTCCTGCATCGGGCGAAGGCTCCATTGAAATTGGCGGCGTGACCATGACCGTGCATTGGTTGCCCGCGCCCAAACGCGTGCGCGCCGACGCCCCGGTGTTGTTTGTGCCAGCAACTATTTCCGATGATCGCCCGGACCCCAACACACCATTTGAATTCTGGCGTTGGGCATTGATCGCCGAACGCCAAGGTGCACGCATCGGCGAACCGCGCGGGCGTGCCGCTGAAAAACTATGGGCACGTCATGTGCAAAGTTTGTGGCTCGGTGCGCTCGAACGTGTGCGCGGCGCGAGTGCGGGTGTTCACGCGGAGCTTTCCGATCTCTTAGCTGGCGTCGTCGAGGACCGGGAGTACGCGCGTTCGGTTGCCGCGTGGGTAGTACGTCCCGAGGATTTGCGCGCGCTGCTTGCTCTGCTTGTAGATCACCAGCGCACCGACGCCGAGGTCGTGGAGGCGGCCCTGACATGGGCGCGTGGTCGTTGGGTTTGCACCATGTGGGTTGAAGAGGATTGCGGCGATCGAATCAAGCTTGCGGTTGCCAATCCCACTTCTGGCGAGCGCATTGTGCATCTTTCTTGGACTGGATCCGCTGGTGAGTCCATCACTTCTGCGCTGGTTCTTCCGCCGCATCGCATCACGCGTACTGGGGTTGATCGTCCCCCGCTTCAGCCAAGTACAGATGCGTACAACAACGAACGTTCACGTAGCGAATCGCTTGAAGCAACCGATGGCGAAGCGCACATGAAGTTGACGGTCGGCGGGCGCGAGTATCCAGTGCGACCGCCGATGCTTGCCTTTGGAACATTCGTGCCGCCCCTTTCTCTGGCGGATGTTCAGTCGTCATCTATTGAGCCAATTGCCCCAGCGTGGCAAACATCAGCATCGCTGCGCTACCGTGCAGATCACTGGGAGTTGTTTGTTGAAGCGTTTCGTCCGAGCGGTGCGCCCGCGCCTGAACTTGATGAGTTGATTGTGCGCATCGGCGATCCAGAGCGCCCAATCCGCATCTTGCGCGTTACTGGTGATGGAGCGCTTGATGTGAGGTCGGGCGTTGACGACGGCGTTGCCGTTGGTTTCATGGCATGGAACGATCGCTGGCGCGCGCGCATTGAGATTCCTGATGTGTGGCTTGGGACGGCAACGCCCGGCGCGCGGCCGTTGATGCTTTCAGTCGAGCGCAGCCCAGGCCCCGCGCAGCCGCGACAGGCTGCCGGTCTTTCGCGCCCGGCGTGGTTGCCAAGTGCACCGCCAATCTTGGTTGATTTAGGACTCTGGGGCAACTTCGGTCGCTAAAGCAGCAGGCGGCAGATTGCGATCTATACTCGCGCTCCGATGCACGAAGAACCGCACGAACCGCAGCCCGAATTGCATCCATCGCCAGCGCCGGAAGCGGGCGGCGATGTGGAGGCGGGTGAGGCTATCGATGCCGAGCCAGCGCGCAAGCCTCGCGTGATTGCGCTTTTGAATCAGAAGGGCGGGGTGGGTAAGACCACGAGCACCGTCAACCTTGGCGCTGCATTTGCGCGCTACGGGCAGCGCGTTCTCCTTGTTGACCTTGATCCGCAATCAAATCTTTCGCTGCACTTCGGCGTAGAGAGCGGTCCAGAGCAGCGCACGATTCGCGATCTACTTCTTGACCCAACATGTCGGATTGAAGACGCTGTGCAAACTGCGCGCCCTGGACTTGATTTCATCCCTGCGGTCACCGAATTGGCATTAGTAGAAGGCGAACTCGCGCAGCAAGAGGGAATGCAAACCGTGCTGCGCTCAAAGCTCGAGCCCGTCTACGGAAATTACGATGTCGTCCTTCTTGACTGCCCGCCGAGTTTGGGCGTACTCAGTGTTAATGCGCTCACCGTTGCAGATGAAGTGTTCGTTCCGATGCAGGCGCATTACTTGCCACTGCGCGGTCTTGAGAAACTCTTGCAGACAGTTCATCTGATTTCGCAGGGTCTCAATCCCACCATTCGCGTCACTGGCATTCTGCTGTGCATGCATGACGGCTCATCAAGCCACGCGCGCGCGGTCATCGGCGAAATCGAATCACAGCTCGCGCAATTCCGCGGCATGGACGTTCCATGGTCGACCGCCACTGTGCTTGATCCGCCCGTGCGCCGCAATATCAAGCTTGCCGAGGCGCCATCATTTGGTCAGACCATCTTTGATTACGCCCCGCATTGCCCAGGAGCGGACGACTATCGACGTATCGCGGAGCAGTTGCTCGCCGGCTGGGGATTGCCGAACACGGCATTTGACGGCGCGGGTCGTGGTGGTGCGAGCGATGCGGCACCTAGTCCAAAGCGCAAGCGCAAGTCTGCACAGCGCGCGAAGCGAGAAGTTTCCGCGGCGGTCAAGAAGACTGGCAAATCGAAGAAGGTAAACCCGACGTCCAAGGTCAAGAAATCGCCGAAGGTTGCAAAGGCAATGAAGACCACGAAGTCTCCTAAGGCGGCGGAGTCTCCTAAGGCGGCGAAGTCTCCTAAGGCGGCGAAGTCTCCCAAGGCGGCGAAGTCTCCTAAGGCGGCGAAGTCTCCTAAGGCGGCGAAGTCTCCCAAGGTCACGAAGTCTTCAAAGTCATCCACGACAAAGAAGTCCGCGGCCGCACAAAAGACCATCCGTACAAAGAAGACCACGAATCGTTCTTCGCGTCCGAGGAAATCATCCAAAGCGCCGAAGCCCGCACGGTCAAAGCAGATGCGAGTTGCCAAGCAAACCAAGCGCATCCGTCGTCCATTGCGTTCCGGCGGCTTGAGCCTTTAACGCGCCCATGATGGAACGCTTTCCGCCGCCAATTGGCTCGCCCGCAGCGCTTGCGCTCCGCAACACCCGAATCGTGTGGCTGATCCTGCTGTTGTGCGTGCTCGTCACAACGTTGTGGCCGCGCCTTGCGATCGGTTCCGGTGAATCACCGATCGACAAGTTTCTTCATGCCGCAGCATTTGGCGCATTAACCGGGCTGTTTCTGAATACGCGCTGGCTGCGTTCACTTTGGTGGTCTCTTGTCGCCATGGCGGCACTCGGAGCTGTCGACGAAACATTGCAGATGATTCCGCAGCTCGGTCGTTCGGCTGATCTCGATGACTGGGTTGCCGATGTGATTGGCATCGCTATCGCCGCTGCATTCTGGATGGCTTCGCGACCAGTTGGTATCGGAGCAGCGCGGCTCATCGGTCAGCGTCGCAGCATTGCTGCTGATCTGCTCTTGGCGCGACCGACCGCATGGCTGCACTTCGCCACCGTTGCCGCGCTTGGTTTCGCAGCCGGTGCGCCGCTCGGCGTGTTGCTTGATTCGTGGTTCATTCGCAAGGGTCCGCAGCCGTGGCAGTACGGATTCATCGGCGGCTTGTTGGGGATGGCCCTTGGTGTGCACGCCTTGTGGGAAGCTGGAGTCCGCGCGCACCTTCGCCGCGCGACTTATCAACAGCCGTGCCTTGCCTGTGGAACATGCGCATCAGCAACGAACGCCACCGTTTCTGAAACGGTCACCACTGTGGCGGCAGCAATTTCCCCCGCGATTTCCCCCGCCACCCCTCCATGCGCCTGCTGCGGCAATTCACGTCGCGCCACTGACTGGGCACCGGTTGCACCGTTACTCGGAAGCGATGAACTCGCCGCGTGCCTTGTGCCGATTCTCTTGTCGACCGTCGCACTCGTCACATTCAGTGTGGCGTTCATCGCCATCGTCACCGCGCTTCGAGTTCGCAGTGATTTCATATTGCGCGCAGACACCTGGTACCAGATGTTGCCCGCTGATTCGCGCATTCTTGGTGATATTGCGGTGGTTGCTCTCATAGGCGCGTGTGGTCTAGCGGCATGTCGACGCCGTATCGCAGCGCGCATGGATCGCTGCGGCGCGTCGTGCCTGACGTGTGGCTTTGATTTGCGCGCCACCGCTCCCGAAGCAGCTGCTGGAACATGCCACGAATGTGGCGGCGGATTTGTCCGTGTTTCGTAATTGACGCGCGCGAAGCGTCCGCGATTGTTACGCGCCGCGCCGATCGTCATTCCCCCGCACCCCCGCTCACGCACTACGATTCAACCATGTCACGCACTGCGATCATTGGCGCTGGTCTTGCCGGTCTTTCGTGCGCACACGCGTTGCAGAAACGCGGCGTCGACTGGACCATCTTTGAGGCATCCGATGCCGTAGGTGGTCGCGTGCGCACAGACATTGTGGATGGATTTCGGCTCGACCGAGGCTTTCAGGTGTATCTCACGGCATACCGCGCTGCAGGCGAACTGCTCGAATACGCGCCGCTCAACTTCCGGACATTCCGGGCGGGCGCAGAAGTCTTTGACGGGAGTGGTTTCACGCAAATTTCACATCCGTTGCGCCATCCACTCGCCGCGATCCGTGGTCTTGTAGCGAAGCCTCGCATGGCGCTTGATTTCGCACGCCTTGCGCCGATGGCACTTGATGCCGTTCGTCATCCAATCTTGAAGCCAGGCGTTGCTGCTGGCAGCACGCTCGATGAACTGCGGCGCATGGACCTGGGTCTCGCAACGGTGGACGGCTTCGTGCGCAGCTTCTTTGGCGGCATCTTTCTTGATCGTTCCCTCGGCACTGATTTCAGTCAGTTCCAGTACATCTTCTCCACATTCGCGCGCGGGCAGACCGTTGTGCCTGCACTTGGCATGGGCGAGATTCCAAAGCAGATGGCAGCATCATTGCCATCCGAGCGCATTCATCTGCGTTCACCGGTGAGCAGCATTACCCATCGCGGTCGCGCGTTTGCAGTGCGCACCACAAGCCGCGAAGAGTCAATCTTTGATGCTGTTGTGCTCGCCACTGATATGTCCGCCGCACACGCGCTTGATTCCCGCGTCGCCGCGCGCGCGTGGTGCCCCAATGTCACCTTCTACTGGGCCTGCGAGCACGGACGATTACCCGCGCCGCTGCACGAACCGACGCTCTTTCTCGACGGCACCGGCGATGGCCCCGTGAATCACGCGGCATGCCTCTCAAGCGTTGCGCCGGAGTACGCGCCGCCCGGTCAATCGCTCGTCGCGCTCACGATGGTCGATGTCGACTGGGCCGCGGAAAGTATGTCGAGCCTCACTGCGCGGATGGTGCTGCAAATGGAGCGCTGGTTTGGCACGGGCGCCATGCGTGGTTGGCGACTTCTGCGCATGGATCGCATTTTGCGAGCGCTGCCGCGGCAGCACACAGCAGACATCCATGCACGACCGTCAACTGAGATTGATGACGGCATGTTCGTAGCCGGCGATCACGTAACCGATGGTTCCATTGATGGCGCCGTCCGCAGCGGCACCCTTGCTGCCGAAGGCGTGTTGCGCTGGATCAACCGCTGACCGGCGCAGGCACAGCAACATTCACCGCCGCCTCCGACGTCACCGTCAACACCGCCGTTGACATCTTCGGCTGCACCCCGTTCTGAATGATCTCCACGCGCACCGTTCGATTGTCCTTGCGGTAGGTGAAGCTCGCGGTCGCTGCGCTCAAAGTCTGCGATACCAGTTTCCATCCCGCCTGGTCAAAGCGCGACATGGTTTCATCGGCGCGAGCGTTGAGATTGCTGATCGGCCCCTTGTAGGAGAACTGGCCGGCAGTCACGCGCCCTTCGGATTGGCGCAGACCGGTGGTGTCGCGGGGAACCATGCCAGGAATCTGGGGCAAGTCAGATTGCAGCACTGTGTCCGGCTCGCTGGCGCAACCGGTCAGCCATACGGCAGCCACCGCGATGGCAAGCAGGGCGATGGTTGCGGTTGTGCGTCGCATCTGTCCGATACAAGGTAACCGCGCTGACCGCCGCGCGCACAGGCGCACGATCCGCGCGGGCCGCCCATGCATGGACGGACGCACGCACTGCCTCACGAACAACCATGGGTCGAGGATTCGAACGCCACGCTCGCACCTTCACGGTGCTCACCTTCATCAGCCGTATCACGGGTTTCGCCCGGGACGCGCTGCTGGCCCGCGTCTTCGGCGCCGGCGCGGTGATGGACGCGTTCAATTTCGCCTTCCAAGTTCCCAACCTGTTCCGCCGCCTGTTTGGCGAAGGCGCGCTCACCGCCTCGTTCCTGCCCGTCTACACCAAACTTGACCGCGACCATCCAGAGACCGCGCGCCAATTCGCGGGGTTGATGCTGGCGCTGCTTGCGGTGCTGCTCTCCGGCGTGACCATCGTCGGCGAGATCGCCCTGTACTTCATCCACGACATGAGCGAATCGCCGATGCTGGGCATTCAGCTGTTGATGGTGATGCTGCCGTACATGCCGCTCGTATGTTTGGTTGCGCTTGTTGGCGCCATGTTGCAGACGCACGGTAAGTTTGGACCGAGCGCGGCAAGCCCGATCATTCTGAACATCTCGATTGTGGCGGCCGCGTTCTACGGCAGTTACTACGCAGTAAACGCCGGCGTGACCGAACACTTGGAGCCAGTGCCGCACATACAGATAGTGGCATGGAGCGTGATCGTGGCTGGCCTGTTGCAACTTGCATGGAGCCTGTGGTCACTGCGGCACCATCGCATTCGGCCGCACTTGGATATGAAGCCCAACTGGCCGCACATGAAGGAAGTGCTTTACAAAGCGCTCCCCATGCTCTTGGGTCTTGGCATCTTCCAAGTGAACACCTTTGTCGATGGCTTGGTTGCTAGCTATCAAACGATGGTTGGACCCACAGTGTTCGGCGTGCAGTACCCATTGCCGCCTGGCAGCATGACCGTCTTGAGTTACCAGCCATCTTCCCTGCACTATCGCGCGAGTCGAACGACCCTGATCGATTCATGGCAACGCTGCGCCGCGGCATGCGGCTGAGTTTCTTCATCGGCTTTCCCGCAAGCGTTGGCCTGGTGCTAGTGCGCGAGCCGCTCGCTGCGGCGATCTTCCAGGGCGGCAAATTCAGCCACGAAGACGTGCAGAAAGTCGGATTCGTGCTCGCCATGTACGCGCCAGCCATCTGGGCGTACTCCATGCAGCAACTCTCTACGCGCGCGTTCTACGCATTGGGCGACAGCACGACCCCGGTGAAAGTCAGCGTGTGGATGGTGGCGCTCAACTTTGCGTTGAACATGATTCTGATTTGGACCCCGCTTGGTGTCGGTGGGCTTGCACTCAGTACGGCGATTGCGGCGATCGTGCAGATCATCATCATGACGCGGATCATGCACAAGCGCATGGGCATCATCATGGATCGCGAGACGCGCGCCTCATTCGCGCGCACGATTGCAGCGAGTGCCGCCATGGCAGCCGTCGCCGGTCTTGCGTCCCTTGCGTTCAGTGGTCACGACACTTGGCTCTGGAGTGTTGCTGCCACGCTCGTACTTGCGGGTCTCGGAATGGTCACCTACATGGCAGCCGCCCGTCTCCTCAAGATGCCCGAACTCGGTTGGGCGATTCGCGGCAAATAGGTGCCGGGGACAAATCAGTACCGTTCACCCCTGTCCCTATTTACGCCCCCGCCGACTTCCACGCCCCTGTCTGCGCATCGCGCTCGACGCGCCGATACACCGTGTCGCGTTCCACCGCGGCAAATCCCGCCTCGCGGATCGCGCGCGCCAAATCACCAACACTTGTCTCTTGGTGATTGCCTTCGCCGACCGCCTTGGTGATGTCGTACCACACCACCGTGCCGTCAATGTCATCAGCACCCGCTTGCAACTCAAGCTGTGCCATCGGCAACGTCTGCATGATCCAGAACGCTTTCACGTGCGGGAAGTTGTCGAGCATCAAGCGCGCAATCGCCAGCGTGCGCAGGTTTTCCAACCCCGTCGGCCCTGGCAGATACTCAAGCTCGCTTGCATTCGGAAAGAATGGCAGCGGAATAATCGTCTGGAAATACCCAGTCATTAGCCCGCGCGAACCCGGCATCGGCAGTCGCTCGTTCGGGTAGTTCGCAGCAGGGCCAGTCAACACCACCGCGCCGTTCGCATCTTTCTGAATGCCTTGCGCATCAGCCCACGCACTCAGCGTGTGGTCTTGTTGCAATCGCAAGAGTTCCATGTGATGCAGCCGCTCGCTGCGTTCTTCAATGTGCCCGTACAACATGGTGGCATTCGAATTGATTCCCAATTCATGCGCCGCGCGATGCACATCAAGCCACTGATCGCTGCGAATCTTGCCCTTGAACGCCTCATCATGGACGCGATCATCAAAGACTTCCGCGCCGCCGCCCGGCAAACTGCCAAGCCCCGCCGCGATCAGATCACGCAACACAGCAAGCACGCCTTCGTACCCATCGCCGCCGCGCTTGGAGATGCGCTGCAGATGCACAATCTCCACCGCAGTGAACGCCTTGATATGAATCTGCGGCGCTTCCTCGCCGATGGCGCGCAGCATGTCGGTGTAGTAACTGAACGGAAGCCACGGATGCAGCCCGCCCACGATGTGCATTTCCGTGGCGCCGCTCTCGCGTGCCTTGCGCGCTTCTGCGCGGATGTCATCCAAGTTGTGTTCGTACGCGCCGTCCTGATCCTTCTTGCGATGGAACGCGCAGAACTTGCAACTGAGGGCACAGATGTTCGAATAATTCAGATGCCGATTGATGTTGTAAAAAACCGCATCGCCATGCAGGCGCCGGCGCACCATGTCGGCCAAGCGGCAGACTTCATGAATGTCCGGCGTGGCAAAGAGCACCGCGCCATCGGCCGCGGTGAGCCGCTCGCCCGTCTCCACTTTGCGCGCGATATCCGTGAGCGCCGGGTCGCGGCGGCGAGTGCGCAGGGCGGGGTGATCCACCACTGCAGGTGCAGCGTGAGCGCCAGAAATAGGAGCAGCAAGCGTCATAGGGAGGAAAGGATAGGCGGGATGTCAGGTCCAGCGAACCGCCGCAACAACCCGGGCGTACCCTTATTCAGCATGAGTCCCCGAGCCGACGTGACCAACCTGACCACTCCTACGGCGCGCAGCCTCCACCGGGGTGGTCACGTAAGTCTCCTGTCGGCCCTCCTCCTCAGTCTGATCGCCTTGATCGCAGCCACGCCCGTCTGTCGCGCCGCTACTGATTCCAACATTTCCATCACCGTCGATCGCACGGTCAATTTTCATCGCAACTGGACGCTTTCGGTCAGGCTTCGCACGCCCTCCGATCCCACCGCGGCTTCGGCCGCTGCCGGACCGACGCTTGTAGCCGGTACCAACGGAAGCCATGGGTTCTTCTCTGTAAACACCATGCCGTTCATGTACGTCAACCCGTACTTTGATCCCTACCGCAATTCGTTTGGCGGTCTGAATGGTCTGGTGATTCGTTACAGCTCCAACGGAAACAGTTTTGTCGCGTTTGGCAGCCAGCCGGTCCTTGCCGCTGGCAACCCGCCCAGCACATTCATCATCTACAACGCGCAGAAGGATCGCCTCACCGTGATTGTTGGAAGACTGCGCAAGATCATTCCGAACGTGCACAGCGAATTGGCAGCGCTGGGCCTTGCGAATGATCCCACCGTCTACATCAGTGACATCGCCGCGCAAGTGATTGCCGGTCGCGTATCCGCCATCAATGGTGTGCAGTTCAACGCAACAGCGCCACAATGAGCGCTCGATGCGTTCACTGTGGCGCTGTTGCAATAGGACTCGGTGCGAGCCCGAGGATTGAGACCTCGGCACTCACAACAAGAACTTTATGACTTCGGAGCCGGCGCAGAGTCGCTCTGCGTTGGTGTATCCATCGGCTTCATCGTCATCGGATCACGCAGCGGCAACTCCATACTCTTGCCGCTGAAGAACTCTGACATCTTGGCGCGACCGGTCTGATCGCCAGGGGCAATCTCGTCCCACTTGCCGACCACCATCACCGCCATGTCATCAAAGTTGAGGTACTTCTTGGCAACGCGCTGAATGTCAGCGGCGGTGACCTTCTGGATGGAATCGCGATAGCGCTGCCAATACTCAGGGTCGCGACCGGTCCACTCGTCGGCAACAAAGATTCCCAGCGTGGCATCCTTACTGGAGAACTGACCAGGGAAAGCCTCGATAAAACTCTTCTTGGCAACCTCCAGTTCTTCCGCACTCACGGGCTGATCTTGCATGCGCTTGAATTCGTCGCGCATCAACTTGATCGCCAGTGCCACGGTGCCGTTCTTCGATTCAAAGGCGCCCGCAAACTGACCGGGGTAGTAAACCCCCGCTTCGAAACGCGAGCCAACGCTGTACGCCAAGCCCTCGTTGGAACGAATGTTGCTCATGAGTCGGCTCGTAAATCCGCCGCCGCCCAGGATCTCGTTCATCATTTCTGCGCTGAAGTAATCCGGGTCATCGCGCTGAATGCTGCGGCGACCAATGCGCACCTTGCCTTGCGGAATGTCCTTGGCAACGCGGTAGACACCAGGCTTGAACACATTGGTTGGAGCCGGTGGGTTCGAGGCCATGTCGCCGCGCTTCCAGCCGTCCATCGCCGTGGCGAGGCGCTTCATCATGTCATCGGGATTGAAGTCGCCGGTGACGGAGATGATGACATTGCCGGGCTGAATCAACTTGTCGTGCTGAGCACGTAACTTGTCGGTGGTGATGGCATCCCAACTGTCCTTGGTGGTCTGCTGACTTTCGAAGCAGTCGTCGCCAAAGATCAGATACTTCCACTCGCGACCAAGGATCTGTCCAGCTTCGTCGTTGCGCTGCTTCATGCCTTCCATCGCCTGTCCGCGCATGATTTCAAGGCGAGCCTGGTCGTAGCCCGGGTTGCGCAACATGTCGAAGAAGAGCGTCATGCTCTGATCGAGGTTGGCGGCCAGCGTGTTCATGTTTGCAATCACGGCGCCCTGGCTGCCACTGACGCCAACATTGGTGGCCAAGAAATCAAGCTTCTCATCAAGATCAGCAGGCTTGATGGTGGCAGTGCCGCCAGTGCGCGTCATTGCCGCCATTGCTGCGGTGAGTCCCGGGGTGTCCTTTGGGTCAAGCCACTGTCCGCCCTTGAACGTCAGCGTCAGCGAAATGAGCGGAAACTCCTTGCTCGGCGCCATGTAGACGGGCGTTCCATCCGGCAGCGTGCGGCGGAAGTCCTTCGCCTTTGGTGGCGTGAAGTCAAGCGCTGCGAACTTCAAGTCTTCCGGACGGGCCGGAAGCTTGGCGGAGTGATCAGCAACCCAAGCAACCGGCGCGTCCTTCTTTGCGTCGGCCTTCGCCTTTGTGGCAGGTTGCAGATCTGTCATTGGAACAGTCTTTGCATCCGTCTTGGAGACCGTCTTCGCTTCGGTCTTAGCAGCAGACTTGGTATCTGCCTTGCTGTCAATAGCAGTGCTCTGCGGTGATGCACATCCAGCAAACGCTGCGCTGGCGGCAAGGAGGGCGATGGTGGCGATGTTCTTCATGGTGTGTTCCTGTGTATGTCTGGCGTGTGATGCGGTGGTGCGATTCACTTGGCGGATTTCTCCAATTCAGCAATCCGCGCTTCCATCTTCTTCAAGAGGTACTCCATCACGGGCGCCATTTGCGGCGGAACCTGTGCGGCCTGGTCACGCAACTGCGTGAGACCCTCCTTCAACTTGCCAGCATCCTTCTCTTCGCCGATCTTCTTTGCAGCCTGACGCGCCATGCCCTGCATCGGACCTGGCAGCGCAGCCAATTCTGGATCGGCCGCTACCGCTGCGCCCGCCTTGCGGGTGTAGGTCGCCACGGAACGGTTCGTCTTGTCGAAGTATTGATTGGCAACGCGCTTGATGTCTTCCGGAGTGACTGCCTGAATCTTCGCGCTTTCCTTGTTGATTTCGCTCCAGTCACCCAGTGCCTCGGCCTGCGCGAGTTGAATGAGCAGGAAGAAGTTGTTCTGCAGTCGACGGTAGCTGTCGGCCATCGCTTGGTTCTTGACCTTCTGCAATTCTTCAGCGGGCACCGCCTCGGTCTGCAACTTCTTCAACTCGGCGTACCAACCTTCCTCGAGTTGCAAGGGAACGGAATCGCCCTTGGTCTCGGCTTCGAACGCAAATGCGCCGGCGTACTTACGAGAATCTTGCCGTGCTTGCGCGCTGCTAGCCACCTTGGTGCCTTCAACCATGTCCTTGTACAAGCGACCAGTACGACCATTGAGGATCGAACCCATGACATCGAGCGCGTAGGAATCCTTGTGTTGGAATCCGACCGTGTGGTAGCGAATCTCAACCTGCGGCTGCGTATCTGCTTCAGCCATCATGCGCATCTCCGCGCCCTGCTTGGGCTCAAGCGTCACCACCGATGGCGGGGCAACCTTGCCTGGCTCAAGTCGGCTGAAGTACGTACTGATGGTCTTCTTGGCGGCCGTTGGATCAAAGTCGCCCACAATGATGCCAACAAGATTGTTGGGGCGATAATAGGTGTTCCAATACTTCATCGCCTCGTCCATGCTGTAACTGTTGAGATCGCTGGTCCAGCCGATCACCGGCCACGAGTACGGGCTAGCCATCCAGAACATGCTCTCGAATTGCTCTTGAAACACGCCAGTCGGCGTACTTTCGGTGCGAAGGCGTCGCTCTTCATGCACTACGTCGCGCTCGCTGTAGAACTCGCGGAAGACGCTGTTGTTGAGACGATCGCTCTCCATCCAGGCCCACAGTTCAAACTTATTGCTGGGCACGTTGATGAAGAAGAAGGTGAGGTCGTAACTGGTGAAGGCATTCATGCCCGTGCCACCCGCTGCGGTATAAATCTTGTCGAACTCGTCCTTGACGATCGTTGCAAGCGCAGTCTGCTGTGCCTTGAGATTGGCAATCTGCTTCTCGATGTCAGCCTTGCGCTGCGTCCCGGTCGGAGTGGCGGCGTCGGTCTTGGCAAGTTCCGCCTCAAGCTGCTTGATCTCGGCTTCGCCAGCCTTGCCTTGTTGCTCGTCCATCAAAGACTTCAACTCGGCGCGCAAGCGCGCGAGTTCCGGCGTGTCGTTCTTTGGGTCCCACGCGTCGTTGATGGTGCCCTTGAAGTACCGGTCGTACTGAGCGCTCCAGGTGAGCTCGTTGATCTTGTCGCGGATCGCTTTCTGGCGGGCGCGGTAGTCGGCGTCGCGCGCCGAGTCGCGGGTGCCGATGGCGTCGGTGCCCTTGAACATCATGTGCTCAAAGAAGTGGCTGATGCCAGTGATGCCGGGGCGTTCGTTGACCGAGCCCACCTTGGCCAGCCAGCCAGCGGCGACGGTGTTTGGTTGGTCATGTCGCGGAACTAGAAGGAACTTCATTCCGTTGGGGAGCGTGAAGACTTCCGGCTCCACCTGTTGGGCGCGTGCCACAGGGGCGAGGGCGAGGGCGGCGGCAAACAGGATGACAATGGTGGCAAAGCGCATGCGAATCTCCGTTGCGTGAGGGGTCTGGCTTGGTTCCGGGACCACAAATCCGGGGTTACACAGGGTACCGCGCCTAATCCGGGGAAGTGGGGTATTGAATCGGGCGTCTTCGGGGATATTGTTCTCAATATGCCCCATACCACCGATCCCGTTCTCGGACGCTTCTCCCGCTGGATCGTCACGTGTGCTTTTGGTGGCATGATGGCGGTTGCCTCGCAAGCCAACGCTCAGTGTCGCGTAGTTGCTTACAACATTACAGGTCTCGCGGGCGATCAAGTCGCGTTGAAAGCGGTGGTCGCATCCTTTCACACGGATAACGTCGCGGGATACGCGGCACCTGTCGGTTTGTTTCTCTTCTCCGAGGTGCACACCACAAACACCACTGCGCTGTTGACGTTGGTCAACCAAGCTGCTCCGGCGGGCTACACCTACGCGCTCGCCACCTACACCGGCAGCGGTAGCGAAGACAGCGCGAGCGGTGCGGAGGCAGTGATTTATCGCACGGACTTAATCACAGAGATTCCTTCGGGACATCTTGACCTTTCCACTGGAGGCAGTCGCAATTCTGATCGCTGGCTCTTCCAGTTGAAGGGTTACACATCAACCGCAGCGAGTTTCTATGTGTACGGCTCGCACTTGAAGGCATCTACGGGTACTGCGAATGTGGACACCCGTCTGGCTGGTGTTCAGACGCTCCGCACGAATTGCGACGCGCTCGGCGCTGGTGTCCGCGCGATCTACGGCGGAGATATGAACTTCTACACCAACACTGAAACCGGATACGTTGCATTCATGGCAGCGGGCAACGGTGCCGCAGTGGATCCGCTCGGCGCGGCCAATTGGACGGGCTCAACCAATGCTTGGAAGCACACGCAGAGCCCGCGCGACATTCTCGCCGGCGGCCTCATTGGTGGTGGCATGGATGATCGATTCGACTTCATGCTCCCCACTGCGCAAATGATGGACGGAGCGGGCATTGCCTTTATTCCTGGCGGATATCGCTCCGTTGGGAATGATGGCAATCACTACAACTTGGCTATCAACAACGGAACCAATTCGTACTTTTCGGATGCCGCGCGTTCCAACACACTTGCTGGCAATCTCTTCAATTCTGCAGACCACATTCCGGTGCTCATGGATTTCCAAGTACCTGCATGGAACACAGCCGTCCTCGGCACAGTGCCGGCGCGCGTCATCCAAGGTGCAACGTTGGTCACTGCTCAGGTGCGCGTTGCCAATGATGCGCCCGGCGACAATGTGATCGGCGTCGACGCTCTTGACTACACCGTCACCGGCACTGGCGTGCTCTCGGGCACGCTCACTGGCGTAGCGGCACTCACACCGTCGTATACCGCGGTCAATGTGCCAATTGTCACTTCGATTGTTGGCTTGCGAACCGGAACAGCCACCGTCATCAGCGTCAACGAGGCAGTGCAGAATCCAAGCATCGCGCTGCCAGTGAGTGTGCAGGTCTTGCGTGTGAGCAATGGATCATTCTCTGCGTCCGCGGATGCAAACACCATCACGATTCCGATCATTGCAACAGTTGCCGGTCCGGCCGTTGATGCATTCATTTCGGTTTATAACTTTGGATTCACTGCTGATCAGGCAACCATGGACATTGATTCCGTGCAGATTCCTTCTGGGCCATTCTCCTACGTGAGTGGCACAGCAACTGGTATCGGCGCAACGCCCGGCAGCGTTCGGGTTCGATTCAATCCCACTGGCCTTACCCCTGGCGTCTACACCGCGGCAGCCACGATCGCAGTGAGCGATGAGAACGTCCCCGGCGCCACAGCAGCGCAGATCGTTGCCACGCTGAGTGCCACCATCGGCGGCGGTAACCCTGCTGACCTCAATGGCGACGGCTTTGTCAACGGTGCAGACCTTGGCATTCTGCTCGCAAACTGGGGCGCTCCTGGACCGGGCGACCTTGATCACGACGGGATTGTTGGCGGCGGCGATGTCGGCATCTTGCTTGGCAATTGGGGCTGATTCGTTCGGATTTGTCTCGCCACAGCCAGTTTCAAACGCAGACTTACCCACCACATGGCACGCCGCTCTGTTCGTCAATATCTGACCGTTACCGCTGCAGTCGCCGCAAGCGTCGCGCAGATGTCATCGACAGCTGTTGCCGACACCGTCGTGCTGAAATCGGTTGCCGATGTGACGCTCATTGAACCAAACGATGGCCTTCAATACGCGTTGGGTGCGGCGTACAACATTTACTGTGGACGAGTAGGAGTCAGTGGATCAGGCACATTGCGACGCGCCATCGTGCGCTTTGATCTCTCCTCGATTCCCACTGGCTCCACGATTCTTTCGGTGAGCTACAAGGCGTACATGAGCCAGACCAGTTCTGGCGCTAACGATTGCAAGTTGCACCGCATGCTGGCCCCATGGGGCGAAGGAACAAGCTTTGCGTTCGGTGGCGGCGGCACGAGTCCAGAAGTGAACGATGCCACGTGGAAGTACAACTTCTGGCCGACATCGACATGGGCGGTTCCGGGCGGCGTATTTGTGCCAACAGCGAGCGCCACAAAAAGTGTGAATGCTGTCGGCTCATACACATGGGCCACCGTACCGGCGTTGGTCTCAGATGTGCAATTTTGGCTCGACAATCCCGCGGTCAACTACGGGTGGGTGATGATTGGCAACGAGGCGACGCTTGAAACTGCAAAGCGCTTCGAATCGCGCGAAAGTGCCGACGCAACGCGCCATCCAGCAATCACCGTGGTTTACACGCTGCCATCAGCCCCACCAGGTGATTTGAACGGCGACGGCAAGATCAACGGCGCTGATCTTGGAATCCTGCTTGCAGCGTGGGGAGGAACTGGACCCGCGGACTTGAGCCACAACGGAATGGTGGACGGCGAGGATCTTGGACTCCTCCTCTCCAACTGGCAGCCGTGACGTAATTAGGCGGTGACTTTCAGCATCTTTGGAATGCCACCCACCGGGCGGTCGTTCGCACATTCAAGCGCGGCGATAGTGTCAACTGCTTCGATGCCCTTCGTCACCTTGCCGAACGCGGTGTATTTGCCATCAAGGTGAGGCGCGCGACCGAGGCACACAAAGAACTGGCTGCCCGCGGAATCTTCATGAGCAGAACGCGCCATGGAAAGAACCCCCTTCTCATGCGGACGGTCGTTGAATTCGGCGAGGAGTTTCCACTCCGGTCCACCCGTTCCATCACCCTTTGGGCAGCCACCCTGAATCATGAAGCCAGGAATGATGCGGTGAAATCCCGTGCCGAGATAGAAGCCCTGCTTGGCGAGCTTCTGAAAGTTCGCAACATGGTTCGGTGCAACGTCATCCCACAGCTCAAGTTCAATGGTGCCGTGCTCTGTCTCGATTGTCGCGGTGGGGTACTTCTTGAGTGCCATGATGGCGCCAAGCGTAACGGGGCGAGCGTTACGGTGTCACGCCGTCACGGCGACATGAACTTGTGGACCGGACTGGCGATGGCGCGCGTCAGGAGCAGGTAATTGCGCTCCTTGGACACCACCACTTCGCCGCTCAGGAGCCAAGTGGTGCCGATCGGGCGTTGCCGAACCAGTTTCTCAAGTTGGTGCAGCGCCTTGGTTGGCAGCATTTCCATGGAAATTTCTGCACCGTCGCTTGCGCTCGTCCCTTCACGCGCAGTGTCGAGGCGCGCGCGCCAGACGCCCGTTACTGGGTCGCGCAGCACTGAAGCGCGGCGTTCCTGAAAGCGCGTTGCTGGTGGTAGCAAGAGACTGCGATCGTGATGCACGATGTCGCGCTTCACCGCAATGCCCATGCCGCTCGCGGCGATGCCGGCGTCAAGCGATCGCTCAAGCGAATCCGCGAACCCGTCATCAAGTCCAGCGAAGATCGCGGGATTTGGTTCGTGTGACAGTCGATCAGCGGGCGCGTGGCGCGTTGGCGTTGATTCAAGTTCAGCTGACGCGAGATCCGAGTAGGCCTCGATACGTGGTGGCCGCGGACCCTCGGCTCGTGCCATCGCTCGGCGAAGTTCTGCCGGCGTGATTCGAGCGAGCATGCCGGGCGCTGACGGTGCGCGGAGTGCTACCACCGAGATTGGAAGTACATACGCTCGACCATCGCATTCGTAAATCGAGCCAGTGACCTCAAACATGGTCGGCGAGTCCGCGCGCGGGTCATCAAGGATGGCCTTCACGTCGTCAGCCGGATCGCAGGGCATCACGAAGAGCGATCGCTGCGCACTGGTCACCATGTGATCGTTCAGGCGGAATGTCAGAAGGCCAGGTTCGCGCAGCGACGGCGCGAAGAATCCTTTGACGCTGGCAAGGAATGTTCCTTCGCTCAGAACGGGTGCATCCGACTGCACGCGCGGGGTGTCCTTCTTGGCGCGTTTCAGGAGCTCTGGACTGGTGGTGCTTTGCGGCTCGACGTTGGTCGGCATCATGCCGTTGCGTCCGAACGGGTTCGATTGACCGCTACCCACCTGAGCCGTGCAAGGGCCCGCTGTAAGGGCGATAAGCAGTGCAGAGGTGAGGATTGGTCTCGTTCGGCTCATCCGAGGGGGTGGAAGTGAGTGATTCGTGGCAATCTTGGCGGTGCGGATCGCTGTTTGCGTTGACGCGGAGCGAGTGCTGTGCCACTATACGACTTCGGCCGGCCGCGTACCCAAGTGGCCTAAGGGGACGGATTGCAAATCCGTTATTCGTGGGTTCAAATCCCACCGCGGCCTTTACGCTCGAGCAGCGCGGCGCCTCAAAGGCGACGCGCTGTCTCGCTTCATGGCCACGGTGCGTACCGGGCGTTGCCCGGTCCGCGGCGTCCGCATGCGCGGCCGCCTGGGCTTCGGCGCCCGGGGCGGCAAATCCCACCGCGGCCTTTACGCTCGAACAGCGCGACGCCTCAAAGGCGGCGCGCTGTCTCGGCGGAATCCCTGCCTTGATGTCGCAAAAGCGGGTTCAGGAGCAGCGCACGGCGGTGCGGCAGGTAATGAGCAAGGTCACGAACGAAATCGGTGGTATTTCACTTGCGAATTTCGAGCAACTGTGTCACGCTGTGGGGGGGGGTCTGCGTATTCCTCTGAGTCCAATGCCGAATACCGTGCGTCGATCTGACACCGTTACCGAGCAACAACGCCTCGAATCAATCGAGCGCATGGCTGTCCTCTACACGCCAGCAGAGGAATGTTTCGACCGGATCACCCGCCTCGCTTCGCGGCTCTTCGCCACGCCCATCGCAATGCTTTCGGTCGTGGGCGACCAGCACATTTGGTTCAAGTCGCGCATCGGCACGGAAATCAGCGAAGTGTCCCGCGCTGATGGTTTCTCAGGTGTGGCCATGGACCATGTCGGCCCATTGGTCGTTCCCGATGCATTGGCTGATCCACGTTTTTCCCGCTGTGGATTGGTTGTCAATGCACCCTACGCGCGCTTCTATGCAGGAATCGCCATTCGTTCGCCGGACGGGGCGAAAATCGGCTCACTCGGCGTGATAGATACCGAGCCGCGTCACATTGCCGATGCGGAGTTGGTCTACCTGCGCGACCTTGCAGCAATCACCGAAGATGAGTTTCACCGCCGACATCTGACATCGTCACAGCAATCCATGATCATGGAGCTTGGCGAAGCGCAGCGGCGCTCAATGGTTGATCCGCTGACGAGCGTTTGGAATCGAGCCGGTCTTGAAAGCATCCTCAGCCGTGAACTCTCGCAGTTGTCTGCGCGCGGTTTGCCGCTCTCAGTGGCGATGGTCGACATCGATCACTTTAAGGAAGTCAACGATAAGTTTGGTCACGGCGCCGGCGACACAGCGCTCGTCGAGGTCGCGCGCCGACTGCGCGCCGCTGCACGACCGCACGATTCCGTGACGCGCTTCGGCGGCGAAGAATTTGTGGTCGTGCTGCCCGAATGTGATGAACGCGCTGCGCAAGCGGTCGGCGAGCGACTTCGGGCGCGGATTGCTGGAAACCCAGTGGTGATCGGTCAATCGCTTCAACTCGATATCACCGCGTCGATCGGCGTCGCCACGGCTGCGCCAAACAGTCTGCCCAATGTGCTCCTGACGAGGGCAGATGTAGCGCTCTACGACGCCAAGCGCGGCGGCCGCAATCGCGTTGTTGCGGCATCGCCAGCCACGCCCATCATGCCCGTTATGCCACTTCGCTCCTGACGCGCATCCGTATGATCCGCCGATGCCCGCTGCAGCACCCGTGGCCATCAAGAGCGTTCGCCTCAAAGTTGGTCTTGAAATCCATATTGAATTGGCCACGCGCAGCAAGATGTTCGCGCGCGCAGGTAGTCCTGGAAATCCAGAGTTCTATGACCGCGAGCCCAACTCGCTGGTGACTCCAACTGTGGCTGCACTGCCCGGCACGCTGCCAGTGATGAATCTCCGCGCTGTTGAGATGAGCATGATGGTGGGGCTTGCGCTTGGCTGCTCCATCGCGCGCCGCTCCAAGTGGGACCGCAAGAACTATTACTACCCCGATCTTCCGAAGGGGTATCAGATCAGTCAATATGACCTGCCGCTCTGTCATGACGGCGCGTTTGAGTTGCCAGTGCCAACCGGTGGAACACGCCGCATTGGCATCATTCGCGCGCACCTCGAAGAGGACACTGGCAAGCTCGGCCATGAATTGCCGGGCGGGTTCCATTATGAAGGTTCGCTTGTCGATCTCAATCGCGCCGGCACACCGCTCTTGGAAGTGGTCACTGCACCCGACTTTGATTGTGCAGCAGATGTAGTGGTATTTGCGCAAGAACTTCGCGGTGTTTGTCGATTCCTTGGCGTCACCGAGGGAATCATGCAGAAGGGCCACATGCGCTTCGAGCCCAATATCAACCTGATCATTGAGCTGGCCGATGGCACGGAAGTGAAGACGCCGATTGTTGAAGTGAAGAATCTCAACTCCTTCAAAGCACTGCGCGGCGCCATTGAATTTGAGACCGAGGCACAAGTGACCCGTTGGCGTGAAGACGGCAAAGTCATGGGTCCCGGCGCCAAGAGCACGCGCGGCTGGGACGATGTCAAATGTGTCACCGTGCTGCAGCGCGAGAAGGAAGACGCGCACGACTATCGATATTTCCCTGACCCAGACTTAGTGCCCGTTGTCGTGGACGATGCGTGGCTTGCGCGCGTGCAGGCAGAGGTGCCGGAGTTACCACTCGCACGTCGCGCGCGTTACGTGGGCGTGTACGGCCTCGAAGAGAAAGACGCCGCTTCGCTCGTCGAAGACCGTGACCCGTGCCACTTCTTTGAAGCGTGCGTCGCTGAACTCGGCGGCACCGCCAAAGCGGGGTATGCAGCCGGGAAATTCCTCTTGAATCAACTCGGAAAGCGCGCAAACGAGCAGGGTGTGGGCTTGCATCGCGCGGGCCTTTCGCCGCAGCAGGTGGCTGGCATCGTGACGCTGCGAGAAACTGGTTCGCTTGGTGCGCAAAATGTTGATGCCTTGGTGAACGCACTTGCTGGCAGCTCCGACACTGCCTCCGATGCCGCCGCACGCGCCGGTCTCTTGGTGGTGCGCGACGACGCCGCGCTTGACGGATGGATCGCGCAAGCAGTCGCCGCCAACGCGCAGGCTGCTGATGATGTGCGGGCCGGAAAGATGAATGCCATCGGTCGCATCGTCGGCGCCGTCATGAAACTCGCTGGTGGCACTGTCGATGCCAAGACCGTCAATGAACGAATTGTTTCCAAACTTCGAGAGGGTTCCTGATGAGCACTGACTCCCCCGCTGCACGCGCAACGCTCGGCAAAGTTATTGTGTCCGCCGATGCTATTGCCGCGCGTATTCCTGCCCTCGCGCGCGAAATCGTCGCATGGATGGGTGACGGCGACGATGATGTTGTGATCGTTCCAGTGATGACCGGTGCATTCATATTTGCCGCTGATTTGGTGCGACATATGCCGGTGCGGATGAAAATCACGCTTGCCACGGTCTCGAGTTACCCAGGCGATTCCACAACCAGTCAGGGTGTACGCCCACTTGGCGAACTCCCCAGCAAACTGCAGGGTCGCCGCGTGTTGGTGATCGATGATGTCTTGGATTCCGGTCGCACGCTGAATTTCCTGCGGGCGCAATTTGAACAACAAGACCCCGCGCGATTCGCAACAGCAGTGCTGCTCCGCAAGACCATTCCAAGTGCACTCGCAACGAAGTGCGAATTCGTTGGCTTTGATGTGCCCGACGAATTCGTGGTTGGTTACGGCCTTGATTTCGATGGCTGCTTTCGCAATCTTCCTGAAGTGCGCATCCTTCATCCGGCAGCGAGTGCGCCGTGAAATCAGAGCGCGCGTCGTTTGCGACAACTGCGCTCGACGAGGCTGGCGTCCCGCTCTTTGCGGCGTCGATGCTTGAGCCGAGCGAGATCATTGTTGGCGTGTGGCGCCCAAATATTGCGTGGATCGCCCTGCGTTCTGCGCGCGGCGTATCGGTGTTAGTTGTCGTCACGCTCCTCGCTGCTGCTTCGGCTGGATGGGCACAACACTCATGGGAATGGCTTGTTCTGCAGGCTGGTGCAGTGTTGGTGTGCGCCCGCATCGGCGCTGCCGGAGCGGAATGGGCGAGCCGCGTCTACGTTCTCACCGATCGCCGCGTATTGCGCCGCCGCGGTGTCTTGGCCCCAACCGTGTATTCCGCCAATCTGAACGCACTGCAACGCGTGGAACTTCTGCAGACGCGCATTGACCGCGCGCTCCTCTCAGGAACAATCACCTTTAGTTCGCGACATGCCGGGCACTATGACGCAGCATGGGTCATGGTGCCCCGCGCCGCAGAAGTACTCGCTCTTATTGAAGAAACGCGCCGCCGCTACCGCCGCTGAACTGTCTTCACAGATTCCACTGCGCGCCAGTGCGCGGGTTGGGCAGCGATGATGCCAGTTTCTCCACCAACTCGCGTGCTGCGGGATCGAGTTCCTTGGGAGCTTCAATCTGAATCACGGCGTGGAAATCGCCAGCGGCGCCCTTGGCAGGCTGTATGCCTTTGCCTTTGACGCGCAGGTGCTGACCGCTCTTTACGCCAGCCGGAACTTTCAGTTGCACGCTGCCAGAAATCAACGGCATGCGCACAGTTGTTCCAAGTGCCGCCTCGGCAATCGTCACCGGCACATCCATCAAGATGTCATCGCCTTCGCGGCGGAACCACGGGTGTGCGGAAACATGAATGGTGATGATCAGATCGCCGCGCGGGCCGCCCGCCGCGCCGGCTCCGCCTTTGCCGCGCACTGCCAGTTTGGTGCCGCTTGCAATACCAGCCGGGATGCGTACTTCAATGGACTCGCCGTCCACTCGGAACGAGCGCGTGCCGCCAAGCACAGCAGTGGTGAAATCGATTGTCTCCGAAGCAGGTGCGTTTCTGCCAGCCTGCGGCACTTCGTCTTCTTCGTCACCTTCGAATCCGCCGAAGCCGCGACCGCGGGCGCTGCGTGACCCACCGCGGCCGAACATTGATCCGAAGACATCTTCAAATGTAGATGGATCAACATTCTGCCACGACTGTCCGCCGCCACCGCCAAAGGGATCGCCTCCGCCCGCACCGCGCGGGCCACCACCGCCGCCTGCTGGTCCGCTTTTGACTCCGGCAATGCCAAACTGGTCGTACATCTTGCGCTTCTCAGGGTCTGCAAGAATGTCATACGCCTCTTGAATTTCCTTGAAGCGCGCATCGGCACCGGGTTCTTTATTTACATCCGGATGAAATTTACGCACCATCCCGCGGTGTGCCTTCTTCAGGTCATCGGCGCTGGCGGTCTTCGTTACGCCAAGGAGCTTGTAAAGATCACTTTCCATTGTCGGAGCGGCGCAGTATATGGGCAGGAGTCAGCATTCTCCGCACCGACTACGGCGTACGATTCCCCGCGCGATGGACTCATGCACCCCACGAACCACCGATCGCGCCGTTTCGATCGCTCTTCCCGTACTGCCGTCTGCGGCTGCGCCACACCGCACGTCGTTCGGCTCGCGTCGGGGCTGGGTGCGCGCCGCAGTGCTCGCAGGCGTCTGGATCTTCATGATTGGGCATCTCGTGCAGTGGCTTGCGCTCGGCACAACGCTTGCGCCGATTGAGCCAAGTGAATCGATGCAGACCGTGAAGGACGGAATCATCACTGTGGGCGCGATTTTCTTTGCCGTTGCGCTGCTTTCCACCGCACTCCTTGGTCGATGGTTCTGCGGTTGGGGCTGCCATTGGGTGGCGATTCAGGATGCAACAGCGTGGGCGCTCGCGCGCGCTGGTATTCGCCCGAAGCCGTTTCGATCACGCCTCTTGGTGTGGATGCCGCTGTGTTTGGCGCTCTACATGTTTGCTTGGCCGCTGTTCTATCGATTCGCCGTGGCGCCATGGATCCAGCCCGACCTGCGTTGGCCTGGTTTCACGACACATGTGATGACGCAAGATTTCTGGGCAACGTTCCCTGGTCTTGCCATGGGCATTCCATTTGTGTTGATCTCCGGTGTGATGGTGGTCTGGCTGCTTGGCTCGAAGGGCTATTGCACGTACGCGTGCCCATACGGCGGATTCTTCGCTCCGGTGGAAGAACTCGCGCCGATGCGGATCGTGGTTGACCACGACCGCTGCCACGCATGTGGCGTGTGCACCGCGGTGTGCACAAGCAATGTCCGCGTCCATGAGGAAATCAGGGACTTCGGAATGGTGGTTGATGCTGGATGCATGAAGTGCATGGACTGCGTGAGCAGTTGCCCAAATGAGGCGCTGAGTTTCGGCCTCGGAAAGCCAGCGGTCATGATTGATCGTTCTGCTTCGCGCTCCGCTGCAGCAGCGGAACGACGCTGGGATCTCTCGTGGGCGGAAGAGATCACGCTTGCCCTTCTTGGTGTGCTGACTCTCTTTGCCGTGCGCGGCATTTACATCGGTGTACCGCTCCTCTTTGCATCAGGCATTGCCGCATGCACGGTCTTTGTGACGTGGAAGGCGTGGCGGATCGTGCGCGATCCATCGGTTTCGTTTCATGGCATGCGCCTGCGACTCAAGGGGAAAGTTGGGCGATCGGGCGTTATCTGGATTGCAGCCACAGCACTGCTCCTTGCAGCAGTTACCTATGTCGGCGTGCTCAACGGAATCACCTGGCTCGCCGATCGCGCGGATGCACAAGTCACGCTTCCTGCGGAATACATCTTCTCGACCGACGCGCAAGCTCCGGATGCCGCCATGCAGCAAAGCGCCGAACGCGCACTGCGTCTCTATGCGCTGGTAGCCGCCGCACCGGAAGGCTGGTCCATCATCCCCGCCGGGTGGAAGCAAGTTGATCTGCGTCGAGCCTATTTGAGTGCCGCGCTTCGGGATATGCCCACCGCCGAGCGCCTTGTGCGCAACTCATGGAAACGCGATGGCGCTGACGAATCGACCGCCGCAGTCATTGGTCGAATCATTCGCTCGTTCTTGTCGCGTTCGGTGGATGCCATCGCGTGGTACGACGAGGCACTTGGCGCGCATCCGGAGTGGCAGCGATTGCGCGAAGAGCAGATCACTTGGCTCGATCAACAAGGTGAATACGCCCGCGTGATACAGAGTGCGCGGCAGGGATTTGCAGCCCGCCCGAATGATTTGCTCGCTATGCGACGACTCTCGCTCGCACTCGTTGAACGTGGCACGATGCCACTTGAGATTGACGAGGGCGTTGAGTTGATTCGACGCACTATCAGCATGGCCCCGGACAACGGATTTGCTCACGCGGCACTTGCGCGTGGGCTCGTTCGGCAACAGCACTTTGATGAGGCAATAGCGGAGTTCGGGCGCGCTCTGGAATTGGAGCCAAACTCCGAGGTGATTCATTCAATGTTTGAAGAGGCGAAAGCGCAGCGCGGGGCGGCCGGATCAGGTGGTTGATAGAGCGGGGGGCTGATTCAGTTCGTTGCGCCCCAGTGCCCGAGCAGGATGCCCAAGTCGCCGCCGCCCACAGTGCCATCGTCATCAAGGTCAGCACGGCAGTCATAGCCGCTCGTGCCCCAGGCACCCAGAAGAACGCCGAGATCCGCGCCGTTCGCCACACCATCGTGATTCAGGTCGCCGATACCAGCGGCAGCGCGCGCCAAGCGCACCGCGACGCCGCTATCGATCCGTCCCCATCCAGTGCGTTCATCGAACCCGGCGTTTGAAACATCGGTGCATGACTGCACAAGCAATTCAGTCAGTCGGGTTGGCGTCAGGCTCGGCGCAACTGCACGCATCAAAGACAGAGTGCCGACTGCAAACGGTGCCGACATACTGGTTCCGCTTTTGAATTCAACGCTTTCAGTACCAACGCAGGAAAGGATCGAGACGCCGGGTGCGGCAACGTCAACTTCTGGGCCAATCGCGGTGGAACCTGCTGGAGCGTCAAGCGCGTCAACAGAACCAACGGCGATCACTTCGGTCCAACGCGCTGGCCATGCCACTCCATTCACTCCAGTATTTCCTGATGCTGCAACAAGAAGCGCGCCGCCGCCGATCGAATACGTGACGGCATCGTGCAGATATTGCGTTCCTACGGAGTACTGCAGGCTCATGTTGATGATGTTCGCACCGTGATCGGTGGCCCACACGAGCCCGTCTGCAAGCCACGATGAGTAGCCAGCGCAGCCACTGAGAACAACCACCGGCAAGATGCGTGCTTGCCAATCAAGTCCAGCGATCGCCACACCGTTGTTGCCTGAAGCTGTTGCAATTCCTGTGACGTGGGTGCCGTGCCCGGAGCATTGATCAGCCACATCACTTGTTCCAGCCGGCACATTCCAGCCAGCAATCATGCGTGGAGCAAAGTCAACGTGTCCAGACACGCCGCTATCCATGATGGCAATGATGGTGGTCGATGATCCAGTACTGACGTGCCACGCAGCGCGTGCGCTCACATCGGCGCCGGGCGTTCCCGAAAGACCATTGACGATCTGCCCCGTATTTTCCAAGCCCCAGCACTGCGTGTAATAGAGATCGTTTGGAGCCGGTGCATCACTTGCAATGCCGCCGATGGCGTCTAACTCGGCAAGCTGCACACTGCCGCGCGCAGAATTCAGGCGAACAACGAGCGCTGTTGTATCGGTGCCCGGAGGAACGGAAATATGTATCCATCGATCAAGTCCAATCGCGGCGGCTCGAACAGCATCCTGAACACCGACGGTTGAGGCGCGCGTTGCGCTGGTGGCATTCACCTGGGAGAGCATCTTTGTCAGCACCGCATCGCGTAGTCCGTTGGGCTGCGTGGCAGTCACCGTGTGGTTCGCGTCGATCGTGATGCGTGCCCCGGCCACGAGTTTCACCAACACGTGATCGGTCGCCCATCCGCCCACGCGGTCTGCGGCCCACATCCACTCGCCTGCAGCGCCGCCTGCGAGGGCTGGCGCGCGTTCCACCGTTGGTGGTGCTGCCCACACCGTTGGTGCGGTGGCAGCGACCGCGGCGAGCGCGGCGCTCAAGATGAGTGTGGACGGGTGCAGTGCCATCTGAAGAATCGATACGCACCCGGAGAGCCGGGTGGTCATGAAAGTCTGAGTCTGATCAACAGTAAGGTGTGAGCGGTTGAGTGCCACGAAATTCACCCGAGTCTTCCCTTAAAGTCCGGGAACCCTTCGTGAAGCGCCATATTTGCGGCAAACGGGCGCGACCGATAGCATGAGGCCGATCCATCCGAGTATCCGGATGGTCGGATTGATCCCCGTTCCGAACGCACATTTCTCCCAGCACTGGAGCCGACATGTCTGACAAGCGCTACCTGTTCACCAGCGAATCCGTCTCGATGGGCCACCCTGACAAGCTTGCTGATCAGATCAGCGATGCCGTCCTCGACGCGATGCTCGCGCAGGATCCAAGGAGTCGGGTTGCATGTGAGACGCTTGTGACCACCGGCCTGGCAGTCATTGCGGGCGAAGTCACCACCAACGCTGTCGTCAACATTCCTGACATCGTGCGCGAAGCAGTCCGCAAGGCTGGTTACGACAACGGAGCCAAGGGCTTCGATTACAAGAGCTGCGGCGTCAGTGTTGTGCTCGGCAAGCAGAGCGCAGATATTGCCATGGGTGTTGACCGCGAAGGCGCAGGCGATCAAGGCATGATGTTCGGTTTCGCGTGCACGGAAACTCCGGAATTCATGCCGCTCCCGATCGCCATCTCGCACGAACTGGTCAAGCGCCAAGCAATGGTGCGCGAGCAGAACATCATCAAGGGTCTTCGTCCTGATGCCAAGAGCCAAGTCACTGTTGCGTATGTCGGCCTCAAGCCGACGCGCATTGACACCGTGGTTCTTTCCACGCAACACGATCCAATGTGGAACGGCGTCGCCGGCCAGAAGAAACTCAAGGCCGAGGTCATCAAGCACATCATCAAGCCGGTCCTCGGCAAGTGGTGGAACAATCAAATCATCATTCACGTCAATCCAACCGGACAGTTTGAAATTGGTGGTCCGCACGGCGATTGCGGTCTGACCGGTCGTAAGATCATCGTTGACACCTACGGTGGCCGTGGTCGTCACGGTGGCGGCGCGTTCAGCGGCAAGGATCCATCAAAGGTTGATCGCAGTGCTGCATACATGGCTCGTTACATCGCGAAGAACATCGTTGCCGCAAAGCTTGCTGATGTTTGCGAAGTGCAGCTGAGTTACGCCATCGGCGTTGCCAAGCCGACGAGTGTGTTGGTCGATACGCAAGGCACGGGCGTGGTTGCAGACGAGTGGCTCGCCGAAGAAGTGCAGCGTCAATTTGAGCTCACGCCGAGGGGAATCATCGAGTCGCTCGGTCTGCGCAAGCCGATCTACCACGCAACCGCTACGCACGGCCACTTCGGTCGCCGCCCGGGCGAGTGTGGCGTTGGAACCTTCAGTTGGGAGAAGACTGACAAGGCCGCTTCGCTCCGCAAGGCGGCAGAGAAGGCCGGCGTGATCGGCACTCCGCGTCCTGTTGTCGAACCGAAGGCAGCGAAGAAGGCTGCTGGTAAGGCAGGCTCCAAGCCCAGTATCAAGACGAGTACCAAGACGAGTACCAAGCCGAGTACCAAGACGAGTACCAAGACGAGTACCACGGTCGGCGCCAACTCTAGTACCAAGGCCAAGCGCCAATTGGCAATGGCATGACCGGAGTTTCTGAGTGACCGTACCTGCCGAAAGCACCTCCGTAACGAATACCCCCCGAATGTCAGCACCATCGCCTGCCCGCGTCGCGGCCCTTGACCGCCTCGCGCGGCAGGCCGGTCGCTTTCCTGATCTTGAGTTTGTCGATATGGGCGTTGCGCCCACCGCGGATGGCATCGCCCTCGACGCGCGTGATGTTTCGCTTGCGCGCGCCATTGAGCACACGGTGGCGCATCGTTGGATGACGCTCACTGCGATTGCGCGCGCCTGCATTGATCGACGTTGGGAGAACGTGGACTCGCGCGTGCAGGCAGCATTGCTTGCCGCAGGTGCGCAACTGTTCTTGTTTGGAAATGTTGCCGATCACGCGGTTGTTGATGACACCGTGGAGTGGTCAAAGGGCAAGGGTCATCGCGGCGCGGCTGGATTTGTAAACGCGGTGCTGCGCAAGATGATTGATTTGCGCGGCGAATTTGTGGAAGGCGCCGATGCCGCTCCGCGCGTCTGGCGCGACCGGCGTGATCTGGTGCCGCTCGCTGATGGCCGCGCGATGCGCCTGAAGCGTCCGGTGTTTTCTGATGATCGCGTGTTGCGCGTGGCTGAAGCAGCCAGCGTTGGCGAAGATCTCTTGTTGCACTGGATCAATTCCGCTGGACAGGATCTTGCGTTCAGTCGCGCGGTGCATTCGCTGCGACCGGCGCCAACAGTGATTTCTGGAGTTCCTGAGCAAGCAGTTCTGCCCGATGCGCCATTCACGTCGCATCTCACGCCGCACAGTGATCCTGGTTCATTCGTGTGGAGTGGTGATCATTCCTCACTCATTGCACTACTCGCTGCGTACCCCGAAGCGCGTGTTCAGGATTCTGCGAGCGCGCAGCCGATGCGGCTTGCCGACAGCCTGCGTCCGAAGTTGATCCTTGATGCATGCGCGGGTCGCGGCACGAAGACGCGGCAACTTGCGGCATTGCATCCGAATGCTGAAATTGTTGCCACCGATGTCGATGGTGCGCGCTTGCGAGCATTGGCGTTGGCGTTCGTTGATCATCCGCAGGTGAAGGTCACCACGCCGGAAGGTCTGCGCCGGATTGTTGGCCAGGTGGATCTCTTGGTGCTTGATGTTCCATGTTCCAACACGGGCGTCTTGTCTCGCCGTCCAGAGGCGAAGTACCGATTCAACCGGGCGCGGCTCGATTCCATCACGGCGGTCCAGCGCGATATTGTCGAAGAGCATCGTCCGTTCCTCACGCCCAACGGTTCGGTGCTGTACAGCACGTGCAGTCTTGAGCCGCCGGAAAACCTCGCTCAGGCGCAGTGGGCGGCAGGGCGAATCGGCCGTCGCGTTGCCCGGACTGAGGTCCGTGAGCCCCGTGGCATGCCCGGAGAGCCGAATTCGGCATATGCGGATGGTGGCTTTGGCGCCCTGATTTCCCCGGCCTGAACCGATATCGAACGGAGACATCGTGCCGGCGTGCAATATGCGCGCCGAGCATTGGTATGATTTTCCGATTCGCCAGTTCGGATTAACCGCGGAGTCCTGCATGCCAGCGCCGATGACCGTTACTGAGATTCTTGACCCACAATGTGTGGTCGTTCCGTTGGTCGCCAGTACGAAGCGCGAAGCGATCGATGCGCTTGTTGATGCGCTTTCGCTGACTGGTCGCATCTCCGACGCAAGCGCGGTGAAGAAGGCCGTGTGGGAGCGGGAGCTGCAACGATCAACTGGCATCGGTGAAGGCCTCGCCATTCCGCACGGTAAGACTGCCGCCGCACACGGGCTGTGCTTAGCCGTTGGCCGCTTGGCCACTCCCATCGAATACGACTCCATTGACCACAAGCCAGTCCGGCTCGTGGTGCTCTTGGTTTCACCGCCCGAGCGGACCAGCGATCACATTCAGGCACTCGGACGCATTTCGCGCTTGATGACAAACCCTGCGTTCCGTGAGCAGGTGTATGCCGCCACCGATCCAGCGCAGTTGCTTGAGTTGTTCCGCACTGCTGAGCGTGGTTAAGGCCACTACCGGAAGTGCCGGGTGCTCGCCTAGAATCACCACATCATGATGGTTCCCATGCATCTCTCTCGCATTCTGATCCGCGAGATGGCTGATATGCAAGTCATCGAACTGACTGAGACGGGCGGAACGCGCAAGTTTCCGATTGTGATTGGGTTGCCAGAGGCGTTTGCAATTGATCGACGCATCAAAGGTGTGCAGATTTCGCGGCCGCAGACCCATGACTTGCTCGCGGAAATCATTCGCGCACTCGGGGGCACGCTCAAGGCGATTCACATTCATGACCTTGAGGCAGGGACTTTCTTTGCCAAACTCATGATCGAGCGCGATGGCGAGATTATTGAGGTGGACTCGCGTCCCTCGGATGCGATTGCCCTTGGAGTTGCCGACGGCGTCCCCATGCTTGTCGACGATCGCGTATTGGACGAAGCCGCCGCAGAAGCTGCAGTTGAGCTTCCGCCAGCAGTGGAGCCTGACGATGAAGATGACGAGGGCGAGAGCGAGTCGTGAGCATTCCAAGCCTTGCGGTCTTTGATCTTGGCGGTGTTGTTGTTCGCATCTGCCGCACTTGGCAGGAGGCATGCCAGTCCGCGGGGGTTGCGCACAATCCCAATGCAGAGGCGCGCCTTGATTCTCCGCGCAAGGTGGAACTTCTGCGCGCTCATCAATGTGGCGAAGTGGAGTCTGGTGAGTACTTTGATGGGCTCGCGCAGTTGCTTGCTGATCACTCAGCTGATGAGGTGCGACGGGTGCATACCGCATGGATATTGGGCGATTATTCAGGCATGGCGCAGCTTATGGATCGCATTCACCACGCCGGCATGCGCACCGCCTGTCTCTCCAATACCAATGCGCACCACTGGCAACAACTTGAGTCGAGCGAGGCATTCCGCCGCATTCAGGTGCGTCATGCCAGCCACTTAATGGGCCTTGTGAAGCCAGATCAGCGGATCTATCGCGCCTTTGAGATAGCCACAGAAACTACGCCGCAGGAGATCGTCTTCTTTGATGATCTTGCCGAGAACATCGAGGCTGCTCGCGCGTGCGGTTGGAACGCAGTGCACATTGATCACACTCGTGACACCGCCGCGCAGGTATTGGCTGGCCTGCGCGCGCACGGGGCGCTCGCGTGACTGACACTGATCCACGCGTTTGCGCACCCGCGCTTGTTCTTCCATCGCCCTTGTCGGCGCGGCGCTTGGTGCAACTTGCGGATATCGAGGGCGCGCGTATCAAGGAACGAACCAGCGATTTTCTTGTAGAAGAACTGCAGCTCTATGACCCATGCGGCGAGGGCGAGCATCTTTATCTTCGCATTGTCAAAGAGGGAATGACCCATCATGAGATGGTCAGCCTGCTGTGCAAGCACTTTGATGTAGGAACAGAAGCCATTGGCACCGCGGGCATGAAGGATCGCGTTGCGGTGACGAGTCAGACAGTGAGCATTCACCTGCCGCGAAAGCCCGAGATGCACGCCATCACCGATGAGCGGGTTCAAGTGCTTTGGTCCACATGGCATTCCAACAAACTGCGCCGCGGGCACTTGGTGGGCAACCGATTTTCCATTCGCATTCGCGGCATCGAGCCATTCCGTGCCCCGCCAGTGTGGCGCGCTTTGCGTGAGTTAGAGGCGCTGGGCGTCCCCAATCACTTTGGACCGCAACGCTTTGGCATGCGCAGCAACAACCATATTCTGGGCGGATTGCTTCTGAGTTCTCGGCACGCTGAGGTATTGGGTGAACTCATTTCAACCAAGGGCAGCGCGTTTCCTGAATCAGAACGAGCCGCGCGTGAGGCAGTGGATGCAGGCCTTTATGCCGAAGCGGCCGGACTGTGGCCGCGCGGTCTTGACGCCGAGCGCACTGCAACGCGCGCCCTCATGCGCGGAACTGACGCACGTACAGCAGTTCGCGCGGTGCCGCGCCCGATCCAGGAACTTTGGACGGATGCATGGCAGTCAGCGGTCTTCAATCGCGTGCTTGATGAACGAATCGCGGCGGGAACCTTCGGATCAGTTGAGCAAGGCGACGTGGCGTTCAAGCATGGAAACGGTGCCAAGTTCATCGTCAGCGAAGAAGACTGCGCGGTAAGTGGCGACGAGTCACTCGCGGCGCGCGCAGCTCGATTTGAGATTTCCGCAACCGGTCCGCTGCCCGGTCCTGATGGGTTGCAAAGTTCCGGCGCAGTTGCTGAGCGCGAGCGTGCCGCCATCGTGACTTTCGGCGGTGAACCTGCGCGCTTCCAAGAGGCGGGACGACGCCCGGCAGGCGATCGTCGACCGCTTCGCATCAAGGTTGCAAACCCAGAGATTGAATCTGGCTTCGACGATCACGGCTCGTATGTTCGCGTGGCGTTTGACTTGCCCGCCGGTGCTTACGCCACCGTGGTGTTGCGCGAGATTCTTGGCGACGGCTTCGTTGACGCATCACGCGATGCCGTGCGTTCCTGACGGCGGCGGGCGAAGAACGAAGTCAGCTGTCGGCCGCAAGTCTTCGCGAGAATTCCCGCAACAATCGGCGGTCGGTGGTTGAGTCGCCCATCCGCCGGGATGCTCCACAAACTGCCGCACGCACCTGCCTTCGGGTCATGTGCACCAAAGAACACGCGGCCGATCCGTGCGTTGACGATCGCACCAGCACACATGGCGCATGGCTCGAGCGTTACTGCAAGTGAACAATCGGAAAGTCGCCACGCGCCACGCGCGCGACCAGCATCGCGCATGGCGACCAGTTCAGCGTGGCCAGTTGGATCGCCGGTCAGTTCACGATCGTTGGCATGTTCAGTGACAACCGTGCGGCCGTGATAGACCACTGCGCCCACGGGCACCTCGCCGCGCTGCGCAGCGTTCCGCGCCAGCGTCATGGCGCGCAACATCATGCCGACGTCATTTGCTCGCGCGCCCGCACGCAGCGCGCTTGGACCAGCCATTCGGAGCAGCGCGTTCCCGCCGCGCCAATGCCGACTCATCCGTCGCCCTCATCGCCTTCATCGCCATCAGTCTTCTTGGCCTTGTACTTTGGGCGACCGATCATCGTGCCGAGCGTGTTTCGAATGATGCCGCCCTCAGCCACTGCTTGCGTTGGCGCAACCACCAAGAGGATGATGCCGAGCTCATAAAGCAGATAGAGTGGAACCATCAGCGCGAGCATGGTGAACATATCCACCGTCGGTGAAATGACGGCTGCCAGGATGGCGCACACAAAGAGCGCGTGGCGGCGGTACTTGCGAAGCATCTTCGTGTTCAAAATCCCGACCCATCCGAGCAGCAGAACGACCACTGGCATTTGGAACGCCAACGCAATGGCGGCCGCAAAGAACAGCAGGAAATTGATGAATTCTTCCAGTCGGTACTGTTGCGTGAGGTTGCCGGTGGTGCGCGTTGGAATCGTTCGCACTTCAAGCCGCCCATCTGGGCGAGCGGTGTCGAGTGCAATGTAGAGCTGCGAATCTTTCTTCAGCATCCACACCTCGCCAGCATTTGCACTCGCAGGATCTGTCTCGAGAACAGGAATGCGCGGCGTTCCCTCTACCAGTGCTGATGGTGGCGGCGCAATCGTGCGCGGATCCTCCACACCGAAACTGATGAGGAGCGACAACATGTACGGCATGGCGAGATACAACCCAGTGAGACCAACCGCTACCAAGATCGCAGAGAGCGGAATCAGAAACTGCGCGTAGCGGCGCTCATGCGAATACAGGCCTGGGGATACAAACTTCCAGAGCTGATACAGAATCCACGGCATCGACAGCATGATCGATGCCCAGATGGCAATCTGTAGATCCACCATGAGCGTTTCGGTGGGGCTCAATACTTGAAGGTTGGTGGGCTGTCCTTGTGCAGCGAGCGCATCCATCAGTGGCTGCACGAGGAATCCGCGCACGTAGGTGCCAGCCGCAAAGAGCCCGCATCCCAACACGAGCGGCACGATGGCCGCCTTGATCAAGCGACTGCGTAATTCATCAAGGTGCCCACCGAGCGACATGAAGCTGCTCATCAGGCCGTCATTCGTGTGCTGGTCTTGATCGAGTGGCATGTGGCAGGCGTTCGGAAATCGAGGGAACGGTGGGTCAGGCTAGTCGTGCGGCGTTGGTGAGGTAGGCGGGGCAGCGGCCGGGCGCCCAACGGTCGCCGGAAGGTTGAAAAAACGCCTTGCATTCGCATCAACGGTCCGTTCGAAGACATCAAACGAAGTTCCTCGCAAAGCTGCAAGGAATAGGCCGGTGTGCATCACATAGGCAGGCACGCACGGTCGCGCGCCGCGCACGGGCTCGGGGGAAAGGAACGGCGCATCGGTTTCGCACATGATGCGGTCATCCGGCACCAGCTTGGCGGCGGCGGCAACTTCAGGCGCGCTGCGGAACGTAACGACGCCGGTGAAACTGATCCACGCACCGAAATCAAGAACGGCGCGCGCGTCATCGGGCGTTTCAGTGAAGCAATGAAAGACGAATCGATCGGCAGGTAATCCGCTTGCGCGCAACATCGGAAGCAGTTGCGGCACAGCGCGACGACAGTGAATGACGATTGGCTTTACGAGGCCTTCACTGCGCCACGCAGCAATGCGCGTGAGTTGTTCTTCAAGAACGCGGATTTGCAAGGCGGTCGGCGGTTCTGCGTAATGGTTGTCAAGACCAAGTTCCCCCCACGCCACGCACTTGGGATGAAGGGCGGCGCGATGCATGTCTTCCCAGGAAATTGGATCCGCAGCGTGAAGTGGATGAATGCCCGACGTGCACCAGACATCATCGTGCTGCTCGGCAAGATCGACGCCACGCACCGCGTCACTCGTGGTGGTGGCGATTGTGATGAAGCCGCTGACGCCCGCGCTGCGTGCATCGATTAAGACGCGTTCGAGGCGTTCTTGGATTCCGTCGTAGAGAAGGTGGCAGTGGGTATCGATCACGGGCTATTCAGAAGTTCGAACGAAAGGCGTGTGGCTTTACCATAGTGCCCAATAATAACATTGTTTCAAGCATTTAATTATCCTGAATCAAGGACGGTTCGTCCGTCATTGAACGCCAGTTTCCGCAACGCCCGCAAGGGTAGCACCGCGCGCGAATGCCTTTCTTGACCACTTGAAGGGTGCTGCCTTACCATAGGGGATTAGACATTGTGAAAAAAAGCACAATGATCATTGGCGTTACCCCGTGTGACGCCTGCCAGGACACCCGTCACGGATCTCAAATCGATGAGCCGATTCCTGTTTCCCCGCTGGTCGAACGCGCTGCTTCCGTTTGTCTTGATTGTTGGCGCGATCGCACCGCTGTATGTCTCGCTACTCGTCGCCTACGGATTTAGTCCGAAGACGCTCGACGGCCAATATCAACCTGAGCAACCGGTGCCGTACAGCCACGCGCTGCACGTGGGCAAGCTTGGACTTGATTGCCGTTACTGCCACAACACGGTGGAGAACGCATCGCATGCAGCGGTACCGCCGACGCAGACGTGCATGAATTGCCACACGCAGATTCACAAGGACAGCCCGCGCTTGGTGAAGGTGCGCGAGAGCTACGAGACGGGTATGCCGATTGAATGGATCAAGGTCCACAAGCTTGGCGATTACGCTTATTTCAACCATGCGGCGCATGTCACGCGCGGCGTGAGTTGCTTGGAGTGTCACGGTCGCGTCGATCAGATGGAAGTGGTGCATCGCGCGCAGCCGCTCGCGATGGGTTGGTGCTTGGAGTGCCATCGCAACCCGATTGATCATGTACGTCCGCCCGAGGAAGTCTTCGCAATTTGGAAGCCAACCGACTCTTGGACGAAGGATCAACGCCTCGAGTTGATCAAGAAGAACGATATTCATCCCAACGATTACTGCTCGACCTGCCACCGCTGAGGCGAACAAGCACGGACGACCCCCACACAGGGAACAGAACACATGCATGACGGTTGCAACCACGGTCCCGCTGAACTCACTAACGCCGCAGTCGAAGCGCCGCAGACAGGTGGCCCTGCGCGCCGCTCGGTCTACTGGCGCTCCATCGAGCAGCTCTCTGATTCGCCGGAATTCCGTGCCTATATGCACAATGAATTCCAGCCTGGCGCCAGTGAGGCATCAGACGATGATCGTCGCACCTTCATCAAGGTGATGGGCGCGTCATTCGCGCTCGCTGGCCTTGCTGCTACTGGATGCCGACGCTTGCCGGTAACAAAGTTCGCGGAGTACGCATCCCGTCCCGCAAACCGCACTCCTGGAATTCCTGTCACCTTTGCAACAAGCTTCGAGCTTGGCGGCGTTGGCTTTGGTCTCTTGGCTACCAGTTACGACGGTCGCCCGATCAAGCTTGATGGCAATCCGATGCATCCGTCGTCGCCGCTCGCTGGTGGCGCTGCTGCCATCGATCCAGCTGAGTTCGCTAAGCGTGGTGTTCCGCAAGTTGGTCCATCGAACGCCATGACTCAGGCGCGCGTGCTTGAGCTCTACGACACCGATCGCAGCCGCATTGCATTGCAAGACGGCAAGGAATCCACGGCGAGCGCTCTCGACGCTTGGATTGGTGTGCGTCGCGCAGAATGGAAGAAGGACGGCGGCGCCGGACTCGTGGTGCTTGCAGAGCCCACATCTTCGCCAACGCAGCTCGACATGAAGGCGCGCCTCTTGAAGGCATTCCCGAAAGCCACGTGGGCATCATGGTGTGCAGTGAATGACGACGCATCGCTCGCTGGCACCGCCGCAGCCTTTGGTTCGTCACGACGTGTGCACCCAAAGTTTGATCAAGCAGAAGTGATTCTCAGTCTTGATTGCGATTTCCTCCAAGAGGATTTGCACAGCGTCGCCAACGCGCGCGCATGGGCTGCGGGTCGCTCGCTTGTGAAGCGCGAGAACGGCGCCTTGGTTTCCAAGGATCCCGCCGCCGCGACAATGAGCCGCGTCTACCAAGTGGAAGGGCTCCTGACGCTGACCGGCATGAACGCCGACCAACGCATCGCCATGCGGCCCTCGCAGGTGGCAGCATTTGCCGCAGCCGTTGCTGACCGAGTGGGCGTCGAAAGCGCGCGCCAGATGGCTGCGTTTGCACCGAAGCTTGGCGAGCATGATCAAGAAGTTGTTGATGCACTCGTGACTGATCTGAAGAAGGCCGGTCGCAAGGCGCTCGTTGTTGCTGGCCCGCGCCAGCCCGCCGTCACGCACGCGCTTGCTGCTGCGATCAACGGCAAGCTCGGTGCATACGGAATGTCCGTTGACACCAGCGCCACCGATGCGCAGATGTGCACCGCTGGAATTCAGAAGGTGGTTTCTGCTCTGAACGCTGGCACCGTCGATACGTTGGTGGTGATGGGCGCAAATCCGGTCTTTGATGCACCGGTTGATCTCGGATTCGCTGCCGCGATGGCCAAAGCGAAGAACGTGTTGCACTTGGCATACCGCGTTGATGAAACATCACGCGCCGCTGGATGCACTTGGCACGTTCCGATGACGCACTTCCTCGAGAGTTGGGGCGATACATGCGCCGCCGATGGCACCATTGGTCTCGCGCAGCCACTCGTTGCCGCGCTGCTCGATCCAGCTGATGGTGGACGAAGTGCCATTGAATTGTGCGCTTCGCTTTCTGGCGACGAAATGCACTCCGGCATGGATCTCGTGCGACGCACGCACATGGCGGTTTCCGGCAAGTCCGGCGCTGACTTCGAGCGAACCTTCCGCGCCAACCTCGACACGGGCATTTGCCCTGATACCTCTAAGAGCCGCGAGGCAACGCCCGCGCCTGCGCTCGCTGCGAAGGCAATGGCAGCATGGATCGATGCGCGCACGGAAACTGATGGTCTCGAACTTGCATTCTTCGCTGACGGCAAGATGTTCGACGGGCGCTTCGCGAACATCGGCTGGCTGCAAGAGCTGCCTGACGTCATCACCAAGATCACTTGGGACAACGCGCTTTTAATGTCCGGCGCAACAGCTGCAAAGCTGGGCGTGAAGAACGGCGACATGGTTTCGCTCACAGTCACTGGCGCGCCGTCAGCTGGCAGCGCGGCAGCGTGGGTTGTGCCGGGTATGGCGGATGACACCCTCGGACTTGCTGTTGGCTACGGACGCGGCGAAGCTGCGGGCGGCATCGCGGCTGGTTCTGGATTCGCAGCATCTGCACTCCGCACTCAGAATGCTCAGTGGCTGGCCACTGGTGTGAAGGCCACTGCAGATAAGGCGCAGAGCGCATATTCGTTTGCGCACACGCAAGATCACGGAACTGCTGACGCAGCCATCGAATCTGTTCCGCTCGACTCCATTCAAGAGCGTCTACCAACCCTGATTCGTGAAGCATCGCTTGAGCACTACAAGGAACACCCCGACTTTGCGAAGCACGCGTCGCACGTGGCGCACCGCCTCTCGATGTGGGAGGAATCAAATCTCGACGGCGCCAAGTATCGCTGGGCAATGACCATTGATCTGGCATCGTGCACTGGTTGCAGTGCGTGCGTTGTGGCGTGCCAAGCTGAGAACAACATTCCGATCGTTGGCAAGGATCAAGTGGCTCGCGGTCGCGAGATGCACTGGATCCGCATCGACCGTTACTTCAAGGGTGGCACCGCAGCGAAGCCGGAGGCATATCGCGTGCAGCCGGTGACGTGCGTGCACTGCGAAAACGCTCCATGTGAGCAGGTGTGCCCGGTTGCTGCCACCGTCCATGACTTGGATGGCATCAACAACATGGTCTACAACCGCTGCATCGGTACGCGCTACTGCAGCAACAACTGCCCGTACAAGGTGCGTCGGTTCAACTTCTTTGATTACAACCGCCGCGATCCGGTGCGCGAGGGCGGCATCTTGATGACCAAGCCTGAGTACTACCTCAAGGATGGTCCGGCGGACATGACCAAGATGCAGTTCAACCCTGAGGTCACTGTGCGCATGCGAGGCGTCATGGAGAAGTGCTCGTTCTGCACGCAGCGTATTCAGCAGGCGAAGATTTCTTCCAAGAACAAGTGGGTTCGTGCGGGCGGCATCGACTCTGGCAGCGCAGCAAGTTCCATCTCCGACGGCATGGTGCAGACCGCGTGTCAGCAGGCGTGCCCGACTGGTGCAATCGTGTTCGGTGACTTGAATGTCGCCGGCAGCGATGTCCTGCAGTTGCAGCGCTCCAAGCGCAGTTACGACTTGCTTGGTGAACTCAACACCAAGCCACGTCTGAAGTATTTGGCTCGCGTCGACAATCCGTCCGTCGACCACTCAGGACATGGTGATGAACACGGGCATGATGCTCATGCCGCTGCACCAGCCGCCATCGCTACACCTGCTGTCAAGGGAGGCAAGGCATGAGCACCATCCACGCTCACGAAATCGATAACACCGGCGATGTCCCGGGCAAGCGCGCCCCGCTTGTTCTTGGCCACACCGATTTCCACCAAGTCACCAACACGATCTGCCGCCCCAACGAGATGCGCAAGCCTCCGATGGCGTGGTATGTCATGTTTGGCATCAGCATGATGCTGGTCATGAACCTCGGATTCGTGGTTCATTACCTGATCTTCACCGGCGTTGGCGTGTGGGGACTCAACAACCCGGTGATGTGGGCCTTTGACATCACCAACTTCGTGTTCTGGGTTGGTATCGGCCATGCAGGAACGCTGATCAGTGCAATTCTGTTCCTGTTCCGCCAGAAGTGGCGCACGGGCATCAATCGATTCGCTGAAGCGATGACGATCTTCGCAGTGATCTGCGCCGGACTCTTTCCGGGCATTCACGTTGGTCGCGTCTGGCTGGCATATTGGCTCTTCCCAATCCCAAACCAGATGGGCATGTGGCCGCAGTTCCGCAGCCCACTTCTTTGGGATGTGTTTGCAGTGAGCACCTACTTCACGGTTTCGCTGCTCTTCTGGTACGTCGGTCTGGTGCCAGACTTGGCAACCATGCGCGACCGCGCCAAGGGCAAGGTTCAGCAGATGGCCTATGGCCTCTTCTCGCTTGGATGGCGTGGCTCGAACCGTCATTGGCACCGCTACGAGCGCGCATACCTCTTGCTTGCAGCGCTCTCCACTCCGCTGGTGCTTTCGGTGCACAGCGTGGTGTCCTTTGACTTTGCAACCAGTCAGCTTCCGGGCTGGCACACCACCATCTTCCCTCCGTACTTTGTTGCCGGCGCCATCTTCAGCGGCTTCGCCATGGTGGTTACCTTGGCTGTGCCGGCGCGTGAACTGTTCGGCTTGAAGAACCTGATCACGCTCCGCCACTTGGACAACATGAACAAGGTCATCTTGGTGACCGGATGCATGGTTGGTTACGCCTACGGAATGGAGTTCTTCATCGCCTGGTACTCGGGCGCGCTCTACGAGAAGTTCGCCTTCATGAACCGCGCATTTGGCCAGTACTCATGGGCGTACTGGATCATGGTGAGCTGCAACGTCATCACTCCGCAGCTCTTCTGGTTCAAGAAGGTCCGCACCAGCATTCCGCTGATGTTTATCTTGAGCCTCTTTGTGAACGTGGGCATGTGGTTCGAGCGCTTCGTGATCATCGTCACCAGCCTTGCGAACGACCGCTTCCTGCCGATGATCGCCATCTCGGAAGTGAAGGGCGTCATGCCCCAGGCCGACCCACACTGGGAAGGTTGGCATCAATCACACGGCGCTGGCTCGAACGCCGCCGCCGCGCACTCCGCAAATGGAGACAACTCGTGACCACATTGACTACGCAAACCGGAATAGCAACGACCACCGCAGCGCCCGCGCGCTTGTACGGATTGGTTGCGGAGTTTGAGAACCCGGCGCAGATTGTTGCCGCGGCAGAGAAGATCCGCGACAAGGGCTACCGCTACTGGGATTGCCATACCCCGTTCCCCGTGCACGGTTTGGACAAGGCGATGGGTATTCAACGCACCATCTTGCCGGTCCTTGTGTTTGTTGCAGGTGCGGCTGGTTGCACGACTGGCCTTGGTCTGCAGCTCTTCACCAACTCGTTCAACTTCACCATTTGGGCGTTGGTGTGGGTGACGGGCTACCCGTTCTTGATCAGTGGCAAGCCCGCGCTCAGCATTCCCGCGTTCGTGCCGGTGATGTTTGAACTCACCATTCTGTTCTCCGCGCTCAGTTGCGTTGGACTGATGTTCCTGATGAACGGGCTGCCGAGACTGCATAACCCGCTATTCACTTGCGACCGTTTCCGTCGCGCATCGGATGACCGGTTCTTTATCTCGATCGAGGCGCGTGATCCACGCTTCTACCGCAGTAAGACCGAGGCCGATCTCAAGTCATGCGGCGCCGCCGCCGTCGAAGCCGTGGTGGAGGACTGACATGCCGAAGATTCCCCGCATCATCATCTATGTGCTCATGATTGGTGGCTGCTTGGCCCTGATCCCGCCGCTGGTGTTCGCACGTATGCGTGCTACGCCGAGTCCGAATGCTCCCATTCATATTTTCTGGGACATGGATCTGCAGCCGAAGTACAAGACTCAGTCCCCCAATCCGCTCTTTGCTGACCATCGTTCCATGCGCCCACTTGTGCAAGGCGCAGTGGCGCGCGGCGAGTCGTATGTGGACACGCATCTCTATGAAGGCGTTGTTGATGGCCAGTGGGCAACCACGCTGCCAACTTCAATTGCACTGAACGAGGCAACGCTCAACCGCGGTCAGCAGCGCTTCAATATCTATTGCTCTGCTTGCCACGGCTACGCAGGCTTCGGCGACGGCGCTGTGAACCAGCGCGCTTTAGAACTCGTTTCCAATGCCAACGGGCCGGTCAACGGCACGCAGTGGGTAGCCGCCAAGAGTTTGCACGACGAAACAACGCGCAATCAGCCAATGGGACAGATTTTCAATACTGCCACCCACGGCATTCGAAACATGGCTGGTTACGGCTCACAGATCAGTGTTCCTGATCGTTGGGCGATCGTTGCATATGTGAAGGCGTTGCAGTTCAGCCAGGACGCGGGATCCGCCGGCGCGAAGGTCGCCGGAGCATCCAACTGACTACGGAATCACTGGAAAGAATCAAAGACATGGCCCACGACCACTCGAACACCCCCGACCTCTCTGCCGGCAACTTGACCGGATCCGGCTTGGGTGCGCACGCACGCAACTTTGGCCTCGCCGCTGTGTTGCTGATTGGCATTGGTGCATGGACCGGCTTCCGGTCCGGCGATACCGAGCACTTTGCACGCGCGTATGTAGTGGCAATGATGTTTGCCCTCGCCATTTGTCTTGGATCAATGTTCTTCGTCATCATCCAGCACCTCACCCGCGCTGGTTGGAGCGTCGTGGTGCGCCGTCCGGCAGAAGCGCTGATGCAGAACTTGCGTTGGATGTGGATTCTCTTCCTGCCGATCGCATGGATGGGCTGGACGGGTCGACTCTTTGAGCTCTTCCCGTGGGCTGATCTTGTAGAGATGGCCAAGGTTTCGCCTGCCGACGCCGCGATTGTCAAGTCAAGTTTGCGCCAAGACAGGACGGGTGATCCGGCGATTTCCTCCGCGAACCGCAAGTTGTCGGGACCAGCGATGATCCTCTTTGGTTTCTCGATCACCTTCGCCGCCGTTGATTGGATGATGAGTCTGTCACCAGTATGGTTCAGCACCATGTTCGGCGTGTACTTCTTTGCGGTGTGCGCCACCTGCGGCTACAGCAGTATGGCACTCCTGTGCTTGCGCCTGCAGCACAACGGCAAGTTGAAGGGCATCATCACTCCCGAGCACTACCAGGATCTTGGCAAGTTGCTCTTTGCTTTCGGCATGGTCTTCTGGGCGTATATCGCCTTCAGCCAGTTCATGCTGATCTGGTACGGAAATCTGCCCGAGGAAACCGCGTGGTACCTCTCACGTCAAGTGGGCGGTTGGCGCTGGCTCAGTTGGGCATTGCTCTTTGGCCACTTCCTCATCCCCTTCGTGCTGCTCATCTCGCGCTGGCCCAAGCGTTGGCCAACGACACTCGCCATCGCCTGCGTGTGGATGCTGGTCTTTGCGTTCATTGACTTGGTCTATCTGATCATGCCGCATGTCCCCCATGACGTTGGAGACTTCTCCCGTTACTCAGAATTCGCTGCGGCGCACGCAAGCGATTCGCCGCACCTCTTGGATCCAACGCTCCTTGGACTTGCGCTCGGCATGTTGTGCCTGGTGATTTCCATGACGATGCGTTCGCTCAAGGGGAAATCACTGCTTGCATCTCGAGATCCTTCGCTCGGCGAGAGCCTTGCCTTCCAGAACATGTGATCACCTGACGGAATACCCCTATGTCCACCGTAACGCAGAACAACGAATTTGAAACAACCACCGGTGTCCTTTGGGACGATCCGGAAGCGGGGA
>JAPLMU010000055.1 GCA_026386795.1 Planctomycetota bacterium
CCAAGCGCGTCCATTGCCGCGCGCACCGCGCACTCCGCCGCAATCCGCACTGCATCATTCACTGCGGGTGCAGGCGCAATGGTTCGCCACAAAATTCCCGCACGATGCTCGTTCTGATTGATCGCCCAAATTCGAACATCGCCGTCGCGTGAGCGCACAGCGATGACACTTATCTCAGCGGTAAAGTCAACAAACGCCTCGTAGATTGCAGGTGCGCCACGCACTGCAGCCCATGCTGCGACCAGATCGCGCGGCGAACGCACCACGCACTGCCCCTTGCCGTCGTAACCAAAACGACGCGACTTCAGAACTGCAGGGCACCCAATCCGCCCACACGCAGCTGCCAATTCCGCTTCCGTGTTCACCGCTTCAAACGGCTGAACACGAATACCGCAAGAACGAAAGAACTCCTTCTCAGAAATTCGATCCTGAGCAATTTCCAAACTGCGCGCACCGGGTGCCGTTGGCACACGTTCCGCAATCGAACTCATCGTGGCGACCGGGACATTTTCAAATTCAAAGGTTGCGACATCAATGCCCGCAACAAAGCGCGCAACGGCAGAATGATCGTCATATGCACCAACGATCACTTCGCCGACAGCGGAAGCGGGGCACAACGGATCCGGATCGAGAAATCGAAATGAATGCCCCAGCGGAATACCAGCGAGCGCCAGCATTCGCCCAAGCTGGCCACCACCGACAACGCCCACCACCATTAGCTGTGCCCGCCCGGCATCAAGCCGATACGCGGATCTGGTTGCGCGATTACCTTGGCCGTCTGTGCCGCACGGAACGAGTCAAGGCGCGCTCGCACCTGCTCATCGCTTGCTGCGATGAGTGATGCTGCAAACAGCGCGGCGTTCGTCGCTCCCGCTTGACCGATCGCGAATGTTGCCACAGGAACACCAGCTGGCATCTGCACGATGGAAAGCAGACTGTCCAGACCGTTCAGCGTCTTTGTAGACACTGGCACGCCGAGCACCGGCACCGGCGTCTTACTTGCACACATACCGGGCAGATGCGCCGCCCCGCCAGCGCCAGCGATGATCGCCCGCAGGCCGCGCCCACGCGCTGCTTCCGCGTATTCAAAGAGTTGATCGGGAGTTCGGTGTGCACTCACCACGCGACATTCGTGCGCAACGCCCATCTCGGAGAGCGTTCTTGCGGCGTGTTGCATGGTGTCCCAGTCCGACTGGGAGCCCATGATCACCCCCACGAGCGGGGTCCCGGCGGGTGAAATCACATCTCCGACTGGATCCATGGATCCAATAGTACGACCCAGAATGCGGATTCGTGGGCGACCAGAGCGGCTTCAACAGGGCGATTTCGTCAATATCCCGGGAATTGAGGCGACAATCCCGGGCTTCATTCCGTTCTGTGCGTCGGTTCCTAAGACAGGCTCATAACACTCGATTAACATGCCGATTGCACCGAATCGATTGTGTTTCCTTGCTAGTTCTCAATACGGTGGCACATTCGACGCAATGTTTGCATGTGGGCGCGACCTTATCGCTGACCCGTGCCGTATTCATGAAAGGGTGACAATCCGGAAATCCGCGGCCTTACCCTTGGCCGCGACTCGACCACGCCTCGAGGCGCACGGGCGGACATGTGTCCCGTGCGCCGAAACCTCGGGGCGGAGTGCTGGAGCGGTTCAGACCGCTCTTTGCTCAGAGTTCAGAAAAGGGTGGGCGTCGGCTTCGGACACTGACGCCCAATCCGTTGCGGTTTCCGCAACGGCGAATCTCGGGGATGCGGCCTCAGGCGTGGGAGCCGCGTCCCCGAATTCATTTTTAGAATCCTGGCCTCAAAAACGACGAACGCGGCACTCACACTTCGGAGAGCACCGCGTCACGTGCGATAAATGATGATGTAATGATTGGCCGGAACGATCAGCTTGCTTCAGCGCGCGGATGCGCCTTGTCATATCCGTCGCGCATACGGCCACTGGTCAAGTGCGTGTAGACCTGCGTTGAACTCAACGACTGGTGACCGAGCAGTTCCTGGACCGCGCGCAAGTCCGCGCCGTTGTCCAAGAGATGCGTGGCGAAACTGTGACGAATCGTGTGCGGTGAGATATCGGGATCAAGATTCGCCTCAACCAAGTACTTGGCAACCTTGCGACGCACCGAACGGCTTGAGAGGCGCCCGCCGTTCTTGTTCACAAACAGCGATTCCTCAGAATTCATGCGCTTTCCGCGGCCCTGCAGGTCGGCATCGACCATTGCCAAGTAATGGCGCAGAGCCTTGAGCGCGTGACTTCCCAGCGGTACGCGACGCTCGCGTCGACCCTTGCCACGGATGATGATTTCTTCACCGGTGTCATTCAGATCACCGCGATTGATTGCTACAACCTCTGACACTCGGATACCCGTGGAATACAAGGTCTCGAGAATCGCGCGGTCGCGCGCTCCCAAGATGTCGGTGTCATCTGGCGCAGACAACAACCGCTCAATCTGCTCAACCGAAATGGCCTTCGGAAGTCGCTTCGCCTGCTTCGGGGTACGAATCAGGACCATTGGATTTGTTGGAGCGAGCCCCTTGCGTTCCATCCACTTATGGAAACTGCGCAGTGTGGCAATCTTGCGAGCCATGGTGGCTGCCGAATACTTCTGCTCGCCAAGCTTGGAAAGGAACTCGCGGATCAACTCCACTTCGCACTTCAGCACGCGACCAGTAATGGTGTCGGACGAGGTGCTCTTGGAGTCGAGCGCCTTGCGCTCCTTCTCAAGGTCCGCTTTCGTCCCCGTCTTCGTCTCGATGAAGTCGACGAATTGACGGAGATCGAGCCCGTAACAACGCCCCGTGTAGGGGCTGAAGTGCCGCTCGTCAGTGAGGTAACTCAGGAAGTTCTGGATAAGTGCGAGTGTTGTTGTGTCGTTCATGGCTCTTCGCCTCCATAATCGCGCGGTTCGCTGCGCGGTGCTGTGTTCGGTCAGTTCGGAATCTGTTGTCCACTCTTCTTATCGGAGACACGCCGCCTCAATCTGAAGCCAACCCGTCCCAAAGACACCGAAATTCGGACGTTCCTCGAATTGAATGTGCGATTCCGGAAACCTGTTGTCCAATTGTGTTACGCAGACCTTGCCCAACTAGATGTCGAAATATCGATTCAGGCAAAAATGGCCGATTTAAGCGGTGCTGCTAACTGGTTATTGGACATAAATCAACCCCACATCGGTCGTGCCCGAACTTTCCTATAATCGCTCCCCCTCCCCTTCCACCAATTTCACCACACGGTTGCGTAGCTCAGTTGGTAGAGCAAGCGGCTTTTAACCGCTAGGTCCTGGGTTCGAATCCCAGCGCAATCACTGCACTTCTCTCTCACCGTTACCCCACGCCACACGCTCACGCCTTGCGCCCCGCCACCTATGGGCCGATCGGAACACGGATGTTTGTACTTCACCTGAACTGGTCTCACGGATCACTGCGTGCTTGGGGCGAGAGCGCAGAAAAATTCATCACTGCGCGTGATGCACCAATCCCAACAGGGAAGCATCCGTACGCTGCATCAGTCGCAGAATTGCGAGCAGCACTCGCACCGGCGCTCGAACACGCGCGTGCGGCTACTGGCGACAACCCACGCATTGCAGCGGAAGGTTCGCTCACCGATTCCTCCATCATGCTGCTCTTGCCGCATTCGGACACAGCTGCTGGACAACTGCCACTGCCAAGTGACCGACTCAGTGCTTGCGATTCCGCCGCTGGATTCGTAGCGGAGCCCGAGGATTCGCTTGCACCCATCGAAGTTCCCGCCGTTGCACTTGATCCGCGTACGGCGTTCGCGCTATTGCGGATACTCGATACCGAATCATCGGACGACAACGTTGCATGGGGGCATGACGCCCGCTGGTGGAACGCGGTGTCGCAGTTCACGCAGCACCTCATCAATGATCAACGCGTCATTCCAACCGTCGTGCAGGAGCGCAACGGCGCTATGTTCGCCGCATGGCGCCCATGGCTGCAAGATGCACCAAACCACACCAGATTTACTGCACTCGTGCGCGGCGCCCCAGCATTGGTGCGCGCTGCCGAAGGTGCTGGCGCGGCGACCACGCTGCTAGAGCAATCGATGGGCGCGTTCGTTGATTCCAGCGTGCGCGACATCATGGAGCTGGAGAATTACTCCGAGGCTCTCGACGGCCGCGACCCAGACCGTGATCCGCATGTTGCGTGGCTCACTGGACTTCTGAGCGCGCAAGTTGATGTGCGGCAGCCGTCGACGGTTGAGTCAAGCATTGTGCGCACCGCACGGCAATGGATCGCCAACCTCGAAGACATCGGCGAAGGTCGAGAGATGCGCCTTCTGCTGCAACTCCTTGAGCCGCCAGCGGAACTGCTTGCAAGTCCCGATGGCCACGAAGACGATCACCCATGGCGACTGCTGTTCTCCTTGGTTTCCAACGACAGCCCGCCAATCGTGGTCGATGCTGAATCACTCTGGAGTCGCGCCGTCGGTGGCCGAAATGGTCGCGGGCATTCACCGCAAGAGACACAACAACTTTGCGACATGCTCCTTGGCGAACTCGGTCGGGCGAGCCGTCTGTATCCAAAGCTCGAAGAGAGCCTTGATGAAGGCGCCCCCGCGGGGATGGAACTGAAGACCACGGAGGCATATCAATTCCTTCGTGATTTCAAACCCGTGCTTCAAGAAGCGGGTTTCGAAGTCCTTGCACCGGATTGGTGGGGACAGACCGCGAACCGCGTTGGCGCGCGGCTCCTGATCGACAGCGATCCCTCGCCGAGCGAGGGCGGAGAAGGCGGGAAGTCGAGTGGCGGAGTCGGTCTCCACAGTTTGGTGAACTACAGCTGGCAGATTGCGCTCGGCGATACCCCGCTCACCCTTGAAGAATTCCAGGCACTGGCCAAGAAGGGCGTGCCGCTCGTGCGCATCAACGGACGCTGGGTGGAGATCCGTCCAGAAGACCTTGAGCGCGGCGTCAAATTCCTGAAGCAGAACGCCAACGGCCAGGCAACCCTTGTTGAGGCCCTGCGCATGGCGCATCTTGATGCATCTGATGGCGGGCTCCCCGTCGTCGGCGTGGATACCAAGGGATGGGTCTCCGAGATCTTTGGCCCAGACGATTCGATCGAGAAGATGCCGATGCTTGAGCAGCCGGAGCGATTCCAAGGCACGCTGCGGCCGTATCAACGCGCCGGCGTGAGTTGGCTGGCGTTCCTCGAGCGCTTCGGCATGGGCGCGTGCCTCGCCGACGACATGGGTCTCGGCAAGACCATTCAGTTGATCGCCCTCCTGCAAGCAGAGCGGCAAGTTGCGCCTGAGGGCGAACGCGTTGGACCGACGCTCTTGGTGGCCCCAATGAGCGTGCTCGGAAACTGGCACCGCGAACTCACTCGCTTTGCACCAGAGCTCGTGGTGCATGTGCATCACGGCCTCGAGCGACCACAGGGCGAGCGGTTCGTGCAACTCACGCAACGTGTTGATGTCGTAGTGAGCACCTATGCACTCGTCACGCGCGACAAAGACCTCCTCAACGAGGTGGAGTGGCGCCGCGTGGTGCTCGACGAAGCGCAACACATCAAGAACCCGCCCACCAAGCAGACCGCCGCGATCCGCGCCCTCCGCACGAAGTTCCGCGTTGCGCTCACTGGTACGCCGGTTGAGAATCGACTCAGTGAATTGTGGTCAATCATGGAATTCTGCTGCCCTGGATACCTGGGAACGCAGAACGACTTCCGCAAGCGATTTGCACTGCCGGTCGAACGCCATCGCGACAAGCGACAAGCAGAGCGGCTTCGACAGCTGGTGCGGCCATTCATTCTGCGCCGCCTGAAGACTGACCCGAAGGTCATCAGCGATCTTCCGCCGCTGATTGTCACCCGGCAGCAGATTCCGCTCACGCCCGAACAGGCGTCCTTGTACGAACAAGTGGTCAACGACATGCTCAAGCGTGTCGACCAGGCCGAGGGTATTCGTCGTCGCGGGCTGGTGCTCAGCGCGTTGGTCAAGCTCAAGCAAATCTGCAATCACCCTGCGCATTTCTTACGCGAAGGAATGCCATCGAATGCGCCAGTTGCGGAAGTCTCCGAGGAAGATATGGCGGAAGGCGCACAAGCCGCAGAACCGCCAGCGCGAAAAATCGTGGTGCCGGCGAATGTTGTGCGGGCTACGCGACTGAGTGCACGCAGTGGCAAGAGTCTGCGAGTGATGGAAATGCTTGAAGAACTCACCGCTGCGGGCGACCGCGCGCTGATCTTCACGCAGTACCGGCAGATGGGCCATTTACTTGTACAGATGATTCGGCAAGAACTCGACATCGAAGCATTGTTCCTGCATGGTGGAACGCCGCAGGCCAAGCGCGATCAATTGGTGCAGAAGTTCCAGAGCGAAGATCCGGCATCGCCACTCTTCATCCTTAGCCTCAAGGCTGGTGGCGTTGGACTGAACCTGACCGCGGCGAATCACGTGTTCCACTATGACCGTTGGTGGAATCCCGCTGTTGAGAACCAGGCCACCGACCGTGCGTTCCGTATCGGACAGCTGCGCACCGTGAATGTCCACAAGATGATCACGGTGGGAACGCTTGAAGAACGCATCGACCAGATGATCGAACAGAAAACCGAACTAGCTAGCCAGATCATTGGTAGCGGCGAGCAATGGCTCACCGAGCTCAATACCTCGCAGTTGCGTGACCTGCTCTCGCTCCGCGGCAACACACTGGAGGACGGAGCATGAGTAGCGAAGGTTTCAACATTCGGCCATCGCAGAAAAAATTGGAACAGCCGCGTCGCGTGCGCCATGGCATCCGTTTCCGAAGAAAACTCGGCCTTGAGGGGCTTCCGTGGCACGCCTCGGCATTTGTTCAGGCTGTTGAGACGGGCATGCCTCCAGATGTGCGCATGCTTGGCATGGAATACGCACTCGCTGGCCAGGTGGCGAACTACACGGTGACGCCCGGTTTAGTGGAGACCGCCGTGCAAGGCCGCGGTGTCAAGCCATACATCGCAAAGATCACCGTTCGGCCGCTTTCACGCGAAGAGTGGGACAAGGTGATTGAGCGGATGGCTGGCGAAGCGGTGTACGCGGCGCGACTTCTCACTGGCGAAGTACCCGAGTCCATCGAGGAGTGTTTCGCCGTGGTTGGGCGGCATCTGCTGCCAGCGGACGGCGATGGTTTGCATACCGAGTGTGATTGTGGACTCGAGCAACCTTGCAAGCATGTGGCCGCGGCCGCATACCTGATGGGCGAACGCATTGAGGTCGACCCCGTGGTGCTCTTTGCGCTGCGTGGGCTCGATGGCGAATTACTTCTTGAGCGGCTCCAAGAGCAGCGGACCCTTCAGACGTCTGGCATCTCTCAGGCGCACGCCACGGCCTCGACGGTCGAAGAGGACAACGGTGGACTTCCGCCGCTTGAGCAGTGCATCGCCGACTTCTGGCGGCCAACTGCGGCACTTGAGGAGGCGGAGTCAGCGCCGGCTTCGGAACATGTTCCGCACGCGCTGTTACGACGCATGGGGCCAAGCCCGATGGGCGGCAAGTTTCCGATGGTCGGGTTGCTCGCGAGCATCTACGACAGTATTCGTGCGCGAACTGCGGAGTGATCGGGCTGGGTGACGATCATCCCCGTTCCGCCAGAGTCACGCGCTCGTGTTAACCCGCATCTGGCTTGCTGTAGAAGATCCGCAAGCGATTTCCAGGGTGCAGGTACTCCACCGAGGACATGTAGGCACGCATCAACATAATGCCGCGCCCGGAAGGAATATCGATGTTCTCATCGGCAGTTGGGTCTGGCACCGACCCAGGATCAAAGCCTTCACCCTCGTCGATCACCACTAACTCAACGCCCGTTGAATCAATCTTGCACTCAACAATGACGTGCTTGGATGGATTCCCTTTATTTCCGTGGCGGAAGCCGTTGACCAAGGCTTCTTCGAGCGCCAAACGGATGGCAAATGAGGCCGCCTCACCATAGCCACAACTCAGTAGCGCATCATTGACGTCCGATTGCAGACCTTCGATGGAATCTCGCTGCTCAAGTAGCACCCAACTTCGCTCGAAGCGCCCATCATGAACATGTCCCTGTGCGGGGTGAGTCATGGACTGATTACCTTTCACTTGGCGGCGCCAAGGCTTGACTTGGCGGTCGCGAGGTCCTTCTCGATACGCAGGATCTTGTTCAATTTGGTGATCTGAAAGATCTGCATGATCTGCGCATTGATCTCACAAAGTCGCAGCTGACCGTCTTTGGCCTTCACCTTGTTCATGACAGTGAGAAGGGTCCCGAGTGCGGCGGATGACAGGTGTTCCACTCCCTTGAAGGTGACCACGATGCGCGGTCGGGGAGAGTCGTCCACCAACTTGGTCAACTCGTTACCGATCTGACGAATGACCACTTCATCAATGATGTGCTTCTCGGTGAACTCAACGAGCGTGCACTCGGGGTCCTTGACGATCCGAATGAAACTTTGCTGCGGCTGTGCCATATCAACCAAGTGTACCCCCGTCATGCGCCGCAGACTCGTAAAAGAAGCATCGGGAGCCCGAAGGCTCCCGATGGAGAGTCGCAAGAAGTGACCCGGTCTACTTAGTAGCCGGCGCCCGGGGACATCTGCTGACGCAGACCCGGGAACAGCGCGTCTTCCTGCTCCTGCTGGATGATGATCTCTGGACGGATCATCAGGAGTAGTGTGGTCTCGGTCTTGGATGTGATGCGATTCGTGAAGAAGCGGTTGACCACGGGAATCTTGGAGAGCATCGGCACGCCGACCTCGACTTCGAGTTCCGTCACCAAGCGCTGTCCGCCGAGCAGAATGGTGCCCTTATCCGGCACGGTGACCGTGGTGTCGATCTGCGTACCGGTGACTTCGGGGAGCTGAATCGTTCCTTCAAAGTTTGAGGATCGACCACCACCACCACCACCACCACCGCCACCGCCAGCAGCACCAGTCACGGTCTGCGAGGTGAACTTGGCGTTCTGGTTGAGACCAAAGAGCACGGTCATGGTGACGTAACGACGGTCACCAGAGATGCATGCTTCGATGTCCAGCACAAAGCCTTCGTACAGATTGCTGATGACCGGGGAGAATGCACCCGAGTTGTCACCCGTGACCGGGACGAGGTTCGACACATAGGCGATGACCTTGGCAACACTGATCCACGAACGCTGGCAGTTGTAAAGCGTCAAGCGCGGGGCAGTGAGCACCACGTTGCGTTGATCAGCCTGCGTTGCGGTGATGAGCAGGTCGACCTGGATGTCGTCGAGGTAAGTGAACCCTGTCGTGAGGACGGGGTTTGCCACCGCTGCGATACCGAAGGGATTCAGACCAGCAGCCGCCAACGTATTGACGAGCGGCAAGCCTTCCTGCTGCAAGTTAACCGTTGAGATTTCACCCTTCTGTACACCGATCGGTTGCACAGGAACGGAGGATCCGTAGGTGATGTCTTGACCGAAGCCGTTGGGCAAATCACCCTGATTGGTTGGGAAGCCTGTGCCGCCGACCGGAGTATTCACACCGGGCTGAACAACGTTTCCGAAGATGACGGGATTCTTCAGGCGACCAACCTGTTGAGCTCCACTTCCAGAGGTACCGGGACCACCCTTCTGATAGAAGAAGTCACGGAGCTGGAAGTTCGGATCAACTGCACGCGCCGCGGACCACATGCGGTCGTTGGAGTTGAAGTACAGGTCGAAGTCAATACCGATCTGCTCAAACCAGTCCATCGAGACCTGCACAACGCGGCCTTCGATGTTGATCTGCAGCGCACGGATGGCGCGCAATTGCTGGAGAAGACCTTCGATATCACGGTGCGCCGATGGCGAAGCCGTGACAATGAGATTGCGATTGAACTCCGCGATGCGGTCGGTTCCTTGGCCGCGCTCTTCCCAGTTGGCATCCACCTGGTTGTAGATGAGTTGCTTGAGCTGGTCGATGAGTTCACCTGGATCGCCGCGCGTTGGCGGTTCGCCGGGGGTTCCGAACGGCACACTGCCACTACCGCCGCCGCCGCCGCCACTACCGCCACCTCCACCACCGCCGCCGAACCCACCACCACCACCGCCGCCACCGCCACCGCCGCCACCGCCGCCGCCGGTCTGTACCGACTGGCTCAGGTTGAACTCGGGGGCGTTATCAAAGTCTGGCGCACGGAATAGAAGGTCGCGCACGTCGTAAACGAATGTCACCTGCTTCTTCTTGACGCCAGCCTTCGTAGTGATGACCACGATGCCATCCTGCACATCGAACGCGAGCGGCTCACTCGGAGGAGCATCGCCGTTCTTTGAAATGACACGCTCCAGAACCCGCTTCAGCGCAGATTCCATGTTGGTGCTGCCGAGGTCAATAGTGACCGCAGTCTGCTCAGGCTCAAGGCCCACTTCCTTCAACTGGGTCCAGTCAATCAGGAAGTCAACCTTGGTCTGGTTCTTGAAGTAATCGCAGGCCTGCTCAAGCGTCGGTCCGGTTGTGAACGGAACAGGGAGCGAGGTGGTCTGAAGTTTGTTCCAGGTTGGGACATTCACCTCGGCTTCGCGGTAACCGCTCGCGCCGTAGTCCGGCTCGCGAACGCGGCGATCACTGAGTTCCTGCCAATCCTCTGGGTAAGTCACCAGCGCGTTGGTCGAACGTGGGCCAGGACCTGAGATATTGACGCGCTGCGGAACAGTGGCTTCAAGCGCCTCGTCTTCGAGACGAGAGAACCCGTAAGAGCGGCGCTTCTGCGTCTCTGCAAAACGAACATACATCTCGGTGGTGTGGAGCGCATCGCGAAGCGTGAGGGCAGCCGAGTTGTTCGGGTCGAGCGCGAGTGCGCTGTCGAGAACTTGTAGCGCCTCGGTGTACTTCTGCTGCATCTGCAACTTGCGCACGTTGAGGAGGATTTCGTTCACGCGCTTGGTGCGGTTTTCTTCCTCAGTGCGCTGCGATGACGCACTCTGCTCACCCTGTGCGCTGCGAGCCTTCTGATCAACAGTGAGCTTGTGCTGCCGCGATTCCTCACCAATCTGGTCGACCAGTTTCTCGGCATCCGACGACATTTGCTCAAACTCGGCTGCGTTGAGGACATTGCGCGCGAGATCAAGGCGGGTGCGGGCGGTCACGGCAGCGAGCTTGGCTTGATCGTAATCCTGCTGCGAAAGAAGGCTCTGCGAGCGCTTCATGTCGGAACTGAATTGCGCAGTTGCCTGTTGACGACGGACTTCGCGGTCACTTGAGACGCTACCGATGACGGTGCCGCCCTCAAGCATGGACTGCGCACGTGCGCGCTCGCGAATTGCTTCTTCATCTCCAGGCAAGAATTGCAGAAGCGTTGCCCATCCGTTGGCAGCCTGCGACCACTCGCCCTTCTTCATTGCGGCTTGTGCGGCAGAGCGGATTTGCTTTGTATCAACGGAAACTTGGGTGTCATCAGCGGGCTCAATCGCGGCTGGTTCCGCAGCAGGCGCGGGCTTCTTGGCGACTGGCTTCTTAGCGGGCGGGGTCGCCTGCTTTGTTGGCTCTGGTTCGCTCGGCTCTGGAGCAGGATCAGCTGGTGGCTCGGTTGCTGGATCGGTCGGCTCTGGAGCAGGGTCCTGCATTGGAGCGATCGGCATTGCAGTCGCATGGCGAGTCACTGCGTGGGGCATCACGGCAGTGACGCCGAACATCCCGACCACAAGCGTCGTCTTAAGCGCAGAAGAAGAACGCGCAAGCAGCGAGTTCAGCGGACTGACGAATCGAATCTCTTCACGAGGCATGACTGCTCCTAGACGACAAACGCCAGCGCCGCCACATGGCGGTATTGGCTGAACATCTCTTTCGGGCGCGGTTGCCCAAAGGATCGCCCCACATCAATAGATTCGGCACGGACCGAACCCAAAGGCGGAGGTTGGGCGAGACTACCCTGCTCTCGGACAGCCTGCAAAGGGGGTCCCAGATTCCGGGACAACCCGTCAACTGCTGAACTTTGGTGAAAACCCGTTACACTCCCACCCGCCATGATCCAGCGAGCCCAGCCAATGGAACCAAAAATCTGTCGACTCGCTCTTGAAGACGGAACGGTCTTTCATGGCCGACCGTTTGGTCTTTGTACGGATAAATCGACCGCTGGCGGCGAAGTTGTCTTCAACACTGCCATGTGCGGGTACCAGGAAGCGCTGTCTGACCCTTCCTACACAGGGCAAATCCTGACCATGACGGCGACGGAAATGGGTAACTACGGAATTGCTGACGAGGACGTCGAGAGCCGCTCCACTGCCGTCCGTGGTTTCGTGGTGCGTGAGGCGATTGAGGAACCAAGTAATCATCGTTCCATGAGCAGCCTCTCCGCTTGGCTTGCGTCGAACGGCGTGATTGGAATTGATGGAATCGATACGCGGGCCTTGGTGCGAATTCTGCGTACCAAGGGAGCGCTGCGTGGCGTGCTGTTTGTTGGCGCAACCAAATCGGACGACGAACTTGTTGCTATGGCGCGCGCCCTCCCTTCGATGGCGGGACAGAATCTTGCGGGATGCGTCAGCCCAACACAGAGCAGCACATGGCGCGAAGGACTTGGCGAGTGGACGATGCGTGGGCAATCACATGGCGGGCGCGCTTTCAAAGTGGTCGCGCTTGATTGCGGTGCCAAGCACAACATCTATCGAAATCTTGCTGAGCGCGGTTGTGATATCGAAGTCGTGCCACACGACTTGAGCGCCGCAGAGATTCGCGCGCGCAAGCCTGACGGATTGTTCATATCCAACGGCCCCGGCGATCCAGCTGCCGTGGAGCAAACCATCGCAACGCTGCGCGAGATTGCCGGCGAAGTACCAACTTTCGGCATCTGCCTTGGTCATCAGCTGCTCGCCCTCGCCCTCGGTGCCAAGACTTGGAAATTGAAGTTTGGCCATCGCGGCGCTAACCAGCCCGTGCGCAATTTGCTCACTGGTCGTGTTGAAATTACTAGCCAAAATCACGGCTTCTGTGTCGACGAAGCGTCTCTGCGCGCTGTCGGCGGTGAACCGACGCATATGCACCTGAATGACGGCACATTGGCGGGATTCCGGCATACTTCCAAGCCGATCTTCAGTGTGCAATATCACCCCGAGGCTTCGCCTGGACCGCATGACTCTGCGTACCTCTTCGACTGCTTCGTCACCATGATGGGCAGCAGGCGACCAATCACCGCCGCTGACATGGAAGCGGCGCAACGTGCGCTCGCTTCCGCGTGACGAGCCCCGCATGTCCCTGTTCGCTTCCGGCGACCGTACTGTTTCGCTCCTTGCTCAGGTGGCGGTCGAGCGATCGCTCGAGCGTTATCCCGATGGACTGACGTACGCACTTCCGCCTGAACTTGCAGATGTGCGCGCTGGTGAGCGAGTCCGCGTTCCGCTTGGGCGCGGCGATTCCGCGGTCGAAGGAATTGTGGTTCGCACCATGGCCGCTGATGCGATGCCGGGCGTACCACTATCAAAGCTGAAGTTCGTTGAAGCGCGTTCGAGCGCGGCACCGCCGATGCCAGCGCAACTTGTGGAGTTGGCGCAATGGATTTCTGCGTACTACGTATGCCCGATCGGAATGACTTTAGCGTCGATGACGCCCGCTGCGGTGAAGAAAGGCGTGGGCACTGTGACGCGCACGCTGGTTGATTTGGCGCCAGGATGGGAAGTGGCGATCGCTGCCGCGAAGCGTGTCACTGTGCAACAGCGGCGCGCTGTAGAGGCATTGCGAACCGCGCAAGAAGCCGAACGGCCGATGGACGTTCGTGAACTGTGCGAGCGCGCCGAATTGGGGACGCCGGAGCCGGTAAAGCGGCTGATTTCCGCTGGAATTCTTGTGGCGCAGCGACGCAGCAAGGTGGAAGCGGAATGGCGCGCCGAGCGTGCTGCATCAGCGGTCGCGCCGCAACTCACTGCTGCGCAGCACGGAATAGTGGAATCGATTGGTGCCACGATCGGCGGCGGATTTTCTCAGCACTTGCTCTTTGGTGTCACCGGCGCCGGCAAGACTGAGGTCTACATGCGGCTCATTGAGCGCACATTGGCTGCTGGACGCACGGCTCTGGTCTTAGTTCCAGAAATCGGACTCACTCCGCAGACTGGCGGGCGCTTGATGGCTCGCTTCCCGAATGAACGCGTAGCAATCTTGCACAGCGGACTCACCGCGGCGCAGCGCAACCAACATTGGAACCTTGTGTCATCTGGACAAGTGCGCATAGTGATGGGCGCACGCAGTGCAGTGTTTGCACCAGTAGCAGATGAGCGGCTCGGATTGATTGTGGTGGATGAAGAGCACGACGCGAGCTACAAACAAGATCAGATGCCGCGCTATCACGGGCGCGATGTTGCTATTCGACGTGCGCAGATGGCGCGATGCCCGATTGTTCTTGGAAGCGCCACGCCAAGCTTGGAGAGTTGGTTCAACGCAACAGAGAGAAAGTCGAGCGCGCTGCATATCTTGCGCGATCGTGCCCCGGGACTGCGGCTGCCGCATGTCGAAGTGGTTGACTTTGCTGAGGAACGCAAGAAATTTCCTGATCGTCGCGTGCACCTCTTGGGCCCACGGCTTGCTGGCGCGATTCAGGAAACGCTTGATAGCAACGGGCAAGTGCTGATCCTCTTGAATCGCCGCGGCTATGGAAACTGGATCGCCTGCGCAGACCATCATTGCGGATGGCTGATGCGCTGCGAACGCTGTGATGCTGGCATGATTTGCCACAAATTGCCCTCTGCCGTGGGCGGAACTGCCACGCAATATGTCCGTTGCCATCACTGCCAAGGTGAGCAGAAATTGCCGCGCACCTGCCCGGTATGTGGTAAGCAAGTTTCGGTGTTCGGACTCGGGGTGCAGCGCGTCGAAGAAGAACTTGCACGGCTTCATCCCGCGCTCGTTCCCGGATCAACGATGCTGCGCATCGATGCGGATTCCATGCAAGACGCAAATGACTTCCATGATGCACTTGGGCGTTTCGGCGCGGGCGAAGTGCGACTCTTGGTGGGTACGCAGATGATTGCTAAGGGTCTTGATTTCCCCGGTGTGCGTCTCGTTGGCGTGGTGAATGCAGATACCGCACTCAACTTGCCGGACTTCCGCGCCGCCGAACGCACGTTTCAATTGGTGAGCCAGGTGTCCGGGCGCTGCGGTCGAAGCGCGGAGGCGGGGCGCGCGATCGTGCAGACCTTCCAACCCGACTCTCCGGCAATCCGACTCGCGGCGGCACACGACTATGAGGCGTTTGCGAAAGAGGAACTTGCGCTCCGCGAGCGATTCGCACTTCCACCGTGGCGACGTATGGCGCGCGTGGTGATCAGGGATGCTGACGAGGAGAAGGCGCGTGTGATGGGCGAGGAGCTGGCACGCGCGCTGACGATCGAGGCGGAAGGGATGACCGCGGCACCAGGCGCGCATGGTGGCAAGGATGTGACCGGTGCCATTGAGGTCGCCGGCCCGATGCCCTGCCCAATTGCACGGATTTCCGACCGCTGGCGCATGCAGGTAGAGATCACCGCGCCGAATGCTGCCATGCTTGGGCGATTTCTGACCGCCGCTCGGAATGCGAAGATTCTGCGCCCGGGCGAGACCTACGCCGTGGATGTGGATCCTGTGGCGCTCATGTGAGCGGACTCACGGCGATTTATGTATCCGTGAAAGCGCAGTTCACTCTATAATCGTTGGACTTTGCGCATCGCGAGCTGCGATGGCACATTGAGGAGCGCGCGACACCATGTCAGACAGTTCGGGACACGGCCAACCCCCACACTCACCCCTCGCCTCCACTGGTCGCGCGGTGAATGCGTGGTCACCTGAGTACATCGAACAGATGCACTCCGCGTGGCTTCGCGACGCGGGGTCCGTTGGCGACTCATGGAACCAATTCTTCTTGGGTTTCGAGCTCGGTCTCGACCGCACAGCAGAGACTGGCGCGAGCGACACTGGAAGTTCCAACGCAGGCGGAACGAGTGATGCGGCGCAGCCCAAAGTGCAGGCGCTCATTGATGCATATCGCCGCCTTGGTCATCTCGGCGCGCAACTCGATCCGCTTGGCACGGTTCGCGCCATGCCGCAAGACTTGGCACTCTCTGCATTTGGTCTGACCGGCAGCGATCTTGCAAAGACATTTGATACTGGCACACTGCCCATGAGTCCACGCGCAACGCTTGCGGACATCATTGGATTCCTGCAGGGCGCGTACTGCGGCAGCATCGGTGCGGAATTTGGATTTATCGCTTGCCCACGCAAGCGCGCGTGGCTCGCCGAGCGCATGGAATCAATGGCGCTGCGTTCCCCCCTCGGTGGAACTGCAGCACGCATGCGCATTCTGGAAAAACTAGTTGCAGCCGATGGATTCGAGAATTTCTTAGCGACGCGATTCATCGGAAAGAAGCGATTTGGACTTGAAGGTGGCGAATCGCTGCTTGTTGTTCTTGATGGCGTGCTCTCTGGAGCCGCGCGCGCTGGCGCCGAAGAGTGTGTGTTGGGAATGGCACACCGCGGGCGCGTCAATGTGTTGCACAATGTTGCTGGCAAGCCTGCGGAGATGATCTTTACTGAGTTTGAAGAAGCATGGAATCCCCATTTCGAGCACGGCGGCGGCGATGTGAAGTACCACCAAGGATTTACTGGCACGTACAAGACCGCTGACGGCGCTGCGCTGCGCGTTTCGCTCTGCCCGAACCCGAGTCACTTGGAATTCGTTGGACCTGTTGCCACTGGACGAACTCGCGCCCGGCAAGAGCGAACTCGATCACTTCCTGATGGCATTGCCAAGGTGCTTCCTGTCCTTCTGCACGGCGATGCTGCGCTGCCCGGCCAAGGTGTGGTCGCGGAGACGCTCAACATGGCTGGGCTGGTTGGCTACGACGTGGGCGGCACGGTGCACGTGGTCATCAACAACCAAGTTGGCTTTACCACTGATAGCTGTGATTCCTACATGGGGCCGTACTGCACCAATGTCGCAAAGATGGTGGAAGCGCCCGTGTTCCATGTGAATGGCGGCGACGCCGAAGCGTGTGAATTTGTGGCGCGTCTCGCATCCGAGTGGCGCACCGCATTTGGTGAAGACGTGTTCATCGACATGTGGTGTTGGCGCAAGAATGGGCACAACGAAACTGACGAGCCGAATTTCACGCAGCCAATGTTGTATCGACGAGTTCGCAGTACCACCCCCGTGGCCGCGCGCTACGCGGAACGATTGGTGACCGAGGGAGTGATCGGCGCCGATGAGTTGGAGAACCAGACCAAGGCGCTCTTTGCGTCGCTTGATGCTGCGCAACAGCGCGCGAAGGCGAAGCCAATGGAGCCCGGCCATGCCCCGTTCGAAGGCACATGGAAGGGTATGACAGGATCGTGGAATGATGATCCGGTGGAAACTGGAGTCTCTGCCCGCGTACTCAAATCACTTGCTACACAGCTCGCAGAGATTCCAAAGGGTTTCGCGGCGCACAAGACCGTTGCCAAGGGCGTGCAGTCGCGCGCATCGATCGAAGAAGGCGGAGTGGAGTGGGCGCTCGCAGAATTGCTCGCCTATGGCTCATTGGTAGAAGATGGCGACACCGTTCGCATCACGGGCCAAGATGTCAAGCGTGGCACATTTAGTCATCGACACGCCGCAATCTTTGACCAAGAGACCGGTGAAGAATGGATCGCTCTCAAGCATCTCAAGGGAGCCAAGGGCCGATTTGAGATGTTCAATTCGCCGCTTACAGAGTGCGCGTGCGTTGGATTCGAATACGGCTATTCGCTGGTCGATCCGCACGCCTTGGTGATTTGGGAAGCGCAGTTCGGAGACTTTGCAAACGGCGCGCAGGTGATCTTTGATCAATTCGTAGTGGCTGCAGAGTCGAAGTGGTTCCGCTCGTCAGGACTCACGCTGTTCTTGCCGCACGGATATGAGGGACAGGGTCCTGAACATTCGAGCGGTCGCATGGAGCGATTCCTGCAGCAATCAACTGATGAGAACATCCAAGTGGTGTATCCATCGACCACTGCGCAGATGTTCCATGTGTTGCGCCGGCAGATGAAGCGCAGCTTCCGCAAGCCGCTGGTTGTGATGACTCCCAAGAGCATGTTGCGGCTCACTGCTGCACAAAGCCCGATGGCGGAGTTCACTCATGGAGAGTTCCAGACCGTCATCGGAGACCCAACCAAGCCAGATCCCGCGCGCGTCAAGAAACTGGTGTTCTGCACAGGTAAGTTGTTCCATGAACTTGATGCGCAGCGTCGCGAGAATGGCAATGGCGCGGTGGCACTTGTTCGCATCGAACAGTTGACGCCTTTCCCCGCCGATGAAATTCGTGCGCAAGCGGCGAAGTACCGCGGCGCAGAGATCGTCTGGGCGCAAGAAGAGCCAGAGAACGTTGGTGCGTGGCAAGCGATGCTCGGGAAATTCCTGACACACCTCGGAAGTGCGCCCGCATACGTTGGTCGCCCGGCGCAAGCCAGTTCGGCGGTGGGCAGCACCAAGCGTCACGCCAAGGAACAGGCCAAGATTGTGGCTGCTGCCGTCGGCGCACCCGAAGGCAGTAAGCCAGCGACAACGCAGAGTCCCTCGTCGGGCAAAGGCCGGAACGCGCACTAATCAGCGCGTCTCGGGTAGATGACACCGCGCGCAAAGCGCATGGAGAATGACATGTTGGATATTGTGGTTCCGAGCCCAGGCGAATCGATCACCGAGGTAACGCTCGGTCAATGGCATAAGCATGATGGCGACTGGGTGGAGACCGATGAGGTCCTCGTCGATATCGAAAGTGACAAAGCGACGCTGGAAGTGCGTGCGCCGGCGGCCGGCGTGTTGCGCGTGAAGGTGCAGTCTGGCGCAGAGCAGAAGGTGGGCGCGCCGATTGGGTCGATCGACACGGCAGCGGCGAAGCCTGCGGGCGGCGCGGCGAAAGCAGTGCCGGCGACCCCGGCGCCGGCGACGGGCAACGTGGGCGCGAAGGCGCCGGCGGCGGTGGTTGTCGCAACCGCGACCGCCACAGTGATCAGCGATGCCGCGGACGGCAAGAAGGCTTCGTCCCTTGCAAAGAAGGTGGCCGCTGACAAGGGCGTCGACCTCACGAAGGTGACTGGCAGCGGAACATCCGGACGAATCGTGATGGCTGACGTTGAACGCGCAGCAACCGCGGTGTCGACGATTGCCAATCCGGTGAAACCAGTGGCGCCAGCGGCGATGCCGATGGCAGTCGCGGGCGCACGCGGCATTCGGCGCGAGAAGATGCCGAAAATCAGGCAGCGAATCGCTGAACGCCTGGTGCAGGCGCAACACACCGCCGCGATGCTCACGACCTTCAATGAGTGCGACATGACTGAGGTCATGCGCCTGCGCTCGGAACATAAGGAAAGTTTCGAGAAGCACCACGGTGTGAGCCTTGGCTTCATGAGCTTCTTCGTGAAGGCATGCTGCAGCGCTTTGAAGCGGTTTCCGAAGGTCAATGCGTACATTTCCGGCGATGAAGTTGAGTATCACGATTACGCCGATGTCTCGATCGCGGTCGGAACTGACCGCGGGTTGGTGGTGCCGGTGCTGCGCAATTCAGAACTGCTGAGTTTCGCGGAGATTGAATTGGCGATCCGCGGCTTCGCGGCGAAAGCCCGCGAGGGCAAGCTCACCGTTGATGAAATGACAGGTGGCACATTCACCATCACCAACGGCGGCATTTACGGCAGCCTGATGTCCACGCCGATCTTGAACGCGCCGCAAAGCGCGATTCTCGGGATGCACACCATCAAGAAGCGCCCGATCGAAGATCCGCGAAACCCGGGACAGATCGCGCTGCGACCGATGATGTACTTGGCGCTCAGTTACGACCACCGCATCATTGATGGCGCTGAAGCCGTGAGTTTCCTAGTGCACATCAAAGACTGCATCGAAAAGCCCGAGCGCCTGTTGCTCGACTGAAATGGGCACCTATTTAGAGGCGCTTTAGGAGGTCGGCTACCGCGGCTTCTAGTTGGGCGTCATGGCTCATGCTCTCGTCCTCGGCAGTCTGCGGGACCACGATGTCTGGCATTGCGCCGTGCAGCTCCATGTCGACGCCGTCGGTCGTGTACCAGCCGCGGAATGGAGTGCGCACCGTGGTGCCGTCAATGAGCGACGTGCTGCCAGTGGAAATGACGCCGCCATAGGTCTGCGTGCCCACAAGCGTTCCGCGCTTGAGGGTCTTGAACGCATGCGCGGTGATCTCTGCATTCGAGAAACTCTTCTCGTTACAGAGCATGTCAATAGGCAATGAGTATCGCTGAATGAACAATCGATCCACGGGGTAGTGACCCTTCTTGGCCGGGTCGGCTCCGCGTGGAACGGTGTAGGCATGTGGCTGCACCATGATCGAACTCAGCAGACGATCCGCAGTGGATCCGCCGCCGTTGTTGCGAACATCGATGATCAGGCCGTCCTTGCCGTCAGCCTGCGCGTACAAGTCCCGCTCGTAGACATCAAGGGATGCTTGATCCATCGCGGCAATATGGAGATAACCGATACGTCCGTTCGAGAGCCGTGTGACCGTCTCGCGAGCGCGCCGCAGCGTGTCTTGATAGGTGAGTTCGCGAATTTCGCCACTTGAGCCCGGCAACAATATGGCGTCAAGTTCCATACGTGGTTCGCCAGGAGCGGGGGCGCGCATGATGTGAACGACCGTCTCCTTGCCAGCGGTGCCACGGAAGATGTCCTCGATGGGGACTCCAGCCTTGACCGACTCGCCATTGACAGCCACAATCACATCCCCAACAGCCAGCGGGGTCTGGCCCTTTGTAGCAGGACCATCGCGCAGAATTTCCTCAATGCGGAACCCGCCGTCGGCAAAGACGGTGCGCGCGCCAATGCGACCCACTGGCAAACGACCGGCTCCCTCAGAACCTGGGCTGCGAACGCCAAGGTGGCTCGCGTTTAGTTCGCCAAGGAACCGATTCGCAACATAATCAAACTCCTCATCGGTGCGTGCGCTGTTTGCCAACTTCGACCACTTCGCGGTGAGCTTCGGCCAATCGCAACCATTCATAGTTGGGCTATAGAAGATGCTGCCCATGGTGCGAGCCATCTCGAGAAACTTCTGGTTGCTCTGCGCAGCCAAATCCAATTCAACCGTGTCGCTCAGATCGATCGCCTTTGCGTCGCCTGCAGGCAGATTGACGACACTCGCGCCGCCCTTTCCAACCACCACCAACTTGTCGCCCGCCAACGTGATTTGCTGAATACCACCTGAAGCGCCAAGCTTCTTGGTTTCGCCGCCAGACCACGCAACACTGTTGAGCCCCGCAGTCTCGCCCGTGCCACCCATGAAGTAGACGCGGTCGCCCGCAGGGGAAATCTCAAGATCCATCTCATTGCCAGGCATCGTGGTCAAGCGCCGCAGGCGCATATATGCATCATCAAGGTCGAGCGGCTTCGGAGGATCCTTCTTGTCCTTCTTGCCATCTTTATCTTCGTCCTTCTTGGAGTCGTCCTTCTTGGGCTCCTCTTTCTTCGAGTCGTCCTTCTTGGAGTCGTCTTTCTTGGACTCATCCTTACTAGCGTCGTCCTTCTTCGGCTCGTCCTTCTTGGCATCCGACTTCTTTGGGTTGCGCTCGGCGGCCTTCTTCTTGGCAGCTTCGGCCGCATCCTTGAAATACTGATCCTGCTCGAAGCGCTGCATGCTTTCCAGGTCTTTGTCGAGGAAGACCATGTAAATGTCTCCGTCGTTTTCCACGCGCGCTGAGGAGAATGCAAGCACCTTCCCGTCCGAACTCCAACGAGGATTAACGTCCATATCCGGATGACGTGAAATATTCACTGCCGCCGCGCTGCCGTCGGCTGGCTGGATCCAAATGTCACTGTTGAAATTGTCGTCGTCTTGGCGAATTGCCAGCATGCGGCTGTCTGGGCTCCAGCGCCAGTCAATGGACTGATCGAACCCCGTGCGCAGGTCCTTCTCTTCGCCAGTGGCGACATCGCGAACTACCAGCGTGTTGAGATTGCGTCGATACGCCACCTTCTTGCCATCTGGTGATGGACTTGCTCCACGCTCGCTCGCTGCAGGCAGCGCAATGAACGGCTTGACTTCAACCTTCACAGCATCTGCCCAGCGGGCACCCTCGTCCTTCTTGTCTTCCTTTTTGTCGTCCTTCTTCTTTGCATCTTTCGGCGCGTCCGGCTTGGCTGCATCGGCTGCTACTGGTGGAACCGTAGCGGCCGGCACTGGGGCTGCGGCGACGGGCGGCACTGGGGCTGCGGCGACGGCCGGCACCGCAGCCGCTTCCGGCTTCACTTCTTCCTTCTTCGGATTGGTCTTGTCCTTGAACGTACTGCGAATTTCGCCTCGGGTCTGAGTTACGGTGGCCTCGTAGATCGAGTCGTTGCCGTCCGAGTCGCTCGAAAATAGCAACTTGACGCCATCAGGCATCCAAGCGATATCGCGCTCGCGTGCTGGCGTACGGGTGACGCGCACAAACGGAGAACGCTCCTCAACGCCCTTCACATAGACGTCGCCATAGGCAACAATGGCAATGGTCTTGCCGTCCGGAGAGAGTTGCGCTTCCGAAACATCGCGCCCAACACTGCGTGGGCGAATTCGGTCAGCCTCATCTTCGGCGGCCTGCATGGTGATCTTCACCGGCTGCGCGCCCGGCGTTGTTAAATCCAAACGCCACAGCGAATCCCAGTTCGAAAATATGGCTATGCGACCATCAGTCGATACTGCGAGTTCGCGCACGTCATCATCGAATGATGTCAGCTGCGTGCCAGGATCAGAAGTCGGAGCAGCAAACTTCTTGCGCCAGATATTGATGCTCTTACCATTGCCGCGGTCGCTCAGATAGATGATGTCATCGCCGCATGGAAACGCCCAACCGTCATTGCCCTTCCAGTCGGTAAGTTGTGCGAATCGGCCTGTGGCGCGATCGAATGTCCATACATCGCGCTGATCTGGCCCTTGATAGCCGCGCCGAAACCACGCGCTGCTGCCGCGCTCAAAGAGCACAGACGCACCGTTCCGCGTTGCAACTGGATGCGAACCGAATGCATCGCAGGCTCGCTCTACCGAGCCGCCCGCGAGCGGCACCATGTATGGGCGGGCTGCGCGATAAAGATCACTCTCGCGCATGCTCTCGAAGTACGCCACTGGACGACCCGATCCATCGACGCCTGTTCCACTCAGAAGTGCAACCGAATCACCGAAGGTGAGCTGCCGCACATCGCTGCCGTCGCTCTTCATGATGAACAGATTCCGACCACCATCGCGGTCGCTATCAAAGATGATGGATGCGCCGTCAGGGCTAAATGCAGAGCGACCTTCATTGGCCGGGTTGCTTGTCAGGCGAAGCGCGCCGCCGCCAGTCGATGGGCACTTCCAGAGATCACCGCGCCAACTGAACAACACGACATTGCCGTCCGGGCTTGTGGATGGGTAGCGCGGCAGGTCCACCGTGTCCGCGCCGGCGTACGGAACGGCAAAGATGGCGAGGATCGAAGCGGCAAAGATGGCGGTCGGCTGCACTGGTATCTCCTTGGGTACCCCTGGGAGGAGGGGTGAATCGGTAGTTCACGCCGGGCAGGGGAATTACGCAAGTTGGAGCCCCGATAGGGGGACCGGCGATATTGCGGCTCCAGCCACTTATTTGGGTGCCTTGGAAAGCCAAAGAAGCCCGACAAACGTGGGAAACAAGGCTATCGAGCCGTCACAGGCGGAATTCTGCGGACGAGAACTTGCTCACGGGGTTCTTGAATCGGACATTCAAAGCGATGGAGGTTGGCGATCCGATCGAGACGCAGGTGTGTGCGCCCTGGAAAGCCAACAATAGTTGCCGCAAACGCGGCGAACCAACGATCGATGTCCGCCGTATAGGTCAGGACAAACGACCGATGGATGACCCCAGAAGGGAAGGAATTCCGATGAGTGACTCTTTACCGAAGCCCCTGAGTTCAATTAACGCCCTACGTGCCCACCTCAAGGTTCTTGAGCGCGGTGTGGACAACGCCCGCAACAAGCGGGTCGGTCCCAGTGAGCAGCCCCCGAGCCTCGCGCCGATCAGTCGCCCAGCTCAGCCTTCCACGCGGACGATGAGCCCCCCGCCAGCGAGCTACCCGATGACGCGACCCGCGTCGAACGGTGGCGGTTCCGGATCCGACGGCAAGCCAAAGGCGAAGCCAAAGAGTGGTACCGATTTCAGTTCATTCTTCGGCGGTATTGATAAACGCGCCGCAAGTTGACCGTACAACCTGAATGCCCGCATCGGCGGAGTGGCGCGATTTCGTACCATTCCGCCGATGCGCACTGAATCCCTCGCGTTCCTGCGGAAGCTCCTCGATACACCCAGTCCATCCGGCTTTGAACGCGAAGGTCAACGCGTTTGGCTTGACTATGTCCGCGCCAACGGCGCAACGCGGACGTGGAACGACGCGTATGGCAACTGCTTTGCAGAGTTGCTGCCTACCCCAACTATTCGTCCGCGAGATGAGAGCAAGATATTCACCGTTGCCATATGCGGCCACGCGGATGAAATCGGCCTCATGGTGCAGCACATTGATTCCAATGGGTTCATCTATTGCCGCTCAATCGGTGGAATCGATGCGGCATCAATCGTCGGCAAGCGGTTGCAATTTCGCTCCACAGTGAAAGGCGTGGATGCGCCAGTCATTGGTCTGATTGGCGCCACTGCCATCCACCTTCAAGACCGAACTGGCGAGCCCAAGGTTCGCAAGCTGCACGAACTCTTTGTGGACATCGGCGCGAAGGACGAAGCTGCCGCGCGGGCTCGATTGAATATCGGTGACCCAGCCACATTCCTCGATTCAAGCATGATGCTCTCCGATGAATTGATCGTGGCGCGTGCCCTCGACAATCGCATTGGTACATGGGTTGCAGCGGAAACGCTTCGCCTGTGCGCAGAGAATTCCATGCGCCATGTTCGAATCGTCGCGGTGAGTACGGTGCAAGAAGAAGTGGGGCTACACGGCGCGGAAATGATTGCCGCGAGTTTGCATCCGAATGTTGCCCTTGTCACTGATGTTGGCCATGCCACCGACAGCCCCGGAATCACCCAAGCGCAGCACGGGCAATTCAAGATGGGCGCTGGTCCGAAGATCGCCATCGGCGGTGCAATGCAGCCCGAAGTCGTCGCGCGACTTCTTGAAACCGCTGAACGATTGACCATTCCACTGCAACGCGGCGCGACGCCAGGCGCGAGTGGAACGGACACGGATTCCATCTTTCTCGCCGGTGGTGGAATTCCATCGGGCTTGGTGAGTTTCCCGATTCGCTACATGCACACAACCGTTGAAATGGGGAACTTGCGAGACCTTGAGCAGATTCCCGTGTTATTTGCGGGCTTCTGCGAAGGTCTTCGCGGGGACGAGCGCTTTGCACCGACGCTCTAAGCCTGCGCGTGTGTGTCCCTGATATCCTGAGTGATCCCATGAGCATGATGCCATGGCTGTGTGATCGCATGACCCCATGACCCCATGACCCCATGACCCCATGATTCAGTTTCTTTCCATCGCCTTCCGCAACATGAAGACCGTGGGGACGATCTGCCCAAGTTCGCCGATGCTGGCAAGATCACTCGCGGCTGCGGCGATCGAATCGACCTCTCCAAAGCGGATCTTGGAAGTTGGACCCGGAACCGGTCCGGTGACGAAGGAAATCTTGAAGTGCCTTGGTAAGGGTGATGTTCTGGACATCGTGGAACTGAGCAGCGAATTCTGTAGAGACCTTGACAACAAGATCCTCAAGCCGTGGCGACAGTGCGGCAAGCCTGGCCAGGTGACACTGCACAACGCCGCCATACAAGATGTTGAGCTGGAAATGGGTTCCTACGACTGCGTGATCTGCGGTCTGCCATTCAACAACTTTGAAATTGGCCTTGTCGACACCATCATGCGCCGCATGCTTGATTTGCTTCGCCCTGGCGGAGAGCTTTCATACTTCTGTTACTTGGGTGCAAAGACGATGAAGAGCACCGTTCTGAATGGCCCCGGCCGCGACAACCTGCGTGCCATCGCTCGACTTGAGCGCGAACTGCACCTGACCCATTCCGGTTCACGACATGTGGTCTTGGCAAATATCCCGCCTGCGGAAGTTCGTCGGCTGCAGAAGCCATGAGCGCATTACCGTGAAAGAAGTCCAAGACCATTTCTTCAAGCTCGCCAAGGAAGAGGGCTATCGCGCTCGGAGCGCGTACAAACTCACTGAACTTGACGATCGATTCAAGTTGATGCGCGTTGGTTCGCGTGTCCTTGACCTTGGGGCATGCCCGGGTAGTTGGATACAGGTGGCTGCTGAGCGCGTCGGAGACCGCGGCGTCGTGGTGGCAATCGACTTGAAAGCTATCGATAAGCGTGGTTTCGGACCGAATGTGCACCTCATTGAGGGTGATATCAACGAGCTGACGCGCGAGCACTTGCCGTACGCCATGGAAGGCAAGCTCTTCGATACCGTCATCAGCGACATGGGGCCGGATACCAGCGGCGTTCCAATGGCCGACAGTGCACGCAGCGTGCAACTATGTCACGCGATGCTTGATCGACTGCCATTCTTGTTGCGTACTGGCGGTCATGCAACCATGAAGGTTTATGAGGGTGCTGATTACCCTGCCCTCGTCAGGCGTGCGCAAATGGTGTTTACCGAAGCCAAGGGATACAAGCCGAGCGCGAGCCGCGCTGAAAGCGTTGAGATGTTCATCGTATGCCGCGGCTACCGCGGTCCGAAGGACACTGGACCAGGACCGCGCGATCCTTCGCTGCCACAACGCGCGCCGAGCAAGGGCTGGAACTCGTAAGTTCTGGCGCTTACCGGAGCGCTTGCAGCCGCTTGCACGCTTCAATTACTTTCTCGCGGGAATTGAATGCGCTGATTCGGAAGAAGCCCTCACCGTGGCGACCGAAGCCTGCGCCCGGAGTCACTACCAGTCTCGCCTTGGTAAGCAGCGCATCGAAAGCGTCCCAACTACTCATGCCTGCGGGGCACGCCACCCAAACGTACGGGGCATGCTCACCGCCCCACACTTGCAGGCCTTCGGCGGCGCATGCTTCGCGGAGAATTCGCGCGTTTTCCATGTAGAAATCGATCAACGACGCTACCTGTGCGCGTCCTTCGGGTGTGTAAAGCGCGGCGATCGCGCACTGCACCGGCCAACTGACGCCGTTCGAACAGGTCGCCCAGCGCCTCATCCACAAGCGATGAAGCGAGACGCGCTCACCGCTGTGGGTGCGACCCTCGACGGCCTTTGGAACAACGGTGTAGCCCCCGCGCAGGCCGGTGAATCCACCGTTCTTAGAGAAGCTACGGAATTCCACCGCGCACCGATCAGCACCTGATATCTCGTAGATCGAGCGCGGCAACGATGGGTCGCGCACGTACGCCTCGTACGCGGCGTCGTAGCAAATCAACGAGTCATTGGCGAGAGCCCACTCAACCCAACGAGTCAGCTGCGCGCGGGTGATCATCGCTCCGGTGGGATTGTTTGGATAGCAGAGATAGACCATGTCCACCGGTTCGGTGGGCGGCTCCGGGACAAATCCATTCGCAGGCGTTCCTGGCAGATAGATAAGTCCTTCATATCCACCGCCCGCAAGTGCGGGACCAGTATTGCCCTGCATGACATTGTTGTCTACATACACCGGATAGACCGGATCACACACCGCGGTGCGATTACCACCCTGCGCTGGTGTGCCCGTGGCCATGATTTCCATGAAGGCACTGGCGTCCGGTTTACTTCCGTCAGAAACGAAGATTTCATCGGTTGCTATTGCCATGCCGCGATCACGGAAATCGCCCTTGGCAATTGCCTCGCGGACAAAGTCATAGCCGGTTGCTGGTCCGTATCCACGGAAGGTGGCGCGATGAGCGAGTTCGTCGACAGCCGTGTGCATTGCAGCGATGACGGCGGGCGGAAGCGGCTCTGTGACATCACCAATGCCGCAGCGGATGATCTCTCCGGCCACGGCTGGATTCGCCTCCGCGAACACGGTAACGCGACGGGCAATCTCGGGGAATAAGTAGCCGGCAGCCAGCTTCAGGTAGTGGTCGTTGATGAATGTCATGGCGCTGAAAATAGTGAACCGTATTCCATTGGCTCCGGAACGACACTGATCGTCACCGGGGCGTCAACATTACGAATGAGAATCTTGTTTGTGCAAGTGCCAAGCGTCGCGTGGAGTGTGTCGTGATCATTACGTGGATCAACGACACGCCAGTCACCAGCTTCGACGCGCGTGAGAACCTTGCCGTTTACGCAGTCGATATCAAAGGTTCCACAAGTACCTGTGAAAGAGCGAAACACGATTTCTCCACCACGCGTGACCAGTGTGACATCTTCTGTGATAGCCCATGGCGTGATCATGCGAATGTCGCCATCCGAAGTTTCTACCGAACATGCACCGCGATTTTCGTAAATATGCACCTTGCCAGAGCGGGTCTTTACATGCACGCGACGCAACTCCGGAAGCTCAATATCGATATCTGTTTGGTGAAGCCAGGCTTCATCGTGCTCAGTGGTTCCGCGAAGTACGAGCGTTGGCACATCACCGCCACGGCGAATCTCCGCCTTGACCGCCACCTGCGCAAGTGACGCGCGCGCCTCGTCGGTGCGATCAGCTCCATGACTCGCGGTGACGGTGACCTGCATGCGAACCTCGTTCTTGGTCTCACGCCCCGAACGGATAACGACATCGCCGGCGAACGTCTCAAGGTCGATGTCGATGATGCCATCAACCGGGAGCACATAATTTCGCTCCTCAGTGACGGAACCATCGAAACTGGCAGAGATGCTGCTGGCTGAACGGTCGATTCCACGCTCCACAGAGCTGTGGCCCGCGCAGCCGGTGGTGCTGATGAGGGCAATGACGCCGATAGTGCCGATGGCGGCGCTCAAACAAGGCGCTCCCACAGCGCTCAAAGCGGAGGCGAGGAAGCGCACAGGTGCGGCGAGGTCAAGATGTCGTCGGGCGGGCATCCCAAAGATTCTACGATGCCGCCATGCTTACGCCCGACATCCGCCGTGTCCTTCACATGCTCGCGGTGGCGTACACGGGCATGTACGGAAGTGCGGTCGCGCAAGTGCCGTCAGCGCAACCAGCACCAGTGGCGGTAGATGCGCCGCGGCCGAAAGCACCTGCAATTCCAGTGAAGGACGTCATCCGAGTCACCCTGCCAAAGGAATCGGCTGCGATCCTTGGCACCGAGGGTGGTGCAGGTCGAATGATCGTGTTCTTAGCCGCGGAGTCGACTCTGCAACCGGGTGATGAACCGCTCGATGCGCCATTCTTTGATGATCCGCAACCGATGTACTCGGTCGCTGTCAGTGACTTTGCGCCAGGATCCACGGTGACGCTCGGCGCGGATGCGATCGCGTTTCCAGAGCCGATCGCCATGCTCGACGGAACCTATCGCATTCAAGCCGTGTTTGACCGCAATCAAACTGAGCGCGGGCACATTGCTCCTGGAAATTTAGTGAGCGCGGTGTCGACCGTGGCATTCAGTCGAGATCATCCCGATGTGCATGATGTTGCGTTGACTATCCGTATGCCAGAGCCAGATCGACCACAGGAGCCAAACCTGCGGTGGTTTGAAATGAAGAGTGCCCTTCTCAGCCGCGCCGCCGGTCGCGATGTGATGATGCGCGCTGGCGTAGCGCTGCCCACTGGCTGGGACGACCCGAACTTTCGTCGCCGCATGTTTCCCGCTATCTATGTAGTGCCTGGCTTCGGTGGTCGCTACACGGGCGCGAGCGGCATTGCGCACATGCTTGCGACACCTGGTACTCGTGAGGTCATGCCGCAAGCCGTGTGGATTGTTCTTGACCCAGACTTGAACGGCAATTTCGCATGATTTCCCGCGCGGATGCGCGGATCATCACAGGCCATTCGAGTGGCGGTTGGAGTTCACTGTGGTTGCAACTCACCCATCCCGAGACATTCGGCGCGTGCTTCAGCAGTTCGCCGGACCCTCTTGATTTCAGCAAGTTTCAGGCGGGCGACTTGTATGCCGATACCAGCATCTTCACTGATAGCGATGGCAAGGAGCGACCCTCGTACCGCGTGCCGCTCACGAAGCAATTCGACAAGGTACGGATGACTGTTCGTGACGAAGTTGCCATGGAGCGCGTGCTCGGTCCAGCACGTAATAGCGGCGAGCAGTGGGACGCGTGGAGCGCCATGTGGAGCACGCTTGATCCAGTGACAAAGTTGCCGCGGCCGATGTTTGAAACAGTTACTGGAACAATTGATCATGGCGTCGTGCGAAACGAGTGGGCTCGCTATGACATCGCCGCATTAGTGCGCGCGGATCCAACCCGCTATGTTCCGATCCTGCGCGAGCGCGTGCGTCTTCTGTGTGGCGCGCGCGATAGTTATTTCTTAGATCGCGGTGTACAAGGGCTGAAGGATGCACTGCAAGCAGCTATGGCTTCTATGCAGTCGACCGGACAAATGCTTCCGAGCGGCCCTGGATATGTAGAGATTGTTCCCGAAGAAACTCATGACACGATGGGAACCGCCAGCCGCCTGCGTTGGAATGCGGAGATGCGGGAGTATCTGAATTCACGCAAGTTGGATTGAAACAAGGAAACACACCAATGAACATCACTGGATCCATTCGTGCACTGCTTGCAGTCACACTGCTTTGCGTTGCCGTACCAACTCAGCAGGCCGCTGCACAGTTCTGGTTTGGCGGAGGGCCAGCCCGTAATCCGGTGTTAGCCAGCAAGGACCTTGAGGAAATCCTCGACTCTGCTGGGCTTGATGATGGGCAACGGCAATTGGCCGCGTCCATGTTTGATGATGCACAATTACCGATGTTTGCTGCCAAGCGCCGCTTTGATGATGAGATGGCGCGCATCGGTACGGCAAACAACGACGAGAAGACCACCGCAGCCCAGCAGCAGGCACGCCGCGCGTTGGCGCAATCGATCATGGAGTCGATGGACAGTTTCTTCCAGTCGCTTGCTGCGGTGGCGCGACCGGAGCAACAGAATGACCTGCAACGCGAACACTTGGCAGCCAAACGCCGCGCCCTCCGGGCAATGTTCGGTGGCGCCCTGAGTGACGGAGCCATCCAGTGGGACGTGGAGCGTTGTATTGCTGATGCGAAGCTTCCGCCCGAAGCGCGCAGTGCTGCGTACAACGCACTTGGTGACTATCGCCAACGACTGGATGCCATATTTCCAAAGTTGCTCGAGGCTGTGCCCGATGCATCGCGAGCAAATGGCCGCATGGAGGCGGTCGCTGGTGGCGATGGCGTCACGCGATTTCAAATAGGAAGCAACGCCGCTTCCGAGGCATCCGCGCGGGAATTCCGCGAGTTGCTTGAGCAAATCGGTGCGGCACATCGCGATGCATTACAAGCGCTCGAACAGGCTCTGCCTGCGGACCAACTAGCCGCACTACGACTCAAGTGTCTTGGGCACCTGTGGCGCCGGACCGGAATGGATCCCGACTCGCCAGCACGGGTCATAACGCAACTGCTAGCAGCCGCCACTGAACCGGAGGCACGCGCTGCCATTGAAGCAGTGCGCAGTACTTGGATGGCTCGTTGGTGGGTCACCAGTATGCGGATGGCCGCGGCAGAATCTGGCATGCCACGAGGATTGTTTGCCGAATTCAATGCGACGGCAAAAGACCCGGCAGCCGCCAAGGCGCAAGCAGAATTCAACGAGGTAAGCGAGGAACGGCGTGGTATTGACCGGGATACATGGAAGGCGCTTACCGGCGTTGACCCAGCGCGACGTGAGTTCTATGAAACGCAGGCAAGTGACGCGGCGAACAAGAGTGGCAATCGATTTATGTCTCGCTCACTGCCAAAGGAGGGCGAACAGACGGATGCCGTGCAGATGACAAGCGCGGTCAATATCGGGGCTATATCGTTTGCTGAATCGGGGAGTGACACGCCCATCGATTTCAGCTCCATCGCGGAATTGACGAAGGGTGCGCAATCAGTGAGTATTTCGGTGACTGCCAGCGCTGATGGTGAAGCGCCCGGACCAGTGGTGATTGCGATGGAAGGCGATGGTGGAATGTTGTTTGACGGTACGTTTGGTGACACTTTCGGTGATGGAATGACCTCTGGAATTGAGTTTTCGCAGGACGGGTTTACCGGAGATTCGATGGCAGGCGCGGGCATGTCACTGGCACTGGCGGCAACTGCCGAACGCGTGCGGGCACTGGCTCAAACACTGGGTGTTGCTGCTGACCACGCGGCTCTTATCCCAATGATTGATGACTATCAAGCAAAGTGCAACGCCTTGAAGGACCTATACGGTGCACGTCTCGGTACTGCGGTACCGGGCGTAGCTATGACCTTTGATCAATCGACGTCTGAGGCGCCCATCGATCAAATTCGTAATGGCATTGGGATTGTGGATGCGCATGCCGGGCAACTGTCGTTGGAAGATGACGCATTGCTTGACGGGCTTGCCTCGCTTGGCGGGGCAAGCGAAGCCGTGACGCAGGCGGTTCGAGCGGAGCGCGCGCGAGAGCGGATACGGAGCATCAGCTATCCGACGATGCCCGGACTGAATTGGCCGGCATCACCGGTTGTTCGCCTCGACCTGGCGGGTTGTATCCGGACATCAGGGATTGTTGACCCACAACGTGCAGCCGCCATGCAGGCATGGGTGACCTGGTCACCCGCGGCGCTGGCGGTGCAGGAACAGCTGCGCGCGGAGGCGCGGTCCACGGCAGCGGAGGAGATTGAATTGCTGCGCGCGCTGGGCCAGCAGTGGAGTGGCGCGCAGACCCTGGAAGTTGGGGTCGCCATGACCACGGCCGCTCCGGCTGCTGAAGTCCCTGGCCAAGTGAGACGTTCTGCGGAGCTGATGGCGCAGCGTGAAAGCAGGCGGGAATCGCTGTTCGATCAGGCAATTGCTGGGCGCGATGCGATAGAAGCGGCACTGTCACCTGAGGCGCGCGCTTCCTTTCACGACGCGTGGTTGCGGGCTGCGGCACCGCAGGCGTACCGCGATGGGCGTGATGCCATGACCACCCTGGATGCTGCACGCGCACTCCCCGACGTGACAGACACACAACGATCGCAAATTGATGCCTTGCGAGGCGAGCAAGCGGCGCGGCACCGCGAACTCTGCGATCGGCTCGCGGGTATCGCAGTCACGGAATTGGTTGGGCCGTCGATGGCACCCGGTAACGACCGGAAATCAAAGAAGAAGGAGCCGCGCGCTTCGATGCAGGACACACGATTTGAGCGATCAGAACTCAACGCGCGTTCGCTCCGACGCTTGAAGTCGATTTTGACGGACGCGCAGGCGCGGGAAATCCCAGCGCTCGCCAAGACTTCGTCGAAGCAGGTGCAAGCAACCGCACTGGGCGTGAACGGCGCGAACGGCGCGAACGGCGCAAGCGGCACGAACATCACCAACTACGGAACGAGCACCAACGGCGCAGGACTCAGCCCCGCGCCCACTCCGCCGGCACCGGCCCCGAAGTAGCCGTAATGCGACTGTGGATGCCACCGCGGCCCTTCCACTCGGTGATCACCTGCATCCATGCTGGCTTCATGGCCACGGCAAGATCGTCGCGCATGCGATTGGTGACGGCCTCATAGAAGATCCCTTCGTTACGGAAGCTCTGGTGATAGAGCTTGAGGCTCTTGAGTTCCACGCACACCTTCGCTGGCTGATAGCGCAGGATGATGCGCCCAAAGTCTGGATGCCCGGTCTTTGGGCATGTTGACGTGAACTCCTCGTTCACGTGTTCAATGATGAACGGCGTATCGGATGGAGCTGGGAAACACTCAAGAAGCTTCGGGTCGGGCATGCGGGAAGCGTATGCGCTTCGGCGTGGCGTGTCATGCGCCCGTATCGCGCAAACTGCACGCTAGGGGGCGTAGGTGCGCAACAACTTCTCCACCTGCGGCTGCGCGGGCTCCACAGCCAGACTTTGCTCGAAAGCCCGTCGGGACTCTTCGCGGGCGCCGCCATCAAGGCGGTCACTGAGAAGCCATGAATTGAGCGCGCAGACGCCAACTCCGTTCCACGCCTTGATACTGCGGGGATCTTGCTCAGCTGCATGGCGATAGGCAACGATGGCGCGGTCATAGTCTGCGGCACGGAAAGCAAGCCACGCGGCGCGCTCACTCGCGGCTGCGGATGGCCAGCGGCGCGCGAATTCACTGCCAGCACTCGATGCTTCGGCGAATCGGCTTTCGGCGGTGTATGCCGCGATGAGCCCGTCCATGGTGCCCTCGGATACTTCGCCGAGCGTGACTGCTTCTTCATACGCAGCACTTGCTTCGGCGGCGCGCCCGGCAATCAAGTACGCGCGCGCTACGCGCGACCACGCATCAGCATCTGCACCAGCGTCCGCCGCGAGACGTTCAAGGAATGGGATCGCAGCGGAACGATTTCCGGAACGCTCAAGGGCGTCAGCGATGCCAGCGATCGCACGCATATCGGTTGGAGCGAGCACGAGCGCCTGTCGATAGCAGCGGACCGCATCGTCATTGCGCTGCGCGGCCAAATGAGTGCGCGCAAGCCCAATGTGCGCGTCGACATTGCGTGGGTCAGCCTGAATGGCGGCCTCATAGGAACGCTGCGCCGCTCGGATATCACCCTGCTCCAAAGTAATGGTGCCAACCGCCACTTGAACGTCAACAAGACGGGGATTTTCAGTGAGAAGGGCACGAAACTCGCCAAGCGCCTCTTGGTAATCGCCTCGATCAGCAACACTTTGGGCGCGCCGAAGCCGATCAGATTCCTCGGCAGTGGGGGCGACGGCGCCAACCCGCGCTGCGGTCAACTCTGCGTCTGACTTCGCCCATGGACGGCAACCTCCAAGCATCGTGAGTGAAACACACGCGAACATCGCCAGCGACAACGCGCGCAGCCACGCCGCGTTGGCACGGTCAGGGTCTCGCCCGCGAAGCTTGCCTTCCTTTGGAGTCTCCATGATCATTGGAACATGGCGAAATGCCAGCATGTGCGCCATAGTTGCAAAGCATGGCTTGCCGCATGTGCCGCCACCAAGGTTCTCATGACGGTCAAGGTGCGAACCAAGCGCGCCCTTGGAATCATTGACGTGAATGACCCGCACATGAGCACGGCCGACTACCGATTCAAATGACTGCCAGAAAGACTTTGCCTTTGCTGGCGTTGACATGTCGTGACCAAATGCCGTTGCGTGGCACGTGTCGAAACAGAATGCAACGCGCTCGGGATTCTTTACCGCAGCACGAATACGAGCGAGGTGCTCGAGTGGTCCACCAAGATTCGTTCCGCTACCGACGGTGTTCTCAATGCAAGTGACGGTGCTATACCCCTTGGTGGAACGGTGAATGGCGTCAAGTTCAGCGACAAGTCGGCGAATACCCGCTTCTTCATCGACCGCATTGCCAGCCGTGCCAAGATGCGCACCGGGGTGCATGACGCACGAGGGTATGCCGAGTTGCTCACAACGCTCCGTTTCTTGTAACTGCAGCGCGCTGCTCTTGGCTCGCATTTCCGCGTCAGGCGAGGCCAAGTTCACCAGATAGCTGTTGTGGCTTACCAGTCGGCGTTCTGGATTCGTGTGCCAGCCAGCGTCATGTACGGCGGCGCGAAATGCCTTGATTTCCTCGTCAGCCAATGGCTTCCACTTCCATTGCCGTTGATTCTTTGTGAATACCTGCACGCAGTCAAGTTCCAGGCGCTGCGCTTCTTGCACGGCAAGATGCATGCCACCTGCGATGCTCAGATGACTGCCGACAAGCACTTAGTTGCGCCCCTTGGTCTGTTGACCAGCGAGTTGCGCCAACAGTGTTGCCGCAGCACGCGCTGCATGCACACGCAAATCCGGAACCGCCGTTGATTCCCAGAGGTCACCGCGGCGAAGGGCGCCTGCAATGACCACGCGTTGATGTGGCACACCGTTTGCGTTCATCAATCTGCAATCATCATCGGAACGAATGCCAAGACCGAGTTCATCAGTAGTGGCAATACCTGAGCGCTGCATGGCTCCCAAGAGCGGGTCTATCGTGTGCCGAAGATCCATTGCTGGTCCGATGCAATTGATGACCCGCGCAACGACATGCACGTGTGTAACACCATCAGGCGCTCGCACTGAAGCGGCGATGGCTCCGTGAACGGTTGATTTCAACGCTAACAACTCGCCGCGCTCAACAAGTAGCGTCCCTGCCCGACGCTGCGCAGTGATGTCGGCAAGCACTTGAACTGGCACGCGATGGCGGTGGATTTCCCACAACGCGCGCGCTCGTCGGATGAATCGGCGGCGCTCTGAGGCAGTCCATGATTTCCAAATCGCAGGAATGTGCGGTCGAACTGCATCAATGACGCCCTGCCATCCAAGTCCGCCCGCCATGCGTTGCCGGGCCGCCGCCCGGAGCGCTGAAAGAACCTTCGCTGGACTTCCAGCGAGTTGCTCCTTGGTCATCGAGAGTGGCGGCTCGCCATGATCGGCGTGCGGCAGCGGCAATCGGCCATTGCGAGACAACATGCGAACGGTGCCTCGGTGCCCTGCGCGGCGCAATCCCTCAACAACGTCGATCGCAGTCAGTCCGCTTCCGAGCACCAGAATGTCTGCGTCCGGGTCGATACCGTGAAGTGAACCCGACTCCCATGGATCCGCGATGAGCGCTTGCGGAGGAACGTCGCGCTGAATGTGCGCCCACGGCGCCGGCGACGCTGGCACCCCTGGCGCAATGACTGCACATTGAGCAACTATCGTTTGATGGTGCGCACCTTGGTGACTTGCATCACCACTCGCGACCACTGTGAGTTCGACCTGCGAATGCGCATCACGCACATCAATCACCGCTCCACGGACAAATGAAACGTGAGCTCCAGACCGCGCCACCTCATTCAGCACAAATTCCGTGAGGTATTCGCCGAACAGGGCGCGCGGCGCAAATGAATCGGGACGAAACTTTCCTGGCTGCCGCGTCTCTAGCCAACGGTGAAAACTGCCCATGTCATCGGCAATTGGACCCATACGACCGGCCGGAACATTCAGCAGATGCTCGTCATCGCAACCGCCGTATGCAACGCCCGGCGCGCGCCGCGGATGACACTCAATGACGGCAAACTTGTCTGATGAAAGCGCACGGCAGAGATGCACCAACGCCACGAGTCCGCTGAATCCGCCGCCAACGATCGCAACATCGACCTGCGAAGGTGCTGTGTCTTTCCACGGTAACTGCTGGCATGGTGATGTGGTGTTCGATGTCATCAAGGAATCACTGCAACATGTCAAACCATCCGCGAACCAGCGGCGCGCGCTGCCGCGACGATTCGATCGGCGGTACGTACGGCGGCAAATCCATCCTCTGCATCCACGAGTGGGCGACGACCGGCGCGGATGGCATCAATAAAATCCTCCGCTTGCAAGCGCAACGGCTCACCAGCATGAACATCAAGTGGTTCAACCTGCAGCAGATCGAGGAAGTTGAGGTGGCTGAGATCAGCACCCTTTTTCAAGAGCTCACGGACTTCTGAGATCTTGTTGGCGTTTGGTCCCTTGCGGGCGACCGTTCCCTTGCGATCAACGAAGTCCGCACTGACATACGTGTCGTCACTCATGATGCGAATCTTGCGCTCGGTCTTCATGGCAATTCGGCTCGCGGTGACATTCGCAACAGGCGTGTAGCCATCCGCCATGCGCGGGAATTCCAGACGGGCATTGCAGACGTCTTCCGCTTCACCGAGAACGCTCACTGCACTCGCCCGCACCTCGACAGGCTCTGCTCCAAAGAGCATGAGCAATACGTCAATGTCATGGATCATCATGTCAAGCACAACACCGACGTCGACGCTACGAAATGTCATTGGACTCACGCGGTCGACTTCCACAAAGCGCGGGGCAAGTCCGAGTTTACGCACCGCCACCATCACTGGGTCGTAGCGAACCACGTGTCCAACTTGTAGCAACGCACCACTGCGCGCGGCGGCGTCGGCAATGGCTCGCGCCTCATCGGGAGTTGGCGCAAGTGGTTTCTCAATCAAACAGTGCACGCCAGCCGCAAGCAATTTCTCCGCGGCGGCGCGATGATGGACCGTGGGCGTAGCGATCGTTACGACATCCACGCCCGCTGCGATCAGTGCTTCGACTTCGGAATACCCTTTGCCGCCGTACTTTTCAACAACTTGCTGACAACGATCCGCACTCGAATCAACTACGCCAACCAAGTCACATCCCTCCACCTGCGTCCACAGGCGTGCGTGATGATTCCCCATCTTGCCAACGCCTACAACGCCGCAGCGAAGAGTGGCAGTACTTGTCTGTGTCATAAATATTTCCTTTGCGCTGTGCGCGTGCGGTACATCAGGCGCTCACGAGCACGCGCTCGACGGCGTTACGGAACATTCGAAGACCAAGCGGCTCAGTGGCGCGCTGTTGCATGGATAGGCGAGTCCAACGCGGATGTTGTGTCCACCGCGTGAAGCGCTCAGGATGTGGCATCAAACCAAAGACCAAGCCGCTTGCGTCACAGATACCAGCGATGCGCCGCATGCTGCCATTGAAGTGATCTGCCTGGTGGTAACGGATGGCAATCTGCCCATTGGACTCAAGCGCATCAAGGAGCGCTTCGTCAGCCACCAAACGACCTTCGCCGTGTGCGCTTGGAAGGATGCCGGTGACGTCGTCACATTCCAGACCCTGCGTCCACACACAGCGCGTTTCTGCGGGGATCTCTACACGGGTCCACGCATCGCGGAATCGGCCAGTACTGTTTTGCGCCAGAGCAATGGACGGCTCCGCAGCGGTCGCCGGCCACGGCAGACCAACGGACGGTCCCGGCAACAGACCCGCCTGCACGGCGATCTGAAACCCATTGCATGGGCAGATCATGGGAACCCCGCGCTCAATCGCGGCGGCGAGCGCGGGGTACACACTGCGGCGCATGAGGGCGCCCATGATGCGGCCAGCAGCAATGTCATCACCAAAGCTGAATCCACCGGGGAGTCCAATTAATCGGTAATTGTCAATGATTCCTGGTTTTCTTACGAGTTCCGAAAGAAGAACCGACTCCGGCTGTGCACCTGCGGCTGCGAACGACTGCGCCAACTCGAGGTCGCAGTTGATGCCTGCGGCGGTGATGACAAGGGCCTTTGGTCCGTGGATAGTCATGGTGTTCATCTCATCCGCCGGTCGGCGCGTTCCACGCGGTTCGGAGTGTGTCTACGGTCATGGACTCATGCGGAGTGCGCACGCCAACAACTTCAAACATCGCGAGCGCTGAAACAGTCCCTATCACTGCGTGCGCAATACCATCAAGATGCGCCTGTATCTGTCCAAGATGCGCGGGTTCAACTTCCAAAATGTAGCGATGCGGATCTTCAGCAAAGGCGCGACATTCATCCGACACTTCTGCATGCGCGGTGGCGTCAAACGGTACGCGTGAAAGATCGATGTGCGCGCCAAGACCGCCGGCGAAACACATTTCCGCAAGCGCCGGCAGCAAGCCGCCCTCGCTTGGGTCATGCGCCGAACGCACCGCGCCGGCTGCAATGCACGACGCCACGGCGCGAGCAGTGCGTGCTCCGCGCACAGGATCCACGACGGGCAAACGATTGTCTGTATGCCCACATGCGCCCAACATCACGCGATGGCTTCCGCCCATGCGCGCGCCGGTTGTGCCGACAAGAATCAGCAGATTTCCAGCTTCTTTCACGTCCATCGAGCACGCGCACTCAGCATTTGCAACGATCCCAAATCCCGACACCAAGAGCGTCGGCGGAATCATGATGATGCGTCCATCGTGCGTACGGAACTGATTCTTCAGGCTGTCCTTGCCACTGATGAACGGCGTTCGGTACGCCATTGCTCCGTCGTAGCACGCCTCCGCAGCACGAACGAGCGAACCCATGTTGCGTGGATCGTCACAGGAAGGCCAACAGAAATTGTCCAAGACCGCAATGCGCGTTGGGTCGGCGCCAACACACACCATATTGCGAACGCACTCATCAAGGGCAGCGAGTGTCATGGCGTATGGATCAGCGCACCAACCAGTGGCGAGTCCATTACTGATAGCGAGTGCACGACTCGATCCAGGCACCGGATGCACAACGGCGGCATCCGATGGACCGCCGTTGCCGACACCCACGAGTGGCTTGATGACGCTGCCACCCTGTACCTCATGGTCATACTGCCGGATGATCCATTCCTTGCTGGCGATGTTCGGATGGGAAAGTAGCGCGCATGTCGTGTCCACCAAACGAGGACCGACACCGCGGCCGTTTCCGGGCGGAGGCAATTGCGACGCGCTCCATGCGGCGTCCCACACTGCCTCGCGGGTTGGCATCGGTACGCCCTCGTGCAAGAAATGGGTATCAAGTGCGCCCACCTCAGTGCCGTGCCAATACAGACGAATCATGCCGTCATTGGTGCCGAACTCGCCGAGATCACAGAGCTCAACGCCGTGCGCGGAACACACTGCCCGCAGGCGTTCCAACTTGGCCGGCGGCACAGAAAGCACCATGCGCTCTTGTGCTTCGGAGATCCAGATTTCAGTGGGACTCAGGCCGTCGTACTTCACTGGCGCGCATTCAAGATTGACTGTCGCGCCGACGTCCTTGCCCATCTCTCCAACGGCGCTTGAGAATCCGCCCGCGCCGCAGTCCGTGGTTCCGCTGTACAGCGGTCCATCCG
>JAPLMU010000179.1 GCA_026386795.1 Planctomycetota bacterium
CTCCGCTTGCTCTCAGAGCTACTCATGTCCACCATCATTGACATCTCCCCGCTTCTCTCTGCGCGCATCGCTGTCTTTCCTGGAGACACGGCATTTGCACGCACACAGCTCATGCATGTTGATGAAGGCCAGCACATTTCGCTTTCATCGCTGACCACTACGGTGCACGTGGGCAGTCACGCCGATGCGCCCATCCATTACGGCAAAGGCGGTCGAACGATCGAAGAGCAGCCGATTGATCTCTACGTTGGCCCATGCATCGTGGTCCGCGTTGAAGGAGCACGTGGTCGAGCGATCACCGCCCAAGACCTTGCCGGCCGTGTCCCCTTCGGCACCGAGCGTCTCATTATGGCCACGGGAACATTCCCAAACCCCGAGCACTGGAACCCCGACTTCGCATCCCTCGATCCGGCCCTGATTCCATGGCTACACATGCGCGGTGTCCGACTTGTTGCCATCGACACTCCGAGTGTTGATCGCAGCGACAGCAAAGATCTCCCCACGCACGCGCAATTCTTTGCGCATGACATTTCGATCATTGAAGGCGTTGTGCTCAACGGCGTCGCAGAGGGTCACTACGAACTCATCGCGCTCCCGCTCCGCATCGAAGGCGCCGACGCCAGCCCGATCCGCGCCATTCTCCGGAAATAACTATTTGATCGCCACGATCGCCTTCACCTCCACCGCGATCGGTGTCGGCAGCGCGGTGATCCCCAGCGTCGTGCGCGTTGGGTTGGGATTCCCCGGCCCCGCGAAACACTCGGCGTAGACGCGGTTGTACGCCGCAAAGTCGCGCTTGATGTCGGTCAGGAATACCGTGACGTCCACCACATCCTCCCACCGCGCGCCCGCATCCTCCACCACCGCGCGGCAGTTGGCAAAGCAGTTGCGGCACTGCAATTCAATGTCATACGAAGCAATGCTTCCGTCCGCGTGCAACACCACGCCGGGGATCTCCTTTGATCCCCGCACCCGCGGCCCCACACCGGATAGAAACAGCAAATTTCCCGCACGCCGCGCATGCGGATACGGACCAACCGGCTCAGGCGCACGCGATGAATTGATCTGCTCGTTCATGTCCGAAGAATCCTACCCCGGCCACGTCACCGACTTCGGCTCCGCAAAGAATCGCAACGCCTCTTCTCCGCCCTCGCGCCCAACACCCGATCGTTTCATTCCACCAAACGGCACGCGCAGATCACGCAACATCCACGTGTTGATCCACACAATGCCAAATTCAAGTTGCTCCGCCATGCGCATTCCGCGCGCGTGCTCGGCCGTCCACACATTCGCCGCCAATCCGTACACGCTCTCGTTAGCAAGCCGCACCGCATCGGCCTCATCGCTAAACGCCTGGATGGTCACCACCGGCCCAAAGATCTCCTCTTGGTTTGTCGCGCAAGTCATCGGCAGCCCCTCGATCACCGTCGGCAACCAATACGCACCACCACGCACCCGCTCGGGCAACTCGCTGCGCTCCGGTGCTCGCCCGCCGCACAACACGCGTCCGCCCTCTGCGCGCGCGCGCTCCACCGCCGCCGCCACCTTCCCGCGATGCGCCGCCGACACCAGCGATCCCTGCTCAGTCCCAGCGTCCATCGGGTCACCCACGCGCAAGGCCCGCACGCGCTCCACGAACGCCTCGCGAAACCGTTCGTACATACCTCGCTCCACCAACACGCGACTTCCACACAGGCAAATCTGCCCTTGATTTTGGAACCCAGCCCGCACCGCGCCCGCTACCGCCGCATCAAAGTCCGCATCAGCGAACACGATCGTCGGGTTCTTGCCGCCAAGTTCTAACGCCGTGCGCTTGAACATCGGACCCGCCACCGACATGATGTGCGCGCCCGTCGCCGTCCCATCACCGGAATTCCAGGATGCCGAACGATCGCCGCGCCGCATTCCGCGCCGCGACCCTGCACCACGTTCAGCACTCCCGCCGGAAACCCGGCCTCGGCGCTCAACTCACCAAGCGCTGCCGCGGTCATCGGCGTCTCCTCACTCGGCTTCGCCACCACCGTACAGCCCGCCGCGAGCGCCGGCGCAATCTTCCAAGTGAATAAATACAGCGGCAGGTTCCACGGGCTAATGCAACCAGCCACGCCGCTCGCTCGCCGCATCACGCGCGAAACCGCATGCGGCGCACGAAAGTCCTCGTCAGCTTTCCACTCTCGCACTGCCTCCGCGAAGAATCGCAGGTTGGCCGCCGCGCGCGGAATGTCCACGCTGCGCGCCAACGACAGCGGCTTCCCCGAATCCGCGCTTTCCAACAACGCCAACCGCTCAACATCGCGCTCCACCAGTCCTGCTAGACGCTCGAGCATCGCAGCCCGTTCCGTTGCCGGCAGCGCCGCCCACGCCGGGAACGCCCGCGCCGCCGCGGTCTGCGCCACGTCCACATCAGCCGCCCCCGAAGCTGCCATGCGCCCAATCTCCGCACCAGTTGCCGGCTCAATCACTGGCAACGAATCGCCCCCGACTGAACCGTGACTGCGTCCGTCGATCCAATTCTCCACCACGTGAGGCGTTCGCATCCTCGAAGGCTACAGCCCCCACGGCGCGCAGCGGATTACTTCGCGCTCGCCGGCGCGGTTGGCGCGCTCGCCGGCACACTCGGCGCACTCGCTGGCGCAATCGCCGCCGCGCCAAGCTTCACCGTTCCCACACCCGCCGCCGTCGCATGCACTTCCACCGCCGACAGCGCCGGACACCCCCGCGCATCCAGAATCTCCACGCGTACACGCGCCGCCTTCGTCACCGGCACGCGCACGATCCGCTTGTGCCCAACAGTGGTCCCCTCGGCTATCACGCGCCAGTCGCGCGCGTTGTTACTCGTACCGCTGCTCGCGGGCACACTGATCCGGAACTGACGAATCCGCTGACCGAACGCAATCGGCTCCGCCAACACCACGCGGTCCCATGCCGCGTTCGGATCAAGTTCCACCTCAATATTCGCCGCGCGCACAGCGTCGTCGGTCGCCCAGAAGGTGGCGGAATCGCCGTCCACCGCATTGCTCCCACTGAACGCAGAATCCCGCAGCGGCTCGCTCGCCGAACGCGGCACATCGCCACGCACATTCGTCACGCCCACCGCACGCCCGCGCGCAAGGTCCGTCCCTGGTCCATACGTGGCATCAATCAACGCACGCAGGCCAAGCACCGCAGCAGCATCGTTCTCATGGATCAGCCCGCGCCGATCCACCGGAAAGTTCAGGTGCAGATTGGCGTTGTGCCCAACGCTTCGCTCCCACAGATCAAACAACTCTGCCGCAGTCTTGACCTTGTCATCTTCATGCGCGTGATAGAACCAACCCGGCCGGATGCTCACATCGCATTCCGCTGGAATCCACGCCTCGCCGTCTTCATCGCCCTCAGTCAGGCTCTTGCCACTCGGCGGATTGTCCGCACCGCGACCGTGGCTCTGCACCTTGAGCATCGCCCAATTGGTTTCACCGGCCCAGCCGTTCTCATTTCCCACCCAACGAACATCCGGGCCCACATCACTAAAGATCACCGCATTCGGCTGGCACTCGCGCACGGTGCGCTCAAAGCTTGGGAAGTCGTAGACCTGTTTCTTGCCGTTTGGGCCTTCACCGCACGCGCCATCAAACCAGACTTCGTGCACCGGTCCGTAGTTGGTGAGCACCTCGCGGAGCTGCTTGCGGAAATACTCGTTGTATGCCTCGCCGGTTCCGTACGCCGGATTGTTGCGATCCCACGGCGAGAGGTAGACGCCAAACTTGAGCCCCGCCTCGCGACATGCCTCGCTCAACTCCCGCAGAACGTCGCCCGCGCCGCCTTTCCAGGGGCTCGACTTCACCGAATGCGCACTCATAGCCGTGGGCCAATTGCAGAATCCATCGTGGTGCTTGGCGGTGATGACCACGCCGGTGATGCCAGCATCTTTCATCACGCGTACCCACTGTCGCGCATCCAGCGCCGATGGCGCGAACGCGGCGGCCGGCTCATCGCCGTGCCCCCACTCGCGGTCCGTGAAGGTGTTTGGACCGAAGTGGATGAAGCCCGTGAATTCCATGTCCTGCCATGCCCGTTGCGCAGGCGTCGGTACGGGTGCAATCTCCGGGAGCGGCGGGGTGGGTGCAGAAAGCATGGCAAGTTGGGCGAGTACAGCGAGGGTGAAGGCGGCGGCGGGCATTACATCTCCTTGTCACTGAATCTACGCGCGGAATTGGCAACCAATCATGACGCGCCGTGCTCACCGTTGCGGGGCCTTTGGTGGGCAGCATGCACACCGTGGCGCGGATGGACGTGGAAACTATGTGTTTCAGCCGAAGCAACCCCGGAATCCTTGTCAGTAATCAAATAATTATAGGACTTAACACAAAATTTAGTTAGATTGGTTAGAAATTCTTGCACCCAGCAGAGTTGGTGACAGAATCGCCGTGGATCTGAATGTTTCCCACTCAGATCTCTGCCTCCCGGCAGTCCACCTTCCCCCTGCAAGTTCCCCTTCGCAGGAATATGTTTCCCCTATTTCGGAGATCAGAAAAATGCGTATTTCGAACCGCTTTGAGAAGCACATCGTCGCTGCCGCTGCTGTCGCCATGGGCGCTGCTGCCGCTGCCAATGCCGCCGTCGTTTACAGTGGCGTCCTCAACTTCGCTTGCGCCGTCGACATCGATGGCGCCTACATCAACGTTGAGACCGGCCTGCTGAGCAACGGCCCAGGCACCGGCGTTCCATTTTGGGACGTCAACCCCTACACCACCGCTGGCGGCATGAACTTCTACAACTCCACCGGTGGCGGCCAAATGCGCTATCCGGGCGTGACGACCGGGCCTGCAGGCAACCTTGCCCTCGGTACCTCGATCGGCTCCACTGGCTCCCGGGTACTTCGATGACCCGTACCGTGGTTGACTACGGTTACGAGTCGACCGCTGCTACTTCGATCCTCGCTGGTGCAGTTCCAGCCCCAGGCGCGATCGCTCTCCTCGGCGTCGCTGGCCTCGCCGCCCGTCGCCGTCGTAACTAAGACGGGACTGACGCTCCATCTCGGGCAGACACCTGCCTGAACTACGCGTGAAATCACAGGGGTAGCCCACTTGGGCTACCCCTGTTTATTTGCATGGATCAGCCGCTAGGCGCCCAGATGCGACTATTTATCAGAATTATGCATTTTTATTTAAAAATGCGTTCACCTATTACTTTTATAAGACCGTACCCGTGGCATGGTGTTCTGTAAGAGCAGAATGTTCCCACTTTCTGACTCTGATTTGAATGTTATTCCCAGCCTGGAAGTTCCTACTACCAGGCATCCGTTTCCCCTTATTTCGGAGATCAGAACAATGCGTATTTCGAACCGGTTTGAGAAGCACATCGTCGCTGCTGCAACTGTTGCCATGACCGCCGCTGCGGCCAACGCCGCTGTCGTCACCTGGAATGCCAACCTCGTCATCCCGAACAACATCGACGGCCAATACATCAACGTTGAGACCCAGACCGCCGGCTCCGCCGCTGGTCTGGTGGCTGGTTGGGACCTGAACCCCTACGGAACTTCGACCACCGCCATGAGTTGGTTCGCCGCCGCTGCTCCAAGTGGTTGCGTTATGGGCCTCGGACAGGGTGGAACAACCACTGCGGTTGCAAGCCTGTCCGGCGGAACCTTGGTCAGTAGCGCTTCAACCTTCGGCAACACCGCATCGAGCGTGACCGCTGGTGGTTGGATGCTCAATGCAGCCAACTACTTCGGCTTCCGGTTCCTTGGTGCAGACGCAGGGACCCACTACGGCTGGGGAATCATGACCGTGGGAGCGACCATGGGCGCTCGTACTCTTACTTCGGTCACCTTTGAGAGCACTGCAGGAGCTAGCGTCGTCGTCGCTCCAGCCCCAGGCGCAGTCGCTCTGCTCGGCCTCGCTGGCTTCGCTGCCCGCCGCCGTCGCAGCTAAGACAGGACTGACGCTCCATCTCGGTGCAGACACCTGCCCGAAACACGCGTGAAATCACAGGGGTAGCCCGCATGGGCTACCCCTGACGCTTTTTTCTGCCTATGCAGCCGGGTTATCTGACAAACAAAGAATTCTTGCGGCGAAGACGGATCAATCATTTGCAAGACAGCAAATCCGCGGCATGTTGTCCTATGTCTGAGGCAGGTGCTCCGTAAAGGAGCCGGCTCCAGACGTGTATTTACTGTTGGAACAATCGGAAGAAGGAAAAGGGAAAACATGTCTATTTCATACCGGCTTGGTCGTCATTTCGTCGCTGCTTCAGCAGTGGCTGTCATCTTCGCCGCAAGCGCCCGCGCCTCGGTTGCATACTGGAACTGCAACGTGAGCATTCCGGCTACCACCACCGGGCTCTACCTCAATGTTCAAACACAAGCCACCGGATCCGCTGGTTCGGGTGTACTGGGGTGGGACCTCGACATCTACACCACAGTCCTATCAGCGCCGTCGCTGACCATGTACGGCGCCATCGGGACCCAATTCATGCGCGCTCCTGGGCAGTTCGGTTACTCGGTTGGAAATTTGAACCCCGAGCAACAGGTTGGATCCGCGGGCCCATGGAATCCGCCGTCCGAGGCTTATAGCGCCGTGTTCAACACACCTACACAGTCCGGCGTGGGCAACTGGAACTACAACTCGATCAACTACTTTGGTTTCAAGTTCGTGGCGGACACCGGCTACACGCATTACGGCTACGGTCGGATGGATGTCGGAGCCAACGCCAATGTTCGCACACTCAAGTTCATTGCATGGGACACAACGCCGGCCGCTCCAGTAAATGTGGTTCCCGCGCCGGGTGTCTTGGCAGTGCTTGGAATGGCTGGGATCGGTCGCTCGCGCCGCCGCAGCTAAAGTTTCTCTTCCGGGATCGCCCGTCGGATCTCGCGTTCGCTCATATTGATGACCCCACGAGGGGCGACCGACAACGGTCGCCCCTCGTTTGCTTCGTACGATGCTGTTTCTGATGCTCACTCGCCCGGTCCAACGTCTCTTGATTCTCGGCTGGGATGCTGCTGATTGGCAGATCATTGATCCACTGATTGCGCGCGGGCAGATGCCGAACCTCGCCGCACTCATTGCTGCAGGAACTCGGGCCAACCTCCGCACCATGGAGCCAAAGCTCTCACCGATACTGTGGTCCACCATCGCCACCGGCAAGACGGCTGACAAGCACGGCATACTGAACTTTGTTGAACCCAACGCATCCGGAGAGGGCGTCCGCGTCTCGTCAAGCACCACGCGCAAGACCAAGGCGCTCTGGAACATCCTCACCCAGAGCGCGCTGCGCGTGCACACGGTGGGTTGGTATGCGTCCCATCCCGCAGAACCAATCACCGGAAGCTGCGTGAGCAATCTCCTCATGGAGCAGGCGCCAAGTACGACAAGCGCACCATGGCCATTGATGGCGGGCGTGGTTCATGGTTCTCCAGAGTGCGCAACCCGCGTTGCGGCAGCTCGCGTGCGTGTCACGGATATCACTCGCGATGAACTGAAGGAATTGCTCCCGAATGCTGCTCAGGTAGGGCGCGGCGATCATCGCCCGGCAACGCTTGCCAAGGAATTTGCGCGGATGCGGTCGCTGCATCGCGCGGCGATCGAGACGCTGCGCAGCGGGGCGTGGGACTGCGCC
>JAPLMU010000026.1 GCA_026386795.1 Planctomycetota bacterium
GTTCAGATGATCGGTGTTTGCAAGTTGACTCGGATCTTGGCCAAGTGAATGCGTCTGCATCGTGTCGCGTTGCAGCGCCAGGTCTGGCGGAAGTTCGAGATACATGGAGTTGAAGAAGTCAGCAGAGTGCGGCGCAGCAATATTCTCCGCACGCGCAACAGCCTCGCCGATCAACTTCTCAGCGCGTTCAAGAAGCGCGGCTTCCTTCTTGTCATCCCACAGCTTTAGTTTTTCCATGTGCTTGCGAACGCGAATCATCGGGTCGCGCGCGCGCCACATATCTACTTCAGCCTTGTCGCGGTAACGGCTCGCATCGTCCGCCGTAGTGTGGTCGGCGAGGCGATAGGTCACCATCTCAATGAACGTTGGCTTGCCTTCAGTACGCGCGCGTTCGATCGCCTCACGCATTGCATAGACCGTTGCAAAGATGTCGTTGCCGTCTACTTGCATGCACGGCATTCCATAGGCAATTCCACGCTGCGCAACCGTTGGTGCACTGCATTGAATACGACCCGGAACACTGATTGCCCAGAAGTTGTTCTGGCAGACGAAAACCACGGGAATATCAAGGTTTGCTGCGAAATTGGCAGCTTCATGGAAGTCGCCTTCGCTGGTGGCGCCGTCACCAAAGAAAGTGCAGGCGATCTGCTTCTCGCCGCGATACTTGGCTGCCCAGGCAAGGCCCGTGGCGTGAAGCATCTGCGTGCCGATCGGAACAGCGATCGGCGTGGCGTAGTGCTCACGAGGCATAGCGTTGCCGCGTTCGTCACCCATCCAGTGCAGAAGAATCGCTTCCATCGGGACGCCGCGCCAGAAGAGGCCGCAGTTCTCGCGGTAGCAGGTGACGAGCCAGTCCTTCTTGTCGAGCGCGTAAGCGGCACCCAGACTGGTCGCCTCTTGCCCCATGTTCTGTGGGTAGGTACCCATGCGACCGGAACGCTGAAGGCGAAAGGCAACATCGTCAAGGCGACGACACGTGAACATGGCCTCGTAGAGCTTGATGAGGTCGGCGTCAGGGATGAGACCCTTGCCGAGCTTCTCGTCGAAGTTCCCATGCTCGTCGAGAATCGAGATGCGCGGAATCTCGGTCTTAAAGGCGGTGGTGATGGGCATAGACCGAGCAGTCTAGACCACCGCGGCAGGATGGTTGCTGCGAGGCCGCGGACAAGATGGTTGAAATTGGGCAATGAAACCCGCAATTATTGCCGAGATATCTGGACATTGCCCTACTGAACATCACTGGGGCGATGCAGGCGCGGGTGGCGGCACGGGCGCGCGTGGCTCCATGTAGAACGCCGTCCCGCCCCACCACTCGCGGTAGTTCCGCACCGGAGGATTGCTACTCGTCAAATTTGGGTCGCCGAAGTGGCCTCCCCAGCCGTAGCGCCCTGTCTGTGTTGTCCGAATCCACTCATAGGCCACCCATCGGTTGCGATCACCCACATCATTCCCGACAAACATGCGACTGTGAAATTCGGTCCGGACATAGAGCGCCACGATGGCTGTCTCAAAGCCATGGCGCACCAAGTAACGCCGCGCTTGAATACCCGCCTCAAGAGTGAGTTCATCAAACTCCGCTTGGGTAACCACGCCCAAATCAAGCGCTCGCTTCAGGGCGATCCGCTCGCGATCTTCTGGCTCGTACATGCCCGGATTGAAGCCTGAGTAGTTCTCTTGGGTAGTTCCACTTTCTGCGTACACGCATGCAAACATGCTTGGCGGGCCGGCAATCAGACGGCGCCGGAGTTCTCTGCACTGGTCAGCCGAAAGTGATTGGTACTTCGCCTCCGTGTATGCGCCGCTTGAATTTGGAAGGGTGGCGCGCTTCAGCTCCAGGTCAATTGCCCGAAGCTTCTCGCCAGTAGTGATGTCTTGTTGAACGGCGGGCACAATGATCGGGATACATCCAGTCGACGCGGCGATTCCCAGTATCAGCCAGACGATTGCTGCGGAGATGCGGGTCACTTGGACACCTCGCCCACTGCGGGCTCGCTCGGAATTGGTACAGAAATGATCGGCGCATTGCCAATTGCCTTCCATGCAGCGATCGTTTCAGCGCGGCGTTTATCAAACTCATCTTGAGTGATAAGTCCGTCTTTTTTAGCCTGATCAAGTGATATCAGTTCGTCACCAAGAGTTGGCGGACGGGTCACCACCGGGCGATACATGACACAAGCAACCGAGATCATCCAGGGCGCAACGCAGATCGCTGCAAGGACTCTCCATCGATTGCTGGTTGCAAGGCACACCAAACGACTGCCAGACCAGAGTCTGTGCGTGGTGCCGAGTTTCCTCATCCAATCAGTCCAATCGCACGCGCTGCAAGCATCACCAAGACCGTCATGGCAACCGCTACCTGAAACATCATGCCAACTTGGATTGATGCACGCAACGGAATAGGAAGTGTTGGCCCGAAAGTGCTCGATGTGTTGAATGAAAGGAACAGATAGTCAATGAATGTCGGTCGCCAACTACTGAGTGACTTCGTGTTCATTGTGTTGTGCGGAAAGAGAATGCCTGGATGAATCTCCTCTCCATCAGCAACGCGTTGTTGATATGGGTGATCAAATCGCCAATAGAAAGCGACAAATACCGCAATATTTTCTAGATACACCAACGCGGCCGAAAGCAGAAGAAACGCCGGGTTCTCTTGCTTATCAAAGAGACACAGAACCAAGCCGACAACATTATCAAGGAGCGCAATGATGGAGAGTGCGAGTGTGATATCAAACATCAAGCGAAACCACCCGCGCGCCCGGGTTGCCCAACACAAAGTACCTATCACAGCAGTGATGCACGCAACCGGGCTTGCGTACGTGTCAAACACTTCAAACACTATGACTGCATACGAAGGCGACAAGTCCGTTCGACTGAGCGACTGCGCTGTCGCAATGTCTAACAGCGACGCAACCAAGAGCGTCGCCAAAATCCCGCCGGCAGTCAGGTAGCTCGGTGTCCGCCAGTTCGACGTGTTTGATTGATTCATAACTCCAAACATAATATCAGTGATAACCTGCTCACTATGCGTTGCGCTGAATGTGGTCACAATCTCGATCGTGTTGCCGATGGCGCGCCGTGCACGGAGTGTGGCGTTGTAACCCCATCCAATTTGCGACTGTCACAGCCACTTCCAAGTCGCTGGCGCCTGTCGTGGTTGTTTGGGTGGCCACTGATATTGACATGGTTGATTGGATTGGTAGCGATATGGGCATCAAAGATTTTCACCAGTGATTCAGGTGCGCTTATTGTTGGTGTGTTGGTGTGCCTGTTTATTGTTGGCCCCGCGAATTCTGCATGGCGTACACACACATTGATGCAGACCTTGCCTCGGCGTGCTCGATCTGCGCCGTTGTTGTTCATGGTGCCGCGCTCCATTGCCATTCCGGTGCTGGTTGGCGTCGCCACTGTCATCGTATTTAACGCGCTGACATTCGGTGCATGTATGACGGCGTTGGTATTCGGTCAGATGTCGTGAAGCAATGATCAATATCTCGATTCATCGCAGCGAAAGAACCATCAAACTCACCAAGAGTCGCTGTCCTTCATGCGCGGCCGAGATTCCAGCGCGCATTGTTGAACGCAATGGCGCGGTGTTCATGGAAAAGACGTGCGCCGATCACGGATCATTCGTAGTGCGACTGCAGAGCGATGCGCGTTGGTACTTCGCAAGTCATGGTGATCCAGCGAATGCTGCAGTGGGCGGTGCGCCATGTTGTGGAACGGGCGGTTGTTGCGCGCCCACTACCGCGTCGCCTGATCCATTCGAGCGGCTTTCTACTTGTGTTGCTTTGATTGAGATTGTCGACAGTTGCAACTTGACCTGCCCGACGTGTTATGCGGAAAGTCCCCATGGTGTTGGCGCGGACACCAAATGTTCATCATTTGAAAATGTGTGTGAGCGCGTGGAGGGAGTCATTGCCCGCAAAGGGTTCATTGACATTCTGCAACTCTCCGGTGGTGAGCCAACGATCCACCCTGATTTTGAACGAATTCTGCGCTGGGCGGTTTCGCATCCACTGATCGGATACGTGTTGGTCAACACCAATGCGGTGCGTGTCGCTGGGGACGGTCCATTCCGCGAGATGCTCGCTGCTGTTCGCCGCACGCACCGAAAGTTTGAGTTGTATGTCCAGTTCGATGGTGTGCAAGAAGCTGGGCAACATGAACTACGCGGCGCTGATTTGCGCGCGATGCGACAAAAAGCAATCGACGCGGCCGGCGCGCTCGGCGTTCCAACCACACTTGCAATGGTGCTTGATGAGCGAACCATCGTGGGTGTCGGTGACACGCTGCGCTGGGCCATGACTCGACCGCACGTGCGTGGCATCAGCCTGCAGCCCGTGTTTACGAGCGGTCGCGTGGCAACTATTGAGAGCCGAACGCTCCCGGTGTTTCCTGGTGGAAATGCTTCCACGCACTATGTGAACACCATGGGTGTCTCTGACGCTGTCGATGCATGTGTGACACAAGCACCTGAACTGTTAGCTGAAGCGGATTTCACGCCGCTTCCGTGTGGTGATCCAAATTGCCACACGATTGCGTACATCTTGCGCACGCCCAGTGGTCCGGTTGGGCTAAGCAGGCTGATTGATGTTCCAAAGTATGCGGGATTCCTGCAGAATCGCGTGAATTACAACATTGAAGACTTGGCGAATTGTGGTTGTGAGACAGAGCCGCTTGGTGAACTGTTGAAGGCACTTGAGCTTCGCCCAGAAGACCCGTTTCGAATCTTCATCAAGCCATTCATGGATGCGTGGACGTTCGATCAGGACCGCATCGACCGTTGCTGCACACACGTGATTCGCACCGATGGAACGCTTGATAGTTTCTGTCGCCACTATGGAAAGTAGATGCGGAAGTAGATGCATCCATGCAGTCACCCATCAACATTCCAACTGGTAGCCCCATCTACGCGCTTACGACCGTAGTTGGCATCGTTGTGACCACGCTGCTCTGGAAGCGACTTGCGCGCAGTGATGGTCGCACGCCTGATGACCGGCTGTATGCGGTGTATGGAGGCGCACTCGCTGGTGCATACATTGGCGCAAAGATTGCATTCTTGCTTGCGGAGGGTTGGCACTATCGCCAAGACTGGATGGCGCTTCTTAGTGGCCACAGTGTGACCGGCGCTCTGCTTGGTGGTGTCTTCGGAGCGGAAACGGCGAAGCAACTCACGGGATATAGGAAAGGAACTGGTGACATGTTCGCTGTGACTGTGCCGTTGGCTCTGGCACTTGGTCGTATTGGTTGCGTGTTCGCTGGGTGTTGCCAAGGCGTTGAGTGCAACGCGGCATGGTGGGCCGTGCCTGATACACACGGAATTCTGCGTTGGCCAGCGCCGCTCGTTGAGATGTTGTTCAACCTGTTGTTTTTGGTGTGGGCACTCTGCGCGCTTCGCTTTGGCTGGCAGCGCGAGCAGCGATTCAATATCTATTTAATGGCATACGGTGTGTTCCGCTTCGCGCACGAATTCATGCGCGACGGCGCGCGCTGGTTCGGTACGTTCGGTGGCTACCACGTTGTGGCATTGGCAATCACGGTAACTGGCGCATGGATGTACATGCGGCGCACGCAACAACAGCGCGCGGCCACCATTGTTTGATTTCAGTGAGTCGCCAAGTAACACAACCGCCCCGGCATAACCGAGGCGGTTGGAAAGTTTGTCGCGCGTTACCTCAGAACGGATTTACGCCATCGCGGGATGCTTAGTTGCAGCACCCTTCGCGCGCCCCGCCTCAATGCGGCGCTTGGCGTAGTTCACCGCAGCCACGTATTCGCTTGCATCGTTCTTGCCCTCCTTGAGGACAGCAAGTGTGGTGTGCTCAATCTGCTCAATCTTCTTGTCGAGCGCTGCCTCGGTCATGCCAAGGTAAAGACCAGCCAGGCGAATGACGCCGCCGGCGTTCACAATAAAGTCTGGCCCGTACAAGATGCCGCGCTGCTTCAGCGAAGCACCGTCGATATTCGGCTCATGCAACTGGTTGTTCGCTGTTCCGCAAATGATGGCGCAGCGAAGGTGCTTGATGGTGGAATTATTGAGAACTGCACCCAAAGCGCACGGTGCA
>JAPLMU010000036.1 GCA_026386795.1 Planctomycetota bacterium
CCACGCGTGTACCCTGTCCCCCATGAATTGGTGGGTCCACTCTGCATATGAAAGCGGCGGCATCGTCTTGCTCTTTAGCTGGGCGTTCTGGGTGATCTTCTCGATCGTGCTGCATGAACTTGCACACGGCTGGGCAGCGATTGCCAACGGAGACAACACGCCGCGCGAGATGGGTCACATGACCATGAACCCCATCGTGCACATGGGCCGCATGTCGCTCATCTTCTTTGCGATCGCCGGTATTGCCTGGGGACTGATGCCGATCAATCCGCATCGATTCCGCCACGAACGTCGCGGCCGCGTCTTAGTTGCAGCGGCTGGACCGGCCATGAATTTACTCCTGGCATTCATCACCCTCACTGCTGCCGGTACGTGGGCATGGGCGGTTGCCAACGGTCGAATCACTGTTGCTGAACACACCGCGGCCAATGTCACGCAGTTCCTCTTCTGGGGTGGATTCATCAACCTCGTGCTCGGCGCGTTCAATCTCCTTCCGATTCCGCCCCTTGATGGCAGTGCAATCCTCGCCGGCGCGCATCCCATCTCCTTCCGATTCCGCCCCTTGATGGCAGTGCAATCCTCGCCGGCGCGCATCCCGCGCTCGACCGTTTCTACAACACGCCTGCCGTGCGCATGTACGGAATGTTGGTAGTGCTGTTCTTCTTCTTCGGGGTCATCGATGTTCCGCTGCAGCGCACCGCGGGAACGGCTGCTTCGAGCTATGTGAACTGGGTGGAGGATCGACTGATCGGCCCAGGCGCCGTATCGGCGTCCGATGCATTCCCTGAAGACGCGGAAGAGCCGGATAACTCCGCTCCCGAGACAATGCCACCCGGCAATTGAGTTTGCCCGGGATTTCCGCTACCCTCCTCGATTCTCGCAAACCGCCTGCCGAAGGCGCATCGCACATCGGGCCGAGACGGCCTGCCCAACGATGCACCCGGCGCGTACGCAGCACAGTGCTGCACGCTTCCCGAAAGGTCACGACAATGGTCGTCCTTCGTCTCAAGAAGATGGGCCGCGCCCATCATCCGTTCTTCCGCCTCTCCGCCATGGATAAGCGCGCCCCGCGCGACGGCATGGTGATCGAGGAGCTCGGCTGGTACGAGCCCCAAGGTAAAGATGGCAAGCAGATCCACCTGAAGATGGACCGAATTCAACACTGGTTGTCAGTTGGCGCACAGCCATCCGACACCGCAGTCAGCCTGATCCGCAAGGCGGGCGGCTCTGTGAGCGATAAGGTGCTCTCAGTCGTTCACGCTAAGGGTCGCGCCAAGGCTGATGCCATCCGCGCCAAGAAGGGCCTGCCGATGGTTCGTGGCCCGAAGCCAGAGCCGGCGAAGAAGTAATGAGCAGTCTGCTGCTCGAAGGATGAGGTCTCGTGCGAATCGATGTCCTCACCCTGTTTCCCGAAATGTTCGCGCCGGTTCTCGGCGCAAGCATTCCCGGACGAGCAGCAACTGCCGGTCTTGTTGAGTTCCACGCGCACGATGTTCGCGCCTGGAGCACCGACAAGCACCGCAAGGTTGATGATCGTCCCTTCGGGGGCGGACCCGGCATGGTCATGATGTGCCAACCCCTCGTCGACGCGGTCGAGGCGGTCGAGAAGATGGATGAACGAGCAGCATGCCGCGTGCTGCTCACGCCACAGGGTGAGCGCGGGCCGTATTGGAAATGGCTCCGCTTGAAGTGAGCGTCGGCGACTTTGTCTTGAGCGGTGGAGAGATCCCCGCCATGATGCTGATCGACGCGGTGGTCAGGCTGCTCCCCGGAGCGCTTGGCCACGAGCAGTCTGCGGCTGAAGATTCCTTCAGTCGTCTTGACGAGGCGGGACGTTCCCTCCTCGACTGCCCGCACTACACGCGACCGCGCGATTGGCGTGGTCGCAGTGTGCCCGAGGTGCTCTTGAACGGCGATCACGCCGCGATTGAGCGTTGGAGGCACAGCCAGATGGTGGAGCGGACGCGCGAGCGTCGGCCCGATCTTCTGGAACGACCCCTGGGCGGAATTCCCCGTCCCATGTCGAAGCCTGTCGACGGTGGCCTGCCTGATGAAGCGCAGGGCTGAAGACGGAACACCGGACGGAAGTCCGGAAAGAAAGGAACGACCTACCAAGGTCGACAGACACATGGACCGCACCAAGATCATCGAGAGCGTCGTTGCTGACCAGCTGAAGAACCCGAAGGACATCCCGAACTACCGCATCGGTGACACCGTTGATGTGCACTACCGGATCATCGAAGGAGACAAGGAGCGCATCCAGGTCTTCCAGGGCGTGTTGCTCGCCGAGACCGGTCGTGGCATCCACACCATGATCACGGTGCGACGCATCGTTGCGAACGAGGGCGTGGAGCGCATGTTCCCGTTGCACTCGCCGCGTATGGCGAAGCTTGAGATCGTTCGTCGTGGCGATGCCCGTCGCGCGAAGCTCTACTTCCTGCGCGAGCGCTTCGGCAAGGCCCGCCGTCTCCGCGACCAGCGCCGCGGCCTGAAGCACACCACCGGCCCCGCAGCCGAGTAAATCGGTTCAATTGCAGACACACATTGGCCCGCGGCCCACGCCGCGGGCCTTTCATTTACCCATACACTCAAATCCCTCATGCACGTCCGCCTGATCAAGAGTTTCACGTTCGAGGCCGCCCACTGGCTCCCCACCTTCCCGGAGGGGCACAAGTGTCGGCGCATGCACGGCCACAGTTTCAAGGTGGACATTGTGGTGGCGGGCGAGCTCGACCCAGCCAAGGGCTACCTGGTTGATTACGGCGATATCAAGGCGGTAACAAGCCCAATCGAATCACAACTCGATCACTACTGCCTGAATGAAATCAAGGGGCTCGAGAATCCGACCAGCGAAATGATCGCCAAGTGGATCTGGGACCGGCTGAAGCCGCAGCTACCAATGCTGGCACAAGTAGTGGTGCATGAGACGTGCACGACCCGCTGCGAATACACCGCGTGAATGTGACAGCAGTCGTCAGCAGTCAATGACTGACCGATGACCGATTGACGCACTTCACTTCAACGGTCGCACAAACACATTCTCAAATTCCACTGGGCATCCGTGGCTCTGCAGTGCAATCGGGCCCTTCGCCGGCACGCCTGGCAACTGCGCGTTGTCAATCACACGCTTGCCGTTCAAGTCCACGGTGAGTCGATCCCCAACCATACGAATCACAAATCGATTCCACTCGCCGACTGGCTTGTCAGCATGCACCTTCGGCGTGCATGCCGCGCGCACTGTGGCTGACATCGCTGGGTCGGTGCGGTAACCAAATACCTCGCCCGAGCCGCACGGCCAACACCAGATATTCACCTGGCTCTTGCTGTTACCGCGCAGATAGATGCCACTGTCGCGCTCCTCTATCTCCACCTCTTTCACTTTGCCAGCGGCATCCTTCTCCTCGTTGCCGTCGGCGCCAATCATCGGTCGCTTCATCTTCCCCTGATGGTCCTTGGTCCAGCGCCAGTCGGCAACCAACTCAAAGTCACCAAATTCTTCAGCCGTCCACAGCGAGTCGCCCTTGCCGTCAAACTTGGCTACACCGTCATCAAACGTCCAGTGCCCTTCGTCGCCCGCCTCCTCATGCCAACCAGCGAGGGTCTTGCCGTCAAAGAGTCGACGCATACCAGTGCCTTCCATCACCACATCTTTCGCTGCAAGCGCCGGAATCGCGGCAGGCAATTCCTTCACGCATAGATCCTTAAACCAAATCGGACTTCCTTCACTCTCCAGACATATGTAGCCCGTGCGCGGTGAAACATCCTTCGCGCCGCTGACCTCGTGTCCGTTGATCTCAACGGTGATGTTGCCCTGATTGCAAGTCACCTTGTAATGATTCCACTCGCCCGCGCCCTTGGTCACGCGTTCACTCGGAAGCGTCCGCTCCCACCCCGCCGGGTGCGGCCGCAACGGAGTCATCTTTGATCCCCAAATGCTGAATACATCGCCCTGCCCGGTGTAGAGCAATCGCCCCTCTTTGTCCTTCACATCCGGCGTCAACATGATCTGCACTTCAATCGCGCGCGGGAAATTGTTCTGCGCGGAACTCGGCACCGGATCGCTCCACACAAAGAGCCCGGCGTTGCCTTCCTTCGCTTCGTGCTTCCAGTCAAAGTCCAGTACGTAATTTTCGTACATGCGATCAGTGCGAAGGAATCCCGTTGGATTTCCAGTGCAGAACAACATGCCGTCGCGAGCAACAAACGTGTCACTGAAGCAATTGACGCTGACCCAGCCAGTCAGATCTTTGCCATTAAAGATGCGATAGCAATCCGGACCACACTGCTCACCACGGGGCGCAGCAGCACCAACATGGGCTGCAGCCGCAGAGGTCACGGATGACTGCGAACCCGCGCACCCAATCATGGAAGCGAGCGAGGCGAGAGCGATGACTGCATTAATAGTGCGGGTGCGCATGACGCCAATGCTAGCGATCGCAACCCCCTACCATCCCCGTCCCGCCAATGTCCACCGCGCATCCCATCCTCGCCATGCACGACGCCCGCGCACTCGCTGCGCTCCTTGGCGCGAGCGCTCCCGCCTGTGATTGGATCGCCAGCCCGCTCGACGCGCCGGGCTCGCCACGCGGAGCGTTCGTCGGCGGCAATCCGCTCGATGGATCGTGGCTCTTCGACACCGAACTCCCCGGCCCGTGGGTCTTTGCGTGGAGCGGCACACTCGCCGAGTCGCTCTTTGCCTCCGACCCCGTCAACTGGATGCGCGGCCCCACAGCACTCAATGCGCTATGCGCCGAACTGGCGCCACAACTACGTCGCCACAAGAAGCGCCTGATCCTGATCCCGCATGCGCGCCACGTCTTAAGCGATGCGCGCAGCGCGCTGACTTGGTGGTGTGATCATGTGATTCCCGGGGAAGATCCGAACATTGTCCGCCACTCGCCGGACATCGATCGCCCCTTTGGGCTGGCCTTCGACCCCGCCGCATTTCTGGAGCCATCCATGCTCACGGATATTGAAGACCACATGCAGTCGCTCTTTGCGTCCTTCGGTCCGCGCGCCGATGTGGTGATCCTCCGCGATGCCACCATCAACGAAACCGATCCTGAACAGATGACCCCATGTCCCCTTGGTTCCGGACGCCTCCCACGCGCTTACATACGTGAACTCCTTGCGCTGCATGTGCCGGAATCCACTCCCATCATGGTGCAAGGCGCCGCGCTGAACGGTTCGCTGGAGTGGCTCGGCCGCAGTGCCTGACACGCCGCGGGCCAGCGCGCATAAATCCTTAGAACTTCTGCGCCCGGCGCGCTACACTTCAGTGCCCGCTGGAGGATCCGGCGCGCAAGGAGGCACGGATGATCGCCGCTGGTGCCAGTGTTCTTGATGCTCGCGTGTTGGTAATCAACAAGTTGTACAGCGCTGTCCGCGTGATTGACGCGCGACGTGCATTCACCATGTTGTGCAAGGGCTCCGCAGAAATCATCAGCGTTGAAGCTGGGGCGTATGTCAGTTACTCGCTGCATTCATGGTCTGAAGTTGCAGAATTCCAACGCTCCTTTGAACACGAACAACATGACTGGGTGACCACCCCGCGCTTGGTCTTGGCCGTCCCAAAGATCATTCGCTTGCTCGGCTACGACCGCCTGCCGCGCGAACCAGTCAAACTCAATCGTCGCAATATCTATGCGCGCGATCACAGTCAGTGCCAATACTGCGGCAAGAATTTCTCAACCAAGGAACTCACCCTCGATCACGTCGTCCCGCGCGTACAGGGCGGCGAGAATTCATGGATCAACTTGGTGTGCGCGTGTGTTCGTTGCAACGCGCGCAAGGGCGGTCGTACACCAACGCAGGCACGCATGAAACTCATCCGCGAGCCCATCAAGCCGCGCCGCAATCCAGCCATCACACTTCGACTTGGTAGCCCCAAGTACCAAAGCTGGAAAGCATTTCTGGACGAGGCGTACTGGACCGTTGAACTGCAGGACTGATCGCAGCGACCGCGCTGCCGCGCACCCATTCACCCGCGCAACATCAATACATTCAGCGTCAACACCACCGCGTTGTTGATTGCATGCGCCACGATCGACGCATTGATCGTCCCACGCCATTCGCGCATGATGCAGAACGCAATAGCAAGCGATGCAAGTACCGGGATGAAGATCAACCCCTGCGGATGAATCGCTGCAAACAAGACGCTACTCGCCACCATCGCAATCACCACGCTTCCCACAGCGCCCCAGCGACCGAATGACTGCCGCAGATTCCGGTACAGCGCGCCTCGAAAGAAGAGTTCTTCGCCAATGGGCGCGCACACGCAAGCCAGGATGTACGTCAAGAACAATCCGGTTGGTCCAGAGTCCTCAACCATCTGTTGAATTGGATGACTCGCACGCATCTGACCATCACCAAAGATGTTCGAGAGCACCACTGCCAGCATCACTCCAACGATCAACAGCGCGATCCCCATCGAATAGCACACCACGCCCCACACGATGTCCATGGCAACAAACCGGCGCAAGCCAACCGCGGTCATGATGCTGCGCAACGACAAACCACGCCGTGTTCCCCACCATAGCGCGAGCGCGGCTGCTGCAATAGCCGCCGCGACGGAGAGCGCAAGGCGACCATCCAACCCAGGACCTTCGTTCCCATAGCCCTCCCAGATCTCAAAGAGCATCCGCGGTGCACGTGCAAGCCCAAGATAAGCAAACATCCACACAGCAAACATCTCTGCATACACATGCGACCACAGTTCGTCCGTTGCGCCAATGCCCTTCGTCTTACCCAGTGCAGCCATCACCAGAAACACAATGAGAGCGGCAATGCCACCAAGCGCCAACACGACTCCGACGAACGCCGCCAACACCAACACCATCAACAACACCGCACCCGCCGCTGCAAGACCATCGAGTGCAACTTGATCACCCTTCGCCTGCGCCACGAGCGTCTTGCCAGTGGTCCCCAGCGCCTTGATCACATCCGCGCATGCCTCATCAGAGATCCCGCGCGCACCGGGTTGAGCGGTGGCGTCCACCAGTTCCGTGACCGCATCGAGCGTCTCGCGAAAGTCCTCGTCAGCAGTGACATCACCCGTATCGATCCGATTCTGCAGTCCGGCCAGCACCTCGAGCGCGCGATCACGAGCTCCCAATCGGGCCAGCAGCGCGGCGGTCGCCAATTCCGAGCCGGGTTCATCAACCGACGTCAGCGCCTCCACCTGCCCCTTCATTGTCGATAACTGTTGCGCAAACGCCGCCTCGAACGCTGGTGCAGTGGCGCCATTCACCAATGACCCCATGATGGCCTGTTGTGCCGACACCGACGCGTGGGCCGCGAGTTTCTCGGAACTAGGCGCCCGAATCCCGCCCCGGCTCTCCACAATAAACAGGAACGTGGCGACCGCAATTGCCAACCATGCGAGGGTATTTGCACGCCGCGATCGAGAAGCGTTTGTCATGACCCGGACAGCCTACCGGGGGTCAAACACACCCTCCCCTTGACATCTTGGCGAAAAGCCCTATCTTTATCGATTCTCTGCCCATCCCGGGCGGCGCCACGAAGGAACAGATATGCCACGCCAGACCACTCACATGAAGGAAGCCGACGTTAAGCCAAATTGGCACGTCGTCAACGCCGAGGGAATGATCCTCGGTCGCCTCGCCACCGAAGTTGCGCTCGTCCTCATGGGCAAGCATCGCCCCCAGTACACGCCCAACGTGATGAGCGGCGATTGCGTCATCATCACGAACGCGGAGAAGATCAAGGTCACCGGCAACAAGCTGGCAGCCAAGACCCTTCGTCGTTGGAGTGGCTACCCAGGCGGTCTGCGCGTCCGTACCTACGAGTCCATCATGGCCTCGAAGCCCGAGCTCGTGGTTGAAGAAGCGGTCATCCGCATGCTTCCCCGCGGTCGCCTCGGTCGCCGCATCCGTCGCAACCTCCGCGTCCTCAAGGGCAACACGCACGACCACAGTGCGCAACAGCCAGCGACGCTTGACTTCCCGAACGCCCGCCGCTGATCACAGCGCCGACCAACGCGCCGAATAGAGAGACACACCTGATGACCACTGTAATGAACACCTCCACCCCCGTCACCCAAGGCCAGGGCGCCGCTACCAAGGGCCCCGATTCCAAGGGTTGGTTCTGGGGCACCGGCCGCCGCAAGACTGCCATCGCACGCGTTCGCGTTCGACCAGGCACCGGCGCCATCAAGTTGAACGAGAAGGAACTCGACGACTACCTGACCGAAGACCGCGACCGCAAGGCCGTGCTCGCCGTACTTGAGAAGACCGGCACCAAGGGCAAGGTTGACGTGACCGCTGGACTCGTTGGCGGTGGATTCACCGGCCAGACCGGCGCAGTCGTGATGGGCCTCGCCCGCGCGATCCTCTGCTACGACTCAAGCCTTGAGCCAATCCTCCGCGAGCACGGGTTCCTGACCCGCGACGCTCGTAAGGTTGAGCGCAAGAAGTACGGTCAATCGGGTGCCCGTCGTCGATTCCAGTTCTCCAAGCGCTAAACCGCAACGAGCACTGGTCGAGAGACCTGCCAACACAAGAACTTCCAGACACCCGCGCCAACGCGCGGGTGTCTGTGCATCTACACCGCGCGCATCGCTGCGTACCAAGCGGCCGTGGCACGCGATGTGGAAATCTGCAATTCGCGCGCCATCTCTTCGAAGGTCCGGGGCGGAGTACCGTCGAATCCGAATCGAAGGCTCAACGCACGCCGATGCTCCGGCGCGCACTGCGCTGCCGCGGCAGACCAACCATCGCCCGCGCACACCACGTGCCACCACGGAACGCTATGTCGCAGCGCATCATTGAGAGCGCTCGCATCGTCTCTATTGTCCGGCGCAAATTCTGGCCCGCCCCGCGCGATAGCGCGCTCAACCGCGTGCGCCGCAACATGCGAAGGACTCACATCTTCAATGGCCACCAAGGAGTGCTCACCAAAGTCGAGGGCGCGCGCACACTCAATCGCAGCGAACGCCGTCCAGCGCATACGAAGCGACTCCGGAACCTCGTCCCAGCCGCGCCCGAGTCGTTGCACGCATGGCACCAATGCCGCCGGCAGTACCCGCTCCACTAACGCACGCTTCACTCGATGCGCCCAACGCAGATCGCGCTCAATGACATCGACGTCGCGCGCAATCGGAGTCTTTGGAAGCACTCGCAATGCCACATGTGCGCGCCATACAAGGAACCGAAATGCAACTGCGAGTGCAACATCCCCGCGGTTCTGTGCACGCGCGGAACGCGCCCGCGCTGGTACTGGAAGTTGCACACCGCCCACAGGCAATGCCGCGCGAACAGTCGCAGGCGCAAGAATCGAACCCGCCGCATCTGGCAACAAGAACACCGGCAGCAGCACCGGACTCACGTCTTGCATTGCCTGTCGTATGCGCTCGACGCGACCACGCAACGCGGCGCGCGCTGCTGCTGACTCAGCAATTCCAAGCCAATGCGCCACCGCTGCTGGTGTGAATCCGAAACCCACTGCGCGTGCTGCAAACGCCCGCGTCCAGGCGACTGTGCGAAAAGTTCCCGGCCGTCGATGAGTCGCAGTACCCCGCGCCCCACCACGCGCCGCACGAAGCGCCGCAGCCACGGCAGCGTCCCTCTCCAACTCTCCACGTGCAGTACGCACACTGCATCCAAACGACGGCGCAAGGCGCGTGGCCAAGGCATGCAGCGAAACCTTCCCGCCCTCCGTGCATATGACCAACGCACGCGCGCGCAACTCCACGCGTGCATCCGCGCTCATTCGCACCGTCCGCCCCGCTCGCTCCACGCGCGCAACAGCCCGCGCGCGAAATTCCTCCAATGCGTCGGGAAAGCACGCTACACGCACCTGCCCGTCAGCATGACGTACATGATGCATGACCAACCCATCGGAACGAAATCGTGCAAGCGTTCGCGCCGAGACGTGAAGTACCTTCGCAACATCACTTGCATCCAATGCCCCGCCCCGTAACGATGCATCCACTGGATCTCGACGGCTCAGTCGAAGAATGAACGCCGTCATGTCATGCAGTAAGGCCCGCCCTGGCACCACCGATCCAACGCGCACACCTTCGGGCCGGTAGCGAGTCACGCGGTCAATCACTAATTCGTTGGGGTACTCAGCGTCCGCAGTGACGTCACCCACAAACACCTCCGCATCCGCAAGCATGCGCGCTCGCGCTCGCGAATCAGCAAATCGCGTGCCGTCCCAGAGCGCGGCAACGCATTCAGTGCGAAATCGCGCAGCGGTTGGCATGGTGCGTGAGTGCCTCGATTACCAGGTGAAATCAGCAAATTCAGCACGATCGTTCGCAGCGGGCGCAAGCCCAGCCGCACGGCATTCTTGCAAGAAACGACTCAATCCCGCACGTGCAGCCTCGTCAAATTCAAAGCGCAGAAGTTCAGTCAGGTACTGGCGCGCCAACTCCGCGGGCCATCCATGAGCCTCCGCCTCGCGTGCAATGATTCCATCGATCCGCTCTGCATTGTGTCGTCGCTGATGATCCAACACGCGCGCCGCGGTCCGTACACGGGCGGATGCTGCTTCATCGGCGTCAACGCGCACAAGCCAAGTGGCGAAGACAAACGGCAGGCCGGTCCACGCGTGCCACTCCTCGCCAAGGTCAAGTTGCAGCGGCCATGCATCAGGAGCGGGCGCATCGTTGATGACCTTGTCTCCAATCAAGAGCATGGCGTCGGTGCCCGGGTCGCGCGCGCCGGATGCGTGATTGAAATCAACCATTATTGGATTCGCACCAAATCGCTTCCGCAATACCAATTCCGCAAGCGCGCGCGATGTATGGCTGTCCGTATCTGCAGCAACGGTGCGTACCTCAGCCCACGGTCGCCGCGAGTACAGACGAACAGTCAGCGTGCGCCCGCAACAACCGAGCATTCCGACCGGCACCACACGCACTGGCACCGGGCTGCGTACCAAGTCAATAACTGAGCAAAGCGCAATGTCCACCTCACCGGCTACGAGGCGGTCAATCAAACGCGCAGGGACATCGGGCACCAGCGTGCAACCAGCAAGCCCGGCAAGCCCATCAATGAGCGGCAGCGTGTTGATGTAGCGCACCACACCGATTGTGATTGGCAGCGCGGTTGTCACGGCACATCCGGTGCCGCACGCACAGCAAGTCGAAATGACCCTTGCTCAACGCGACCAAGCGGAGCCGCGGCCTCAATCGCCACGCGCGGAATGCGCGGGTTCAATCGGCACAACAATTCATAGGAACGCATTCCGAGACGGCTCGCGATTGTCGGCAAGTAATTGCGCGCTGCGCGATCGGTGCCATACAACTCCACTTCCGCGCCGAGCCCACCATTCGGTTGCCCGGCGAGCATTTGCTCAAGCCCAGTGAGGTCCACGCAAATCTGATCCATATTCACAGCACCAATCACTGGCGCTTCCGCACTCCAATCACCCACTGAGATGCGCACCCAGCGCGAAGGTTCCGCTTGCTCGCGCGCCAACTGCGGCGAATCCGTGCAGAGTGCTGGGTAGCCGTCCGCGTAGCCAACTGGCACGAGTCCGATGGTGGAATCACGACGGGCATTCCATGCCCAGCCATATCCAACACTGGTTCCGCGCGCAATGCGGCGCACATGGATAAGTGAGCTCGTCCAGCGAATTGCAGCCCGAAAGTCGCTGTATCCAGGAATGGACTCGCCATCTTCGGGACCATCAACCGCGTAGCCGGTCCAGGCAATTCCCACTCGCACCATTCCAGCATGAACAGCACTGCCACGCAACGACGCGTAGGTGCTTGCGGCATGCAAGAGGCACTCGGGCGGAATCAATGCGCGATGCGCATCAACGAAGAGATCAAAGAGTCGCATCTGAGCAGCGCACCGCTCAGCGCTCGTCTTCGCGTGCGAGAAGTGCGTCATGACGCCGGCAAGTGTCAATGATGGATTGGCGGCCACTGCTTGCAAGATGCGAGCTGCGTCGTCGGGCGTGCAGCCGCCGCGTGCAAGGCCGGTGTCGACTTCCAAATGAATCGGAAGTCGCACGCCGTGCTCATGTGCCAACACGATGAGCTCCGCAACATGATGAATGTCATGCACCACCAAGTGCAGACGTCCAGAGACCAACATTGAATGGATCGATCCACCACGTTCGATCCGCGATACCGGCTGCAAGATCAGCACCGGGCACGGCATTCCTTCCAGTGCTTCCGCTTGCGCAGGGCTGTACACGGTCAACATGGAGGCGCCAGCCTGCACAAGGCGGCGAGCCATCCGGGCAGCTCCGAGCCCGTATGCATCGGCTTTCACCACCGCATTGATGGCCACCCCAGGGCCAACAGCACCCCTGACCACTCGCATGTTGTGGTCAACGGCGTCAAAATCAACGGAGATGAGACTGTTATCACTCATGCGGCGGCATCCATGCCTTCCGCCTGTTACGATCGGCTTACCGGGCAAAGTACCATAAAAACCCCGGTCATCAATTCTCCGAGACCCGGCTCGGCACGCACTTCGATAGAAAAGAAACGCCCCCACGGATGGTTAGCAGCGAGACGTTCGACACGACCAAGACATTTGCAGACCTCGGCCTCCCCGCGTCCGTCCTCAAGGGCGTCGATGCAGCCGGGTTCAAGCACCCAACCAAGATTCAATCGGCCCTGATCCCCATTGCCATGAGCGGCAAGGATGTCATTGGCCAAGCCAAGACTGGTACCGGCAAGACCGCGGCGTTCAGCCTGCCAGTCCTGGGGCTCCTTCAGCCCGGCGACCAGTTCGGTGCGCTGGTCTTGGTTCCCACCCGCGAGCTGGCTATCCAGGTCTGCCGCGAAGTTGAGGAACTCGGCGGTCACACTGGTATCAAGGCGATCCCCGTCTATGGCGGCAAGCCCATGCGCGCGCAGGCCCAAGCGCTCGAAACTCACCCAGAGATCATCGTTGGAACACCCGGTCGAGTGATGGACATGCACCAGCGCGGACTGCTGCCGTACAACCAGTTCAAGGTGGTGATCTTGGACGAAGTGGACCGCATGCTCGACATCGGTTTCCGCGAGGATATTCGCAAGATTCTCGGTGCCATGAAGCAGCGCCCGCAGACGATCTTCGTCAGTGCAACCATCAGCCCAGAGATTGAGAAACTCGCCCGCAGTTACATGAAGAGCCCGGAGAAGATCGTCACCACCGAGAAGAGTCTCACGGTGTCTGCGGTCGATCAGAGTTGGCTCACGGTTGAGCCGTGGGATAAGCGAAAACTCCTGTATCACCTGCTGAAACACGAAGAACCGGCGCTGACCATCGTCTTCTGCCGTATGAAGAAGACGGTCGATCAAGTGGCGGAATACCTCACCAAACATGGCATTGATGCCCACGCCATGCACGGCGACATGTACCAGACCAAGCGCGACAAAGTGATGGATCAACTCCGCGGCGGCTCGCTTGGCGTGCTCGTTGCAAGTGACCTTGCCTCACGCGGACTTGATGTTGACGACATCAGTCATGTGATCAACTACGACGTGCCCGAAGATCCCGAGATCTACATCCACCGCATCGGCCGCACTGCGCGCGCTGGTCGCCATGGAGTGGCATGGACCTTCATTCAACCAGACCAAGGCGACCTGCTTTCTGGGATTGAGATGCTTGCAAACATCGAAATTCCCCAGAAGCAATACCCTGATTTCACGCCTGGACCAATCCCAGCGGATGTCTCCAGTTACCGCGAAGCAGAGAAGCGTCGTCGCGAAGAATCGGCAAGCGCCAAGAGCCGGATGGCCACTTCTGTTGCCCCGACTGCTGCAAAGGCTGCCGATCCAAACGCGTTCCCTGGCGGGATTGTTCCTTCGGCAATGCCGATGAAGCGCCTCGGCGGCGTCGTTCGTACGCGCAGAGGATGATGAGCGAGAGAGCAACGAATGAGCGCCCGCGTCGTCATTGAAATTTCCGAAGAAGTGAGCGATGCGCTCGCTGCTGGCCAAGCCGTTGTGGCACTCGAAACCGCAGTGCTCACGCACGGATTGCCGCGGACACCCATGGCGTCGCCATGCAACCTGTCCGAATGGCTACCCGCGCTGCCTGCGAATCTTGCACTCAGCGTGTTGCTTGATTCCGCGGTTCGAAGCGGCGGAGCCGTGCCAGCAACCGTGGGCATGCTTGATGGAACGCTCCATATTGGGCTCAGCCGCGCACAACTCGAGCGCCTTGGCCACGACACGGATGCCCGCAAACTCAGCACCCGCGATCTCGGCGCCGCGAGTGCGCAAGGTGCTTGCGGTGGAACCACCGTTGCAGCAACGCTCGCAGCGTGTGCCGCAGCCAATATTCGCGTGTTTGCTACGGGCGGCATCGGCGGCGTTCATCGCGGTTGGACGGATCGCCCCGATGTCAGCGCTGATCTTGCCGCACTCGCACGCACGCCGACTGCGGTCGTCAGTGCCGGCGCAAAGAGCATTCTTGATCTCCCCGCAACCGTTGAAGCACTTGATTCGCTGGGCGTTCCGGTCATCGGTCTCGGCACGCGAGTCTTCCCCCGATTCATTTCTCAGGGCGACGATTCGCTGGGAGTCTCCGCGCACGCCCGCGATGCCGCAGAAGTCGCTGCTATCTGTGCCGCGCACTGGCAATTTGCGCCACACGTGGGTGCACTCATTGCAAATCCCCCACCCGCGCAGTGGGCCATCCCTGCACAGGAAGTGGAAACCACCATCGCCGCTGCACTCATTGAAGCAACGCGCGCAGGAATACGGGGTGCAGCCGTAACGCCGTTCCTTCTCGACCGCGTGCAACGCGCAACCGCAGGGCGAACGGTCGGTGTGAATGTTGCTGTTCTCGAGTCGAACGCGCGCGTGGGTGCCGCGATCGCAGTCGAACTCGCTTCAATGCACCGTTAACATCCGGTATTCAAAGGTTCTGGCAGAAATTTCCATAATTTTTGCCTATTTTCTCTATTACTGAGTTACCATGTACCCGTCGTTCTTCCCCAAGAGCGACAACCAAGCACAACCCGGAACGGTGGCAAGGCCCTTCGAGGTCCCCCCTACAGTTGGGATGCACATGCATCGCCGGTCCGGCGCGAGGAACATATTGATGACAGTTGTAAGCGGGATCCTGGAAGCCATGAAAGGCTCATCCGAGGGTCGAATCAGGCAGTTTTCAGACGGACTCGTTGAGCGAGAGGACGACCCAGTCGTCCTCCCGGACTTCATGCAGCGCAACGGCGTCGCGCCCGGCGCGGAGATCACCGTTGAGGTTGAAGAGCGCCAATCACGGCGCACTCAGCGCATGCATATGGTGGCGAGCAAACTTGTGGCCATTGAAGGTATGTCCCCCGAGGACTATCGCAAGCGCAAGAATTTCAGCGAACTGACGGCGCTCGATCCGCAGCCGCGCATCTCGCTTGAACATCGCGGCTGCCCACCAGCATGCCGGCTCATCGACATGTTCTGCCCGATCGGATTCGGCACCCGTGGACTGATCGTTGCACCGCCGAAGGCTGGCAAGACAATTCTCTTGCAGAACATTGCCTTCGGAATCAAACATAATCACCCGGAAATTGAGCTTATTGCGCTGCTTATTGACGAGCGCCCCGAAGAAGTGACGGATTTCCGTCGTAATGTTCCGGCGCATGTCCTTGCCTCGAGCAATGACGAAGATCTTGACCGCCACCTTGCACTCGGACAGTTTGCCATCGAGCGCGCCAAGCGTATGGTGGAGGCGGGCCGCGATGTGGTGGTGCTCCTTGACAGTCTCACGCGTCTTGGACGCGCGTTCAACAATTCGCGGCGCTACGGCAGTTCTGGGCGCACGATGTCGGGCGGAGTGGACAGCCGAGCGCTCGAAGTTCCAAAGCAACTCTTCGGTGCCGCGCGCAAGTGCGAAGAAGGCGGAAGCCTGACCATCATCGCTACCTGCTTGGTGGATACTGGAAGCCGCGCGGATCAGGTGATCTTTGAAGAATTCAAGGGCACCGGCAACATGGAGTTGATCCTCGATCGCACCATTGCCGAACGGCGGATCTTCCCCGCTATCAACCTTGCGCAGAGCGGCACGCGCAAGGAACATCTCCTGATGCCGGAACGCGAACTCAAGACCATCACCGCCCTGCGGCGCCGGCTTCTGAATGCTCCACCGCATGTTCAGATGGAGCAATTGCTGGGCGCCCTGAATCGCTTCCCAGCCAATGAAGACATGCTGAAGGGGTAAGCACGGGGGCATCACATCCGTGGATCAGCACGCCGCTGGGCGCCTTTCGCAGGGCGTAAAGCCTGACTGTCACCATGCCATCCGGTCACGCATCATGTAATCTTCTCGTCAGCATGGCTGAAGGAACCGGATACTCAAATAGCGTGCGCGCAGGCGCATTCCTCATCACCTCCGCTTTAGTGGGATTGGTGGTCATTCTCATCCTTTCGAAGTCTGCGCTCTTCACGCGCAAGTCGGACTACCAAGTCCGCTTCACCATGGATGAAGGGGTCGCTGGACTTGACGCTGGCGCCGAGGTCCGCGTCAGCGGCCTGAAAGTCGGCCGCGTGGTCCGCATCGAGCAGCGCTTTGAAGCCGAAGAGATTCTGGTCCACATTCAATTGAACGCCGACATCACGCTCTTCAAAGATGCGCAAGTCGTCCGCTCACAGCCCCTGCTTGGCAATTACTCATGGCTCAATTTCTCCAACCTTGGCTCCAAGGCCAAGGGCAAACTTGAGCCCGGCGAAACGATTGATGCCAAGACCAGCGGTGGCCTGCTTGCCACCATCGTTGGACCGCAAAACGCCGGACGCACCACGGAAATGTTCACCAACATGGTGGCGTTCACTGCCAGCCTTGATGACTTTGCGCGCGTGCAATATCCAAAGTCGGTCGTCCCCATGCTCGACGATGCCGCTACTGCGGTTGCCGAGTTGCGCAAGGACTACGAAGGATGGCGCGGCGATATCACTTCAAGCCTGAAGGATGCATCGCTATCAATGAAGAAACTTGACACATCGATGGATGATGCCGTGGTCACTGTGAAGGAAGCACGTCTTGCCATGGAGCACTTCCGCGAAGTCAACATCAAGCAGATCGATGCACTCTTGACGGATGCGCAGGCTGGTACTGAGCGGTTTGCAAGCGCGATGGAGAACTTGGATATTGAACTCACCGCACGCATCCCAGACCTGCGCGCGATGATGTGGGACCTTCGCCAATCCGCCACGCAAGTCAAACTTGCCACCATGGAAGTGCGCCGCAGTCCGTGGAAGTTGCTGTATCGACCCAGCGGCGACGAACTTGCGCGCGAGAACCTGTATGAATCCGCGCGAGCCTTCGCGATCGCCAGCTCGGACCTTCGTGTCACTGGTGAAACGCTGCGTGCCACGCTTGATGACACACCGGAGCGATTCAGTTCTGATCCAAAGTTCCGCGAGACCCTGCGCACCCAGGTACTGCAATCTGTTGAGCGCTACGAGATTGCTCAGAAGCGCCTCTTTGATGTCCTGCAAGCGGACTTCAAGGGCCAACAGATGCCAACGGACGACGCCACTGTGCAGCCTCCGATGGTGCTCCCCACCAAGGATGTTGCTACGCAGAACGCCACCCCCAAGGCAGCGCCTGCAGCAACTCCAGTGCCGGTCCCAGCCAACTCGCAGTAATTCACGCGCTCACCTCGACCCTCACTCAGTAGCGGGTCGACTGACACCATCACAGTGCAAGCGGAACGAAACAACATCCGAGCCGGCATCCTGACGCTGACCTGCGTGGGGCTCTTCACCGCGGCAATTTATGGTTGGCTCGCGTGGTCGCATTCAACACAGGTGCGCTATGTCGTTCGATTTGGCGCTGATCAAGGCGTCTACGGGCTGAGCACGGGTACTCCGGTATGGATCGGTGGAATGAAGAAGGGGAGCATTGAGTCGATCACTCCCCGTTTCACCAATGACACGCTGATTGGCTATGAAATCGTGCTCTTGGTTGAAGCCGGCATTCCGATTACCTCCGCCGTGCGCTGTGAAGCATCCGAAGCAGGAATAAACGGCGAAGCGATA
>JAPLMU010000031.1 GCA_026386795.1 Planctomycetota bacterium
AACTCGAGCCCGCATCGCTGGTGCAGCGGGTGACTTGCCGCGCGCAAAGGCGGAGTGGGAAGCAGTGTTGGCACGGGATCCCACTGATCTGCAAGCGCTGATTTCTGTCGGTATTGCAGAATTCGACGCGGGTCAGGCGCCGCGCACGGCCGCGCTTCTTGGGGCCGCCTGGAGTCGCCTTTCGGCGGAAGGATTTGCATCGATTTCTGACGCAGGCCGCGCGGCGATCGGCGCAGCGCTTGCACGGAGTCTGTTTCGACTTGGGTTCGACGAAGCTGGACTCGAAGTCGCAACAGTGGCGCTGGCAGTTCCCGCCGATAGTGTTGCGGCGCAGCGCGGCGATGGCATTGATGCCGCGTCGCGCGCGGCGGCGCAACTTGCGCTCGAAGCGGGGGAGGCTGCACTTCGCGCGCATCGACCGGATCTTGCCTTTGTGCTTCTTGCTCGTAGCGTTGATTTGGTTCCGCACCCGCGCACCGTGGCATTGGCCGCCTACGCGCAGTTGCTCGCTGGCGACACCGCTGGCGCTCGTGCAACACTTGGTGTTCTCATGGATGACGGTCCCTGGCGCGATGTGGAACGCACCGCGCTTGCATCGTGGCTCCTGGCCGCGGTGTCTGGCGATGCGAATGCGCGTGAGACGCTTGCGCTTGCCGCGATGTCTGCGGTGCCGATGGGAACCCGCGCCGGTTTACTCTCCCCCGAGGCGCGCGCGCGCATGGCACGACTGATGGTTGTTGCTGGCGATGCAGATGCTGGCGCAGCGGAGTTGGATGCAGCGATAGCCGACGGTGCCGTCGATGCAGCGTCGCTCGATGCGGCGTTTCGTCGCGCTGGCGATAGTGATGCGCCCACGATTGCGCACGCCGCGGTGAGCGCGCATCCGGAGTGCTTGCGGGACGCTTGTCGTGCTTTGGTGCGCGCGAGTCGTGATTTGCGTGCGCTGCGAGGTGCTATTGAGACGCTTCCTGCCGACAGCACTCGGGAATCAATCGCAGCAGGGGTGCTGGCGACCGTGCGTAGCCCCGGTGACGCGTGGCGACGCGCGTCTGCGGCTGTCGAGGATGATCCGTCGCGTGCGCCGCTCGAGGCGATGTTGCTTGCGGCGATTGCAGCCGCGGATCCAGCACTGGTTGTGCGTGCTGCGGCATCAGCACCCGCTGATTTCGAGAGCGATGCCAGTTGGCAGGCATCGCTTGCGTGCGCGTTTGCGCAGACCGGAGCAACAAACGAGGCAGAGCAATCGCTTGCGCGAGCCGAATTACTTTCCGAAGGGATCGTTCGTTTGCAGCCTGGTCTGCGTCGCACCCTCGCGAATGCGCACGCGCTTGTTGATGGTGGAGCAGCAGAAGGATCACCGCGCGGTCGTGCTGACGGAGCGCTGGCGGGTGGCGATGCGGTGAGTGCTGTGGCAGAACTTCTCCTTGCGCACGCCATTGATCCCGACGACGTCACTGCCGCAGCGTTACTGCTTGATTTGCTGCCGCGTACTGAGGGACCGCGCGCAGCGGCCGAGTGGCTCGCCCGCGAGCTTGCTACTAGCCCAAATGACCCATTGCTGTGGCAACCCGCCGTGCTGCAGGCCGCTGGTAGTGGTCGTGCCGCGGACGCGCTTGCTCGTATCGATGCGCGTCTTGCTGCGGATCCGGACGACACGCTTGCACTTCCATGGCGCGAGATATTGTTGCGCGCTGCCGGACGGAGCGCGGATGCAGCCGCGGCGGCGCGTGTTCGTATTGATTCATTGCCATCTGGTCCGCGCCGATCACTTGAGGAAGCGGACAACGAGTTGCAATTCGGAAGCGCAGATTCAGCGGTCGATGCACTTGATCGGTTCTATGAGAGCGCATATCCGCCCCCAACTTCGATGCGCGCGGCCGCGCTCGATATTGCGCGGCGAATTCCGGTAGCAACGCGGGGACGTGCGCCAATCATGCGACGCATAGCGCGCGATGCGATCTCTACAGACCCACGAGCATCACTGGAATTCTTTGCATTCGAAGCACTTGGCGCTGTTTCTGATCCAGCAATCGAACCTGAACGCGGAGTGGATGCGGTTGCCATGATTGCGTCCGAGGCAGCATCCATTGAAGCATTTCGATCGTTAGAAACGGGCCGATCGGTGGCAGCGGCGTGGAGGTCTGCCGCTGACTTCTTGCTCGCGCAAAAACAACCGCGCGCGGCTGCAGAATTCTTACGCGCGCGTCTTGACGATCCGACCGCGCTGTCCGAGGAGGAGATTGCACTCATGGCGCGCGCAGCAGTGGCATGCGATGCGCTCGCTGGTGGCCGGGCCGCGGAGTCGCTGGCGCTCGCCGGTCGGCTGCGTGGCATCGGACACCATCCGTTCGGTACGACCGATCGACCGGGATCCGAATTCGATGCATTGAGTGGGATCCTTTCGCTCTTTGGTGACCGCGCTGGCGCGGAGTTGGTGATGGAAGCGGGTTTAACTGTTGACCCGACTGACGGAGCGCTCCTCAACAATCTTGGATTTGCGCGGCTCGAACGCGGTATCGCTGACGCTCGCACTGAGCAAATGCTTGAGCAAGCAGGGCGCATTCGACCGGGCGACTCTGGAACGCTCGACTCGCTCGGCTGGCTTCGTTACATGCAGGGGAGATTCGTGGACGCGGGCGCTGCCTTGGGGGCGGTCACGCTGCTCGAACAGGCAGTAGCGAACGCAAAGAATGCACCGAGCGCCTTGCAACACGACCACCTTGGTGACGCTCGCTGGCGAGCGGGTGACCGCGAAGGGGCGCGCCGCTCGTGGGCAGATGCGGTCCGTGTCGGCGAGGGGGGTATTCCGCGCGAGAGCACCATTGAGTTGCTTCGAGCGGTGTTCCGTCGGCAGGTTGGGCTTGCTGCTATTGACGCGGCAAGGTATTACGATGAGCATGACGGCAAGGTGGCAGCTCGGGCACGCGGTAAAGTCGAAGCTGTGGTCCGTGGCGCTGAGCCAGAAATAGCGGCGACCGCGGCAGCGACTACACCCCCAAGTCCACACCCACTCCCACCAATCCCCCCCGAATTTAGGAAGCAGTAACGATCATGGCAGGGCATAGCGTCTGGAAAAACATCAAGCACCGCAAGGCGGCTGTCGATGCAAAGCGCGGAAAGATTTGGTCAAAGTGCTCGCGCGCGGTGATCGTCGCAGCGCGCCTCGGTGGTGCCGACCCGAAATTCAATTCGAGCCTTCGGATTGCCATTGATTCGGCGAAGGCGGCCAACATGCCGCGCGACACCATTGAAAAAGCGGTCAAAAAGGGTGCCGGCAGTGATGCCGCCGATCAGTATGAAGCCGTTCGCTACGAGGGCTACGGACCGGGTGGCGTGGCGGTCATCGTTGATTGCCTGGTGGCCAACGTCAACAAGACCGCGCCGGAAATGCGGATCATGTTTGACAAGAATGGCGGCAATTTAGGCGTGCAGGGCAGCGTTACCTACAGTTTCTCCCACAAGGGTGTGATCCTAGTTTCCGCCGACGCAACCACTGAGGAGAAGTTGTTTGATGTGGTGCTTGCTGCGGGTGCGGAGGATGTCCTCGGCGGGGAGGAAGGGTGGCAGGTCACGTGTGCCGTCGCCGACCTCGCCAAGGTGCGCGATGCGCTTGATGCGGCATCCATTGCCGTGGAGAACGCCGACTTCTCGTACATTCCCGTTTCCATGGTGGAGCTCGATGCTGCAACTGCAGCGCGCGTAGCGAAACTTGTGGCAGTGCTCGAAGAGCATGACGATGTCCAGACGGTGCATGTCAACGCCGAGATCCCCGATGCCTGAAACACGCACTGACTCCGTCCGACCCATCCGCGCCGCGTTCACGCTCGCCACCGTTCGCTCCGCTTGCGCGGCACTGCTCGCCTTCGCCGCGCTCGCGGGATGCGGGCACTCGCAGGTGTGCCAATTTGATGACTACCCGCGTGATGATGTTTGGATGGCCATGGTGCAAGCTGCGCGTGCGCCGCGCTATTCGGACTGGATTGTCGTTGAGAACAAAGTGAAAGTAGACGATGCCGCGCACCGCATCACCGTCTACCGCGATCTGCGCCGCGACTTAGTTGAGCCCGGTCTTTCGCCACAGCGCGAGGAGACACAGTGGCGATTCTCTGCCGTTATCTCTGCGCAAACTCCAACTGCTGTCACCTTCTCGACTCCCGACTGGGCTGTGCCTGCACACTTCTGGAAGGAAGCGGATCACTTCTTCGGCCAAGTGCGCATGCGACTCGGCGAACTCGGGCCAGTGCGACCAGTTCCAGGTGACCCAATGGGTGGCGCTCCAGCCAACAGTTCTCAGGATCCCAAGCCGCCGGGGCATATGTCAGAGAAACCTGCTGAAGGGCAGCTCGCGGCGCCGTGAATTCTGTTCCGCCCACTCGTGATATTCGCGTCATTGCCACCACGCTGCTTGCGATCGCGTGGTTCACGCTGCCTTTGGCATTCAGCATTCTGCTCTTTGCGAAACTCGCGGAGATCACTGATTGGCTGCATGGAAATCAAGGGGCTGGCCCATGGATCGCCGCCGGTGGATTCGCAGTCTGCGCTGGCTTTGGTTTCCTGCCCACGTATGCACAAGCCGTCTTAATGGGATGGGTCTTCGGAACCGCCATGGGCGTGCCAATCTCCGTAGCTGGTTATGTTGGCGGCGCGGTGATGGGATACGGACTCTCTCGGATTGTCACTGGCAACGCAATTACGCGCCGTATCGACGACCATCCGCGTTGGCGCGTAGTGCGATCAGCCCTCGTAGAGGCCAACCCATGGCGCACGATCGGGCTCGTGGCACTCTTGCGATTCCCACCGAATTCGCCATTCGCATTCACAAATTTGGTGCTCGCGGCGTCGGGCGTGAGATTTGTGCCGATGCTCATTGGATCGAT
>JAPLMU010000122.1 GCA_026386795.1 Planctomycetota bacterium
GCCGTATGCGATCCTGCGCGCCCGCTACCGCCCCGAGGCTGGACTGCTTGCGCTCAAGACGGGCGAAGGAACGCTCGGCGAGGCGCGATGCGACTACATCGCCACATGGTTTGAGGGGAACACCACCTTCTTAGCGATTGACAAGGCAACTGGCCGTCTGGTTCAGATCAGCCATGCCAGTCGTGATGGCGAGGCACGCGTTGTTTCATTGACCTTGGATGCCGTGGCGTATGCCGGTCCAGAGGCGCTTCGACTGCCCACGCAATGGGTTGTCTCGAATACCGGGGAGAAAGAGGGCATCAAGGGGCCATTGGCTTCGGTGAAGGCTGGGCCGGTGATGGCACCGCCGACCGCGCCGTAATTGCTGCGGGTTGAGTTCCGGCAGGTGGAATTCCAGGGGGCGCCTTCGTGTCTCCCGGCACCGTATTCAAGCGCCAGAAACGGGCGGTGTACTGCCATGACTCGCGCTGACCGGGGATCGGAACGTAGGTCCCGAAGTTGCCTCGGTTCTCTGCGCGCCGTTGATAGACCGGATCCATTTCCGTCGTCTCAATCTTGCCAGCATTCACGCAGCTCCACTTCACCATTCCGGCACCCAGTTCACGGGCAGCTGCGAGCGCCTCCGCGTCACCAGACTGAGGACCCGAGGCAAGAAATGTGCTTGAACCAATTTCGGTTGCCGTTCCTTCGGCGGGTGCGTCCTGCACAACCTGCGCCTCAAGTACGGGTGAGAGGCGGTCGCCGCGGTAGTTCATCAAGAACGGATTAGCGGTGCACCCTGCAAGAAGTGCAACGGGAAAGAGCAGTGCAAGTACAACGCGGCAAGACAACGAACGTGCGTTTGTCACAATGAATGTGGGGTTCATACCAACATTCTACGCATCCGCACGGCGCACGCCACCTTGCCCAAGGCGTGCGTGCAATTGATCAACCAGTTCGCCGATAGCACGCTGAGTTGCAGCATGGTGATCATTTCCAGAGTGAATACTTATGCGATGGTCGCCCTCCCCTGCCATCACTGACACACTCGAACCGCTCGTGTTCGTCGCTGCCATACCAACCGCGCCACCGAGAAACGGCGTACCACCGCGGCATCGGCCCACACGCGTAGCGGTAAGCAGGATTCGCTCGATGCCTTCGCCGAGTTCATGCTCACCAAGATGCATGCGCTGTATGCGCGGACGCAGAATTGACCACAGGTGACGCGGGTCGCGCGTTGCTTCTCCGAAATGAATCGTCCCAATCACAGTGGCAAGACGCGCTCGCTCCACGCGCACCGCAAGCGTTCGCACGCCGCGTCCGTTTGTGCAGCCAATGCGGCTTGCACGCACAGATCCGTCTTCATTTCGAACAACATCGCCTGATGACTCGATCGCTGCGCAGAGCATTTCAATAGCCTGGATACATGCCAGCTCCACCGCCTCTTGTTGTGCGCATGGTGATGCAAATACAAATTCGCCAACAACCGGCACTGCCGGTGTCACCGCGCGAAATGGCCACGGCCGCAGACCAAATGCCATGTCAAGCCGCTCGCCGAGCTCCGGACCGTAGCGATCGGTAAGCGCCGAGCGTGCAATCACTCGCGCCTCGCCGATGCGCGTGAGATTCACCTCGCGCAGTGCTGCGCAGATGGCGTCGGATATCCGCAAACATTGAAACGGCAGCTGTTCGAGCGAGGCGATGTCAAGACTTGGGTGATGGTGGCGAGAGGGATGAGGTGCATATGAATTCCCATATCCAAGCCCCACGCCCATTGCCTGTACGACTGCTTGACCACTCGACGGCGCGCTGCCGAGTGCGTGAACAATTCCGCGCCGAGTGAGACCGCGCGCGATGCGACCGACCACGCGTCGCGCTCCACCATTCACGCGCAGGCATCCACTGACGTCAAGCAAGATGAGTGGCGGCATTGATGTCGGCATCGACGGTGGCGACGATGAAAGTAATGCCGTCGATGCCGATGGCGTCGATGGCACTACACCCGTACACCCGACATGTTCAAGATGAACTCGCGGTGTGAATCGCATACACCACATAGCCATACGAGTGAGCGTTTCTGGCGGTCGCGACCATCCGGGGAGCACAATCGCGATAAACCATGGAATGACAGTCGGCGGCATTGATAAACCTCACATGCGTATTCACGCAACGCCTCGACCATCGTTTCCGCGCGCCCAGCGCGTGCCTCGGCTGGTGACTCGATCGTGCGAACGCGAGCGGGTGATTGCACCAGCTGTTGGCTCCGCGTTGTCAACATCTTTGAGCGCCCGCAACTCCAGCGCACTCCGCGCTGCGTGATCGGCGATCAATCGCTCGCCACGCTTCGCGCGTCGGCGCGCAGCCGCTGCCTCGGGCGCGGGCGCCTCAGCAGTCCCCTGCCACTGCCACGATTGTGCAGCCTGCGCGCTGCATTCACTGGAAATATGCATAGATGTTCCCTTGGAACGTTCGATCGTCACTCGCCATGTTGGCTCGGGGGGAATGCGTGATATGAGCTCTGCGCCCACAACGCCACGCTCTTGCATTGTTCGTAACCACGGGACGCGATCAGTGATGACATCCGTTGGCCGCTCGGTGCGCTCTACTAACCAGCGCGTTGCACCAGCCGTCAGCACACTTCGGCGCGCGTCGGTGCGATGTTCCGTGCCGCGCATGCACAGGAGACATGTATCGGATGCAGCCAACTGCAGTCGTCGTGTCGCTGCCAAGTCGAAGCCGCGGCCGTCGGCGATCACCGCACAAATGCCTGGGCAGCGCACGGCCTGCTCGATTGCCCAGAGCCGCGCGCCGGTGTCGTGCGCGGGCACATCAACCATGAGTGAACGATCGTGAAGTCTCGCATCGGGCCAAGTGCGCGGGATACGCTGACCAAACATCCCAGCGATCGGCGCGCGCATCCCACGCACCAGCGCATCGGCTGACGGCCACGCCGTGCGACCAACCCAGACAACATGTCGATGCGCACCCACGCGCTGTCGATCGTCATGCAAGAGCGCGTTCCATGCCAACTGCACCAGCACCGCACGCACCTCGGGCAGCGCGCCCCACCACTCGTGTAACCCTGCACGCGCAATGCCGCCCCCGAGCGCCGCATCGATCGCCGTCCACCCCGTAGCGATGTGCATGGGGCGCTCAGTGATCGCTTGAGCGCGACCCTCGAGGGTTCCAATACGCTCAGCCAACGCCGCACGTACGGCGCGGCGTTGCTCGGTGCCTTCGGATGGAAGTGAATAGCCCATGGGATTTATTGTACGGTGTTTGTTAGGATATCATCGGCGGGATGCCAGCGCGAGCAACAGACATCCATAAGGAGCAAAAAAGAATCCTTCCCCGCGTAACACCCGCACGAATTAGCCTGAGGGTTACAGGTAACCCCTCATGCACCACTCCATTCGATTCGCCACGCTGACTGCGCTCCTCATCACTTGCACTGCGATCGCGGCGCCACCCGTGCAGTCGACGCGGACTGGTCCTTCCACACAGCCAACCGCGACCCCGGGACCGAAGGTCGCCACAAAGGCGGTAGAGAAGCAGGCACCTCCGCAAGCACCGGAGCCAACTCCCGCGCCGGCACCAGCACCAGCACCAGCACCAGTAGCGGAGCCAACTCCCGCGCCGACTCCGGCACCAGCACCAACTCCAGCACCAACTCCAGCACTAGCTCCCGAGCCAACTCCGACACCAACTCCGACACCAACTCCGACACCAGCTCCCGAGCCAACTCCCGCGCCACCCGCGACGATCATCGAAACTCCACGCTCCGATTCATCCGCGCCGAGCGAACCAACAGCGCCCGCACCGACCCCCGTCACGACGCCCAACACCGACACCCCCGCCGCCCCAGCGCCCGATCACGACAACGGTGAAACCCTCTGGCCGCAGACCGCCATCGTGGACGCAACCACCTACACGCTCTACACGCCGCAGTTTGAATCAATCTCCGGGACGCGCGCCTCAGCACGCGCCGCATTCAGCGTGGAAATCACCGGAATGCCCGCCATGTACGGCGCACTGTTCTTCACCGCCGACCTTGACAACGATCTCGCCGCAGGCCTGATCGAAGTCTCAAACATGCTGGTGCAGAATTCGCAACTCGCCAACAATTCCGATGCGTCCGCCGCGTCCGCCGAACTTCAGAAGATGCTCTTCGGCGTCACCTTCACGGTGAATCGCGCATCCGTCATGCAGAATATGCAAGTGGTCAAGGACCAGACCTCAACGCGTGCATCACTCAGTAATGCGCCACCAAAGATTCGAGTGATCAATCACGCCGCAGTGCTTCTTCTGCTTGACGGCAAACCTGCACTGCGCGAACTCGGCGACAGCGGCATCGGTCTTGCACAGAACACACCTTCGCTGCTGGCGTTCGATAAAGCAACGCGCACCTGGTTCACGCGGATCGGTACCGATACCTGGCTGCACTCCTCGCGCTACACGGGTCCGTACATTGCGGGCAAGACGCCTTCTGCATCCGCGCTCAAGACCATCGCCGCGGCACTTCCGGAGCGACACCCCGCTGCCGTGCCAACCTCGCCGCCACCCGCTGGCAAGACGCCCGAAGTCATCGTCAGCACATCACCCATGTGCCTCGTGAGTATCAACGGGCAGCCGAACCTCACGCAGGTCGCCGACGGACTGTTTGCCGTTGCCAACGCCAATTGCGATCTCTTCACCACGAGCGCCGACAACGCGTGGTGGCTCTTGGCTTCTGGACGTTGGTTCACATCCACCGACCTCGTCAACGGCCCGTGGACCTACGCAAAGCCCGCGTCCATTCCAACATCGTTCGTGCAGATTGATCCGCATGGAACATGGGGCAACGTCCTTGCATCAGTGCCCAACACGCCGCAGGGAACAGAGGCCGTCTATCAACAGACCATCCCGCATGTTGCAACACTTGACCGCGCACTTGCGAAGGCGAAACTCTCCACCATCGGCGGTCCCGCGCGCTTCAAGCCGATTGTCGGCACCAACATGCAGTACGCCACGAATGCCAGTTCGCCGCTCATCTATTGCAAAGACATGTATTACCTCTGCGATACCGCCGCGTGGTTTGTTGCAAGCGCACCGAACAGACCGTGGACACTCTGCGACGCAGTTCCAGAATCGATCTACACCATTCCGCCAAGTTGCCCGATCTATGCAGCCACCTATGTGCAGGTCTACAACTCCAACACCGAATCCGTGACGTTCGGATTCACTGCGGGCTACATGAATAGCTATGAGAATGACGGCACCGTTGCGTTCGGCACCGGATACACCTATCCCGGATCGATCGGCGCGCAAGATGTCGTGCTCGGCGACAATTCAGACATCACTGACGATGACACCTGGGACAACTACGGCGGCTATCCAAATACCTACGGCTACTGGCCAAGTTACGGCGACGACTACGGCGGTTGGGGGTTCTACAGTTACCCCGGCTGGGGCGACTACGGCCTCTACCCCGGCGCCTATTGGGGCGGCGACGGTTGGTGGGGCGGCGGCCGCGGCTTCGGCGTTGGCTATGCGCTCGGCATGGGCTTCGGTGATGCGTGGCGCTGGGGCTATCACCCGTGGGGCTGGCGCGATGGCAGCGGTTGGTGGAACAATCATTGGGGCGGCGCATATCGACGTGGCTGGGACAACGCAGCAACGAGTTACAACCGAGCAGGCGCAGCTGGTGATATCAGTCGCTACGGGCAGATCGGTCCGTATCGCAAGACACCCGGCGGCGCGAACCGTGCCGAAGGAAACGGCGCACGCGACGAAGCTGCATGGCATCACGCAACAAACAGCAGTGACAATGTCATGGCCAATCGCAACGGACAAGTGACGCAGCGTCGCGGTGATCAGATGTACACGCGCTCCGACGGTGCGTGGCAGAAGTCCGCGGCATCCCGCACGGCGGACGGCTCGTGGCGCGATGACGCAGCACGCGCGGGTCAACGCACCGGCAGCGGCAAACACGAACGCTGACGGATTCCGCCCCGACCCAAACCACAACTTTGATGGCAGCCCGCGCGGTGCGTTCGCGCGCGGTGAAACCAACTACGCCACGCGCGGGAACGGCAACGGCGGTGATAATGGCACCGGCGCTCAACAAGGAAACGGTGCTTCAGAGGGCGGCCCATACCAGCGCGGCGGCAATTTCAACGGCGGGGGCTGGGGCATCAGCGACCAAGGCGGCACCTACGCACAACGCTGGGGCAACGACTACGACCGCGGTCTGCCCGGCTTCAACCAAGACACCGGTTGGTACGACCGCACGGTGTCGCGCCCCGTCAATCCGTACGGTTACGGATACGGAGGATGGTCGAACGGGTACCGCGGCTATGGACAGCTCAGCGGTTGGGGCGGCATGAATGGGTACGGCGGCATGGACCGCGGCGGAATGGGCGGGCGCGGCGGTGGCGGCGGTCACGGGCGCTGATTGGGCGCGAGGAGCGAGCGGTGAGCGCACAACAACCTCACTTCGAGCTCCGCGCCAAACGCATCACCGCCGGCTGCAAATCATCACGGTCGCAGCAAATCATCCGTTACATCATTCACGCCCGTGCAACCGGACAGCGCGAGCGTGACGTCAAGTTCCTGCGCCAGAATTGCCAGCACGCGGGACACTCCTTCTTCGCCACCCGACGCAAGCCCCCAAAGAATCGGTCGACCAATGCACACCGCCTGCGCACCGAGCGCAAGCGCGCGCAGGATGTCAGTACCACGGCGAACGCCACCATCAACCAATACCGGAACGCGCCCCGCAACTGCATCAACACAGTGCGGCAGTGCTTCAACAGTGGCAGGCGCGCCATCAAGTTGACGACCACCGTGGTTTGAAACCAAGATCGCCTTCGCGCCGAGTTCAACGCCGCGCGCTGCATCCTCGGCGCGACAAATTCCCTTGAGAACAACGGGAAGCGGCGTCGAATCACGCAGCCACTCAAAGTCTTTCCACGTCAGGCTCGCATCAATCGTCCACGCGAGCGCCTCTTGAATGCCGCTACCGGTGTGGCCGGTCGGACCGCCCGGCCGTTCCAGATGAACGATGCTCAGACCGTCCGGCACACGGAAGTGATTGCGAATGTCACGCTCGCGGATGCCCCAGACTGGGGTGTCCACTGTGAGTACGAGCGCGTCACATCCGGCTGCGTGAGCGCGCTGCGCCAATTCGCGCACAATCCCGCGGTCGCGACCGATGTACATCTGCATCCATGTGCGCGCGGCGGGATCAATTTCCGTCGCCGCGGCGCGGACGTCCTCAATGGTGGTAGTGGAAAGGCTCGAAAGAATCATCGGCACGTCAGCACGGGCGGCGGCACGGGCGGTGGCGAGTTCGCCATCGGGATGCGCCATGCGGTGCAGCGCGGTCGGCGCGATGCAGACGGGCATCGATGCCTCGCCGCCAAGAATGGTGGCGCTGTTTGAGCGCGCAGAAACATCGCGCATCACGCGGTACCAAATCCGCAGGCGCTCCCACGCGGCACGATTCTCATGCATGGTGGTTTCAGCCCACGCGCCACTGCGGAAATAGTCGCGCGGCAAGACGCGGAGCACCTCAAACGCATGGCGTTCAAAGTCATCAAGGCTGACGAAATCTGAAATTGAGGCGGACATGAGGCGTTGATGGTACGCACTCGGTGACGTCTGGGCCCTACCCTGTCACCATGCGAACCGCCATCGCTTGCTTGCGCCCCACTCTCCTCCTCTGCATAGGCACGCTTGCACTTTCATTGGGATGCAATCGCACTGAAAGTGGGCGTGCGAGTGGAGCGGCAACGAACCGCACTCCTGGCACTTCAGAGCGCCACGAAACGAAAGTACGCGCAGCCCCAACGGGCGCCTACGCGGATGGCGTTGCCAGTGCGGATGGTATTGGTCGCACGTACTTCGGGCGCGAAATCGCCATCTTCATGAGCCACCAAGGCATCTACTGGCTCGAACGCGGAACACGCGAGTCGGAAGAACGGACTGATCTCCTGATGGACGCGCTCGAACTGAAGCCGGGCATGACGGTGGCAGATATTGGCGCAGGCAGTGGCTACTTCACCGTGCCCATGGCCAAGCGCGTTGCACCCGGAATCGTTTACGGCACTGACATCCAGCCGGAGATGCTTGCGTTTCTTGAAGCGCGTGCACGCACGGAGAATCTCACCAACATCACTGGCATCTTGGGTGACACGAGTGACACGATGCTGCCGGAGGGAAGCTTGGACTTGGTTCTACTGGTTGACGCGTATCACGAATTTGATAAGCCGTGGGAGATGATGACGTCCATTGCGCGCGCATTGAAGCCGGGTGGACGCGTGGCGTTGGTGGAGTATCGGGGTGAAGATCCGGAAGTGCCGATCAAGCCGCTTCACAAGATGACTGAAACACAGGCGCGCCGGGAGCTTGAGGCAGCTGGGCTCATGTGGATCCGAACGGATGCGCGACTTCCGCTGCAGCACCTGATGTGGTTCGGGAGGATTCCAGCAGATGGATAAACGGCGGGCGCGCTGCGTTTCCGTGCATCGGGTGGGGCACACAAAAAATTTCAAATCTGCCAAGAATGGTGATACATCGCGAGCACGCCTCACCCCTACGTCGGTGTGAGAGCGAATTGCTCTTCACGCTCAGGACTGGATATCAAGTATCCCCGTTCCGGAGCTCATAACTTCGTCCATTCTTACAGAAATGAACCACATGATGAACACGTTTACCTGCATCACCGCCACGACCGCCTTTGTTGCCATCGCATCCGCAAACGCCAGCGTGAACACGCTCACCTTTGAGGGCGTTGGCGACCAAAATGCCGTTGGGAACTTCTACAACGGCGGAGCCGGCACCGACTACGGCGTCGAATTCATCGGTAACACGCTCGGCCTCGTCGCATCGTCGGCGGGCGGTCAAGGAAACTTCACCAACGCACCCAGCATGCCAACAGTCATGTTCTGGCAGGCCGGAGAAGCCACGACCATGAATGTCGCAGCAGGCTTTGAAAGCGGGTTCGCCACCTACTACTCAAGTATCGACACCGCAGGATCGATCAGCATTTGGAGCGGCCTCGACGGCACTGGCAGCATCCTCGCCACCTTGAATCTGATTGGACTTGGTACCGACAACACCCCAAATGCCGCTTATGACCGCTGGGCCCTCGTCGGTGCTGCCTTCGTCGGCACGGCGCACTCAGTCACGTTCACAGGCGCTGCCGACCAAATCGCTTTCGACGATGTCACCTTCGGTAGCGCCATCCCAGCGCCAGGAGCCCTTGCGCTGCTCGCAGCGGCTGGCTGCTCAACGCGCCGTCGTCGCGCCTAAGTCTTGAAGCAACTCACTCCCCCGCGGAGTGAATCAAACCCTCTCGCGCGCCCGCCGTTCATCCGGCGGGCGCGCTGCGTTTATGCAAGCAGCGCGTTGACAACGTTTCCCTTGACATCCGTCAGGCGGTAGTCGCGGCCTTGTGAGCGATAAATCAAGCGCTTGTGGTCAAAGCCCAAGAGGTGCAGCATCGTGGCATGTAAATCATGCACATCCACCGGATTCTCAACGATGTTGTATGAGTAATCGTCCGTCTTGCCGTAGGTGATTCCCGGCTGCACGCCGCCGCCGGCCATCCAAATGGTGAACGCGCGTGGATGGTGATCACGCCCGTAATTTTCCTTGGTGAGCTGCCCTTGGCTGTACACCGTGCGGCCGAATTCTCCAGCCCACAAGACCAACGTGTCATCAAGCATGCCACGCTGTTTCAGGTCAGTGACCAACGCCGCCTGCGCGCGGTCAACCGCGTTGCACTGCTGCCGAAGTTCGCCAGGAAGGTTGTTGTGCTGATCCCATCCACGCATGTACAGCTGGATGAAACGAACATCACGCTCAGCAAGCCGCCGCGCCAACAAGCAATTGGCCGCGAAACTTCCGGGCTTACGCACATCGGGTCCGTACATCTCGAGCGTGGCTTCGCTCTCGTCACTGAAGTCCGTGAGGTCCGGCACCGACATCTGCATGCGGTACGCCATCTCATGTTGCGCAATGCGAGTGCGCGTCTCGGTATCAAGTGACTCCTCAAACTCCTCAGTATTGAGGCGCGTCACCAAGTCCAACATGCGCCGCCTGTCGGTGCGGCTCACCCCGTCCGGATCACGGAGGTGAAGCACGGCATCGCGACCCGCACGCAGTCGGCAGCCTTGATGCTCGCTCGGCAAGAAACCACTGCCCCAGAAGCGCGCGCTCAACGCCTGCATGTTGCCGGTACCCTGCGTGATCATCACCACGAAAGACGGAAAGTTTGAATTCATACTGCCAAGACCGTAACTGGCCCAACTACCAAACGAAGCGCGACCCGGCTGCTCTGAGCCCGTCTGAAAGAACGTGATGCCAGGCTCATGATTGATGGCATCGGTGTGCATCGAGTGCACAAAGCACAGATCACCGGCCACTCGTCCGGTATTCGGAATGAGTTCCGAAAGCATGATCCCGTCTTGGCGATTCGAATAGCGGTCGAAGCGGAACTTACTTGGCGCCACAGGGAATCGAGTCTGCCCGCTGGTCATGGTGGTGATGCGCTGACCATTGCGAATGGAATCTGGCAAATCCTCGTTGAACCGCGCGAGCAAATTCGGCTTGTGGTCATAAAGGTCAAGCTGACTTGGCGCGCCCTCCATGTGCATGTAGATCACACGCTTCGCCTTGGGCGCAAAGTGCGGCCCGGGCGTGAACGCAGCGCTCGTCGGCGCCGCATTCGGAAGCGCGGCGCCGTCCGCACCAACAAGTTGATTGGCACCAGCTGCGGCATTGCGTCCAAGCAAACTTGCCAGCGCCGCGCCACCAAGACCTGCACCGATCGTTGAAGCGACTGTTCCAAAGAACCGGCGTCGCGTGAGATTGAGGAGGTATTCCTCAAGTGCGTCGGCGTGCGGGGTCATGGGGCGCTTCGCGGTCATAGTTCGATCAGTCCTTCACTATCACTGGGTCACTGGAGAGAAGTGCATTACAGATCATTGTCCACGAAGCGAGCTCTGCTGGCGTGATATCGGCAGGAACCGGCGAAGCACCCACAGCAAGTAATTTCTGTGCGTCCAGTCGACCTTCCGCAGTGTCCCATCGCGCGCGCTCGGCGGCCAGCGCTTCCGTCACATCATTTAACACCCGGTCATCCACCACGCGTCCTGTCACACGCATCCAGAGGCGGGCAATCCGTGCCCGATCGTCACCCGGCTCGCGCAGGGCGCGTTCTGCCGAAGCACGGGCGGCCTCCACCAGTTGTGGGTCATTCCACAGAACGAGCGCCTGCAGCGGCGTGTTCGTCACGAAGCGACGAACCGCGCAAAATTCCCTTGTCGGCGCGTCAAATGCCAGCATCGAAGGCGGCGGCGAGGCTCGCTTCCAGTAGGTGTACAGGCTGCGTCGCCAGAGATCATCACCAGTGCCCTGGTCGTATGCCTTGGTGTTGCTGGAGGGCATGCTGGTCTCCTGCCACAGCCCTGCTGGTTGATAGGGCTTCACACTGGGTCCACCAAGCCGCTCGCGGAGCAACCCGCCCACGTAGAGCGCCTGGTCTCGGATCTGCTCCGCCGTCAGGCGTTGACGCGGGAACCACGACAACATGCGGTCCTCCGGATCGTGCGCGGCAACGGCCCGACGCACGCGCGAGGACTGCCGATAGGTAGCGCTTGTAACAATTTCCTTCACCAGCCGGCGTACATCCCAGCCGTGGTCGCGGAAGTCGGTGGCGAGCCAATCAAGTAACTCGATGTGTGACGGCCATTCACCTTGCAGACCAAAGTCTTCACTCGACTTCACCAGTCCGCGCCCGAAGAACTGCTCCCAGAAACGATTCACAACAACGCGCGCAGTGAGTGGATTCTGCGGACTCACAAGCCACTGCGCAAGACCGCGCCGATCTTGCGGCGCATCCGCGGGCAGTACGCCGAGTGCAACCGGAATTCGACGCGAAACCTTGCGCGTCGTGTCAGGCTGGTCATACAAACCTCGCTTCATGACAAATGTATCGACCGGCACTCCGCGCTCTTGCATCACCATGGTGCGCGGAAGCGTCGCGGCAAAGTCTGTGCGTTGCCGATCGGCTGCAGCAAATGCCTCAGCTCGCGCTTTATAAGTGGGCGATTGCGCAGCGCGCCATGACGCAATTGCGCCTTCAAGAACTTCCGGTCGTACTGATCCACTCGGCATAGCAAGCGCTACCGATCCGCGCCCGATGCTTGATGTTCCGGGTATCTCACGGTGATAGAAGCCGCCGTCCGTTCCGGTGTTCACCACTTTGCACACCAAGAGATTCGACCCAACAACCAGCGGAACCACAACGCGATCGCGATCCGAAACAATGCTGCGATCGATGCGATGATCATGAATACGCACGCCATTGGCAAAGACCTGCAAGCCGTCGTCAGAGCCAATGGAAAGTTCGAGCGAACCCGGCGCGGCGGACCAAATCTCGCGCGCCACAAACTCGGCATCGACGCCGTTGGCAAGCCCAACTGCCTCGGCCTCCTTGATCAACGGCGCGTATCGCCATTTGAATGTGCCAGTACCGACTGCGCCGAATGTTGCGTTGAGGTCAAGCGGAATCGCCTTCTCTGGACCAAAGGCCGTCTCGTAGCCATCGTTTGCATTACTGATCGGAAACGGACCCACGATGTACCAGTTGCTCGATGCCGTTGGCAACTGTGCAAGCAGGGATTCCGAAACGGCGCCGGCGTGAATGCGCACGCGGCCGAATGCATGTTGGGCGTACGGTGACTTTGTCACAAGTTTCACTCGTAATTCAGTACCGCCCGGGAAACCAAACGGCTCCGCCGCAACAAAGAGCGCGGCACGCGCACCGGGTTCATTGTGTGCATTGACCGCCCACACGCGCCCGTCACGACGCAGCGCATTGGCAACACGGTAATCGCCGTCCATCTGCTCAACGTCGGCCCACGCCCACGCGAGCGAAACACTGCGGCGCTTGGTGGGATCCACCACTGAGACCGCCTCCACTTCGATTGCATCAAGCACCGCGTTGCCGTTTGGGGCTCTCCCGACGCGACCAAGAGGAAGCGACGGATCAGTCATCGCCTCAAGACAGACAGCACGCAAGTCCGTGGCGTCAGTGCGGTAGGTGAATGTCTGCTCGTCGTTGGCTGGATTCTCACCCGACGACAGCACGCTTCCATCAGGCTGCACTGTCAGCGTTGTCTTTTCCGTACTCACTGCAGAAACATATTGCAGTGATGCCCAACGAATGCCTTCACTACTGATCTTTGTGCGAAAGGATGCGAAGTCTGCTCGCTCGGTATCACTCATCACATCGCGCGCAGTACGCGCATCGGCGGCAGCTTGCGCCAGGATGCTCAGACGAGCCGTGTGCTCTGGTGTAGGCACTTCGATGGATGGCTCATAGGCGCGGTTCGCGTCCATCGTCTGGGAATAGATTCCAGGCTGTTCGTTGGAATTGAAGAACGCCAGCAGGGAATAGAAATCCTCCTGCGTCACTGGGTCAAACTTGTGATCGTGACAACGCGCACACTGAACCGTGAGACCAAGGAACGCAGCGCCGACCGTTGCAGTGCGATCCACGGCGTATTCCAAGAGGTATTCCGCATCAAGCGCCCCGCCCTCATCGCTCGTGACATGCGCGCGATTGAATCCGCTCGCGATCTTCTGCTGCACCGTGCCGTTCGGTAGAAGGTCGCCCGCAACCTGCTCGATGACAAACTGGTTGTATGGCATGTTGTCGCGGAAGGCGGCAAGCACCCAATCGCGCCACAGCCACATCTGCCGGCCGTTGTCCTGATGAATGCCGCAGGTATCCGCGTAGCGCGCCACGTCGAGCCACGGAATGGCCATGCGTTCGGCGTATCGGCTTCGATAGGGTTCCTCAGTAAGCAGCCGATCGACCAGTACTTCGTAGGCATCGCCACGCTCATCGGTGAGGAACGACGCTGTCTCTTCCGGGGTGGGCGGAAGCCCAGTGAGATCCAAGAAGACGCGGCGGCACAGCGTGGCGCGATCAGCTTCTGAGTTCGGCGCGATGGCGGCCCGCTCCAGCGCGGCAAGAATGAAATTGTCGATCGGTGTCCGCGGCCAGGCAACGTCATGGACCGTGGGCACAGTGGGCACCGTCGGCACTGTGAATGCCCAATGCGATTCGTAGAGCGCGCCCTCGGCGATCCACTGCCGAAGCGTCGCCTGCTCGGCGGCGGTGATCGCATGCTTGCCACTGTCAGGCGGCGGCATGACGGTGTCCGCGGCGACTGATGAAATGCGTTGCAGCAGTAGCGATTCATCCGGATGACCCGGAACGATCGCGGCGCCGTCTTTGCGCGGCGCGGTGGCTCCCTCGAACGAGTCGAGACGCAGACCCGCCTTCTGCTTGGCGCGGTCGGGGCCATGACAGAGGTAGCAGCGGTCGGACAGGATCGGACGAATGTCCCGACCGAAGCGGATGGGATCTGCGGCGACGATGGACGCCACCGACGACGGCGGCGGCGGGGACATCACAGCCCCGGCGGCAACCAGCGTGGTGCCAGCAGCGAGGGCTGCGAGAATCGCGCGCCGGGAGAGCATGCCAAATCTACCGAGCGCGAGCCGCTTGGTTGCCAAGAAACTGCAATGAACCCTTAGCGATTCTCTGTTTCGAGGTACGTGTACCCCGACAACCCAGCTTCATACGCCTTCAGAAGGCCCTGGCTCTCCGCCACGGTCATCTGCTTGTTGACCACGGCCTTCTCGCACTCGCGGCGAACCTCGCCGAAGAGTCGCGCCAAGTCGTAGTGGACGTAACTGAGGACGTCGCGGACGGCGTCGCCCTCAATGATTTCGTCAATCCACCACTCGCCTTGGTCGTCCACTTTGACGTGAGCCACGTGGGTGTCGCCGAAGAGATTGTGCAGGTCGCCGAGCGTCTCCTGATACGCGCCCACCAGGAACGCGCCCAACAAGTACTCCTCGCCGTCCTCGAAGTCATGCAGTTCGATCCACTTCTTCACGTCGTGGTCGTCCACAAAGCGGTCAATCTTGCCGTCGGAATCGCAGGTCAGATCCGCGATCGTCGCCTTGCGGGTCGGACGCTCACCGAGGCGGTGAATTGGCGCAATCGGGAACAGCTGGTTGATCGCCCAAACGTCGGGCATGCTCTGGAAGATCGAGAGGTTGCAGAAGTAAGTGTCACTGAGAGCGCTCTCGAGGTCGCCAAGCTCCTCGGGCGGCCGACTCATGGAGCGCGCAATGTCGCGAATCTTGGCGCAGCTTGCCCAGAAGATGTTGTCGACCAAGGCACGGTGTTCCAGACTCATGAGGCCAACGCTGAACAGGCGCAACGCCTCGTCGCGATCCTCAAGCATGTCGTTGTAATGCTCAACGAGCCGACGCTCAGCGATGTTTTTGTAGACGTCATAGATGTCTACGAGCGGTCGTGGCAATTCGGTCTCGCCAGCCGCCGGTGGTGGCAACTCAGCGGGAACCGTGAACCGGTCAAGTCGATTGGCACCGAGCACATCAAAGATCAAGACGCTCTGCTGCGCAACCATGGCGCGGCCAGACTCACTGACGATCGTTGGATGCGCTACGCCCTCTTCATCGCACACGGTCATGATCTTGTAGACCACGTTGGACGCGTATTCCTGCAGCGTGTAGTTCATGGAGAACTCAAAGCTGGTCTGGCTGCCGTCGTAATCGATGCCCAAGCCGCCGCCAATATCGATGTACTTCATTCCCGCGCCGGCCTTTGCCAACTGCGTATAGATGCGCGCGAGTTCATTGATCCCCTGATTCACCTGACGAATGTCGTGAATCTGGCTGCCCATGTGGCAATGCAAGAGCTGAAGGCAATCTTCCATGCCCTTGGAACGAAGGATCGAGAGCACTTCAAGGACTTCGGTCATGCTGAGGCCAAACTTCGCCTTCAGACCACTCGAATGCCGCCAGCGACCGGCGCCCTGCGCAGCCAGATTGACGCGCACGCCGATGGTTGGACGAACGCCGTGCTGCTCATAGAACCGCAAGATCAACTTGAGTTCGGTGATGTTCTCAATCACCGGAATGATGTTGCGCCCAAGCTTCTTGGCGAGCGCAGTGAATTCAATGTATCGCTCTTCCTTGAAGCCATTGCAAATGATGAGCCGCTCAGGAGTGTCGCTGGTCATCCCCATGACCGCAAGAAGTTCTGGCTTGCTGCCGGCCTCAAGGCCAAAGCCAAGACCCTTGCCAGCGTCGCGCACTTCTTCAACGACGCGGCGCTGCTGGTTCACTTTGATCGGGAACACACCTTGATACGTGCCGTGATAGCCGTGCTCAACAATGGCTCCGCGGAATGCTTCGGCAATATCCACCAGACGCTGCTTCAACAAGTCACTGAAGTGAATCAGGAGCGGTGTACGGAAGCCGCGCTCGCGCATGCCGGCCACCACTTCATAGAGGTCGACCGCAATGGCGGGGTTGCGCTGCGGATGCACCACCACGTGTCCCGCGGCGTTGACATCAAAGAATCCCTTGCCCCAATTGCGAATCGAATAGAGCGATGCCGATTCCTCGACACTCCACCCAAGTTCGGTCGCCGCTCGCGTGGCGCGGGAGCGGGGTGCGGGGACGGGAGCGGATGCTGTGGATTCGGTG
>JAPLMU010000164.1 GCA_026386795.1 Planctomycetota bacterium
AGCGTCCGAGTTCCTCCCAGCAACCGGATTCGTAGTGGTGCGCTTCGCTGGCGACTGGTCCGGACCATGGCACCCTTCGCCGTACCGACAATGGTTCTTCATGCTCGCCGGCTCGCTCACCATCACCGACGGCAACGGCACCGAACGCACCCTCTGCGCCGGCGACGTCATCCTCCTTGACGACATGGGCACCAAAGGCCACCTGACGCGCGTCAACGGCGGCCAGCAAGTGGTGGCTGTGGGGGTGCGGGTGGCCGTTGCCCAATAAGGACGCAAGCACGCTGCGTGTAACCCCGTCACTGTTCGATTCTTCTCTGAATATCACAAATTAGTGAGCCACTCCGCACACGGATTGCGCCACTCATGGCAACACGCCGCTTCATGCGCCAGCATGGGGGCTTCGGTGAGTGGTGCTCCGTACTTTCACGAGAACTCGTTCCAATGAATACATCCCGCTTCACTCTCATCGCGTCATCCGCGCCTGCTCTCATGCTCCTCAGCGCCTCGCAGGCAGCAGTGATCGCGAACCAGCCGTACGGCCAGACTTACGCGATCACTTCCCAGCACATGCCCGATGTGCTGGCTAACTCCGCCCAAGCGTACGACGACTTCTCGCTTGACACCACGACCGATCTCTCAGCGCTGACCATTTATGGCGTAGAGAATGGCCATCCTGGCTACAACATTTCTGTAGTCATGCAAATCACTTCGAGCGTCGGTATCGCGGCACCCGTGCTGTTCACCACCACCGGAACGCAGGTTGGTGAAAACCTGGTGTTTGACCTGACAGGCATGCAACTAGTAGCTGGTCACTACTGGCTCTCTGCCTTCGTTGTCCGACCGATCTTAACCGGCGGCGGCCAGTGGTTTTGGGGTGAGTCCACCACCACCAACGGCGAGCCCGCAATGTGGCAGAACCCAGGGAACGGATACGGCCTCGGAAGTACCCCCATTCTGGCGAGCCAATTCAGCAACGGCGGCAGCGCTTACGACATGGCCTTCATCCTTAAAGGCACAGCCGCCCCAGCCCCAGGCGCACTCGCACTGCTTGGCGCCGCTGGACTCCTCGGCAGCCGTCGGCGGCGCTGTTAAGTGACACGAATCGATTCACCATGCGAAGCGCACCCTCTGCGCCGGCGACGTCATCCTCCTTGACGACATGGGCACCAAAGGCCACCTGACGCGCGTCAACGGCGGCCAGCAAGTGGTTGCGGTGGGGGTGCGGGTGGCGGCGGATGCCCCATAAAGGCCGCGACGCGCTGCGTGTAACCCCGTCACCGTTCGATTCTTCTCTGAATATCATAAATCCATGAGCCACTCCGCACGCGGATTGCGCCACTCATGGAAACACGCCGCTTCATGCGCCAGCATGGGGGCTTCGGTGAGTGGTGCTCCGTACTTTCACGAGAACTCGTTCCAATGAATACATCCCGCTTCACTCTCATCGCGTCATCCGCATCGGCCCTCATGGTCCTCAGCGCCTCGCAGGCAGCAGTGATCGCGAACCAACCTTATGACGCACCGCACTCGATCATTTCCCAGCACACGCCCGATGATCCGAGTTTCACCGCCATCGCGTTCGACGACTTTACGCTTGGCGCCACGACCGACCTCTCGGCCCTGACCGCCTACGGACACGACGGTGGCGATGCTTCCTACAACACTGATGTAGTCATGCAAATTAGAACGGGCGCCTTTATCGGGGCTGACGTGCTTTTCGAGATTTCGGGAACGCAGGTCGGCCTCGATCTGGTGTTTAACCTGACAGGCATACAACTTGAAGCTGGTCACTACTGGCTCTCTGCCTTCGTCGTCCGACCGCACAGCGGCACGCCAATTTGGACTTGGGGTCAGTCCCTCACCACCAACGGTGCAGCCGCAATGTGGCAGAACCCAGGGAACGGATACGGTGCGGGAAGTGCCCCCCTAGTGATAGCGAACAACGGCGGCGATTACGACATGGCCTTCACTCTTGAAGGCACCGCAACCCCCGCCCCAGGCGCACTCGCACTCGTTGGCGCCGCTGGCCTCCTTGGAAGCCGTCGGCGTCGCTGAATCGATCCACAAACGGTTCGCATCGCAGTTGCGCGGCATAGTATGAACGCATGCCCACGGCACTAAAGATGAGCCTCGCCAGCCTCGCGGCTTGCCTCGCGCACGGCTGTACCGGCGAATCAACAACCGGTCTCGCATTGCCCGACCTCGCCGCACACCAGTGGAAGCACCGCGTGTTGATCATCGATACGCCGTCCATGCAGGCCGCCCCCTACCTGCAACAAATCAGCGCCTTCGATGCCGCAGCGGCGGGTCTGAAGGAACGCGACCTGGAGGTCATCACCCAAACATCAGCGCCAGCGTTTCGGGTGCGGCTCGTTGGTAAAGACGGTGGCGTGAAGCTTGACCGTAGTGCGCCGATGACGACCGATGAGCTCTTCACCATCATCGATGCGATGCCCATGAGGCAGGACGAAGTATCGAATCGCTAAAGC
>JAPLMU010000089.1 GCA_026386795.1 Planctomycetota bacterium
GACTTGCGTGTTGACCGTGGTCTCTATCAACAATTTGCCCGGGAACCACGGGTGGAACTGGCGGACAGATACTTGCAGGCTTGGCCGTTAGTGAATCGGCGGATGGCGCCCGTTGTGATGGCATGGCGTCGTTCGGCGCTGGCAGGCAGAACAACCTTGGCAATGATTGGCGTGCGCTGGAGCACCACGGGGGCCGAATCCCCTGCGGTTGGTCTGGAAGACCGCCCCGATGCGCGCGTAGAGATTCGAATTGGTGGCGAGACGGTCATGATTGCCGACGCAGCTGATATCCGCGAGGGCGAAACGTCCCGCTTTGATCCGATGCCCGAATACGAATGCTCCATGCTGCCCGCCGACGCATTGCGCGTCGCCGCCGAAGCGCGCATTGATCTGCGTGATGCACTGGTGACTGATCCGATCGCCGTTGGCGCCGTCACCATGGCAGTGCGCGACTGGCGCGCAGCCCGCATGGTGGAAATCCCTGTAACTGACGCCACATGGGGTACACGCGCGCATTCGGTGGTGCTGCGCGTGTGTATGCCTGATGCTCCCGCGCTTCCACCATTTCCTGCCGCCGCGCGGTAGCGACCGGTTCACTGCGTAGACCTCACGCGACCCTAAGGCTCGCTGTACCCTGCGCCGCATGAACCAATCGTCACAACCTCCATTCGTGCCGTTTGATCCAACGCCTCCAACTGGTCCGGGCGCATCCGCCTCAGCTGAACAGGGAAACAACGATTCAAATTCAACATGGCCCGGTTGGATCGGTGGCATTTCCATCGCTATTGGTGGATTGACGCTCCTGGCAAGTTGCTGCGGCATGGCAGGCATCTTCTCCATGAAGCTGTTTTCTGGTGCCATGCCGATCAAATTTCCTGATGCGCCGCAATCCATGCTGCTCGGCATGGGCGTTGACCTAGTGGCGTCACTGATCCTGAGCACACTTCTTCTGCTCGGCGGCATTGCCACCCTGCGCCGTCGCTCGTCCGGACCGCGGCAACTGCGTCGCTATGCGTACATTCGCATTGGGTTGGCGCTGCCGCTCTTGGTGATCGGATTCTGGATGCTTGGACCTGCTACGGAGTGGCAAGCCGGCATTGTGCGCGCCACCAACGAATGGAAAGAAAGCCAGAAGCCACCGATGACTGTCAGTGAGGCCGAGCGCGCGGGCGAAATTCCTGGTGATCCAAGTATGTGGCAGCGTGGCCAAGTGGTCGGCGGGTGCATTATTGGCTTGATCTATCCAACCGTACTACTCATCGTGCTTGCGGGACCACGCCGTCGCGAAGAGATTGAACGCTGGGAGTCGTGATTCGGAACAGCGTCGGCACACGGGACGCGGCGACCGTTGTTCCGCGTCGCCCCCGTTCAGCCACGCTCCGCACTCCGCATTTCAGCCTGTAAATCGCGCATCTGCAGGGCATTCAACCTGCTCGCCATCGATCTCGACGCGCCATGCATGGAGCGCCGGGTGGGTGTGCACCGTGGTCGAGCCGCCGTACAGGGCGTCACCCGCGAGCGGATATCCCAGATGCGCCAATCCCGCGCGAATCTGATGCCTGCGACCGCGCCCCACCAGTTCCACTTCCACCAAATCATGGATGCCGTCAACCAGTCGCTTCTGCACTTGCCAGCGGCATCGACCGCATTCCGGCGCGCCGCCCTCGGTGGCAACGGTCACCTTGCGCGAACCCTTGTGGCGACTAACAAAGTAGTAACGGAAGCTCCCCACCTCCGCGATGCCGCTCACAGCCAGCGCCAAGTACGTCTTGCGTGCACCGGCTGCACTGCCAACCGCGGCGCGCAGGCGCTCATACGCCTCCACGCTGCGTGCGGCAACCAGGCAACCGGAAGTACCAAGGTCTAAGCGATGAACAATGCCGGCCTCCGGAATGGCGGCGTGTTCGGGGCGTTGCGTGCGGAGCCACTCTTCGACCGTTGGAATGATCGAGGCGCCTTCA
>JAPLMU010000128.1 GCA_026386795.1 Planctomycetota bacterium
CACATGGCTGCCGGTCTTTAGCGCGTTGGTCAGTTCGATTGCGTTGGTGATGACGATCATTAATGTACGGATCTACGTTCGCGCGCGCGGTGCTTCTGTGACGAGCGGAGATAGTGGCGATGCGCGTGGGTTGCGCGAAGCTGGTAGTGATTCGCCATCCGCTACATCAGGGGTCGTGCGCGCAGCCTCGGCGTCTGCTGTGCCAATGGTGAGTGTGTGCATTCCAGCGCGTAACGAAGAGCGAAATATTGCCGCGGTGGTGCGCGGGGCGCTTGCCAATCAAGGTGTTTCGCTTGAGGTGCTTGTTCATGACGATCAAAGCACCGACCAGACGCCAGCGATTCTTGCTGCGTTGTGTGCAGAAGACGCGCGCGTCCGGTCCGTACCAGTGCAGCCGCTCCCGGCGGGTTGGAATGGCAAGCAGTGGGGCTGCGAGCGGATGGGTCAGGAAGCACGCGGCGAGTGGTTGCTCTTTACAGATGCAGACGTTCGCCTCACGCCGGATTGCTTAGTGCGCGCGGTGGCGGAGGCCAAGCGGTTGAACGCTGCGCTGTTAAGCACGGTTCCGCAGCAGGAAACGGGCACATTTCTTGAGCGAATGGTGGTTCCGCTCATTCACTGGATGCTCTTTAGTTGGCTGCCAATGCCGCGCATGCGCACTACCAATGACCCAGCAACAAGCGCTGGATGCGGCCAATTTCTCTTAGTGCAACGCACCGCCTGGATAGCAGCCGGTGGGCACGCGGCATTCCGTGACAGCATGCATGACGGCATCAAGTTGCCGCGCAATATTCGCCGTGCCGGATTCCATACGGATTTATACGACGGCAGCGATAGCGTTTCCTGCCGCATGTACCGATCGGCTGCGGAGACATGGCGCGGATTTACGAAGAACGCCTATGAAGGTCTTGGGTCGCCGTTGGTGCTTGTGGTGTTCACCGTTCTTGAGGTGCTCGGCATACTGCTGCCGTGGATATGGCTTCCGGTGATGATGGTGCGCGGCGATATGCCGATTGGGCCAACGGTGCTCGCGACGTTTGCAATCGCCGCTCAGTTGGTGCAGCGAGTCATCTTGGCGCGCCGCTTTCGGCAATCAATGGAGTGCGTCGTACTGCATCCATTCACCATCGCGCTGCTGGTTGCCATTCAGTGGCGCAGTTGGTGGCTGCATCTCACGAAGCAGCGGGCGTGGCGTGGCCGGACGGCCGGCTGACGGCGCCACCGTGCGGATGCGCTGCGCCTGAGCCAGGCGCGCCTGGAGCGGTGGGCATGGCGGGTGGCGCGGTTTGCACCAGCACCATTTGTTGGTAAATGCCGCTTGATTTCATCAATTCGGTGTGCGTGCCCATTTCAGTGATACGCCCGTCTTTCAGTACCACAATGCGATCGGCATGCATGATGGTGGAGAGTCGGTGCGCAATCACAAAGCTCGTTCGACCGCGCATGAGTGCTTGCAGCGCCTCTTGAATAGCGCGTTCGCTTTCAGTGTCAAGATTGGAAGTGGCTTCGTCAAGGATCAAGATGCGTGGGTCAGCAAGGAGCGCGCGCGCAATGGCGATGCGTTGCCGTTGGCCACCGGAAAGACGAACGCCGCGTTCGCCGATAGCGGTTTCGTAGCCTTCTGGCATTGCTTCGATGAAGCCGTTTGCATTGGCGGCGTTGGCAGCCCAGAGCACACGTTCCATTGGCGCACCGGGATCGGCATAGCGAATGTTGTCTGCAACGGTTCCATCAAAGAGGAAGACGTCCTGCTCGACGATGCCGAGAATCTTGCGGAATGACGACAGTTCAATATCACTCAGATCGCGACCATCAAGGGTGATGGTTCCTGATGTTGGCTCAAAGAAGCGCGCGATCAGGTTGCACAGGGTGGTCTTACCAGCACCGCTTGCACCGACAAAGGCAGTCATCTCGCCGGGTCGCGTGGTGAAGGTGATGTCAGCCAGTACATCCGTCTCACGGTTGGGGTAGCGGTATCCGACCCCGCGCAACGTAACGGCGCCAGCCACATGGGTGCGGTCGAGGCGCAGGGCACCAGCGCGGTCTGGCATTTCTGGGCTTTCCTGCAGGAAATCAAGGGTTCGGTCGAGTCCTGCCAAGTGCGTTTGGAGGCCGGTAGCACTCTGCGCCAGACTTTCGAGAGGCGCCAACAGCATCACCAAGTAGGTGAGGAACATGATGAGTTCGCCGGTGGTAATGCGGCCAGCCAGCACCTGTGCGCCGCCGTACCAGAGCAGTCCAGCGCTGGCGACGGGAATCAGGAGTTGCCATGCCACTTCAACGGTGCGGCTCCACCACCAGGTGAGCATTTCTTGGCGAGCCAAGAGGTCAAGCGCGGTGCCGTGTCGGATGCCTTCAAACTTTGGGCGTGCAAATCCGCGCACCACTCGAATGCCGCTGAACGCTTCACTGGCCGTGGAGTCAACTTCGCCCACTTGTTGGCGAATGTCTCTGAACAGTGGACGCAGTCGTCCGATCCATGTTCGGTGCGTCAGCATGACTGCGGGGAAGAGCAGGAGTGCGCCCAAGAGTAGTCGCCAGTCTGTGATGGCAAGAATGGTGAGGATGCCGGTGAGTTGGATCACCGATCGCCACGGGTTATAGATCAGCGCAAACACCAGTTCTGCCAACCCGCCCGCGTCTTCACGAATGATGGCGCCAACGCCGCCCGCGCGCAGACCTTGCACGCGGTGCAGTGGCAAACGCATGGCGTGATCGAATGCGCGGCGCCGCATGGCGGTCTGCAGCACCTTCACGGTCCGCGTGGTTTGATATCGACCGAGCACGGAGAGACCCGTGGCCACAGCGCTCACGGTGACGACGGTTCCTGCGAGCCAGGCAAGGAGCATTTGCGGCGTTTCAGCGAAGCCGCCGAGCATGCTCGCCCAGTTGCCAGTGAGCGGGTGCCCACCCAAGACGTTGTCGATCACCACCTTGGTTGCAGCTGGTGGCACTAACCCGCAGACGGTCGCAACGGTGAGGGTGACAAGCGAGAACCCAATTCGACGGCGGTAGGGATGCGCCAGACCAAGGAACGCGCGGAACAGCGCGGTGAATGACCGGGTGCGCCGCCGACTTTTTTCCTGCCCATGCCAAGTGACAGTGATGTTCTCCCGCTTTGCCTTGGTGCGGGCGGCTTCGAAGCGCTCTAAATAGGTACGGAAGCGCGTTCGACTTGATGGCTGCGTGCGTGGCATAGGGGAAGTCTAGGTGGTTACTCGGCTAGACTCGACCGAATGCAGAAGCCCATGAACACGTTCGGCATTCTTTCCCTCGCATTCGCGCTTTCGGCGGCACCGCTGTCTTGGCAGGACGGGGTGCCGGCGGCGCCAGCGGCTCCAAAGGCGCCTGTGAAGGAGCCCAAAGCACCGGCGAAGGAGAAAGCCCCCGCAAAGGAGAAGGCCCCGAAGACCGTGCGTCCGGCCGGCGTCTGGTACGGCGTGGAGAAGGCGCCTGACAAGAAGGACGGTGCTATTCGCATCGCGGCGTACAACGTCGAGAACTTCTTCGATGCCGTTGATGATCCGGCCTTGCAAGGTGAATATGACGACATCAAGATGACCACGAAGCCATCGCGTGTTCAGGCGATTGCCGACGAGATCAAGCGGCTTGACGCGGACATTCTCTGCCTCGAAGAGATGGAGAGCCTTGAAGCGTTGACATGGTTCCGCGATACCTACTTGAAGGACATGGGCTACAAGTACGTGTACAGCGAAGATGTTGGTTACTACCGCGGGGTTGAGCAGGCATGCCTGAGCCGCTTTCCGATCAAGGCGCATACAACCTTCGTGACTGAGGATCTGACCGACATGGACGCCATGCGCGACGGCGAAGGATGGGCTGGCAAGAAGCCCGATCAAGCAAAGAAGTTCCAGCGCTCGCCGCTGAAACTAGAGATTGATGTCAATGGCTGGCCCGTGACCATCTATTCCGTGCATTTTAAGGCTGGCGGCAAGGAATTTGACTATCAGCGCGAGAGCGAAGCGCTGCAGACTATTGAGTTTGTGAAGAAGGATCTCGAAGCCAATCCGGCAGCGAATGTTGCGGTGATGGGCGACTTCAACGCCACGCCATCGATGAAGGCGCCGAAGGCGTTCGGCGAATCTGGAATGAAGGGTGCATACGATTTCCGCGCCAACAAGGACAGCGGCACGAAGGACCTGTATACGACGCATGACTCTGGACGTGCGATCGACTACATCTTCATGAGTAAGGGACTTGCAGACGATGTGCTTCCAGGTGGCTTCTTCGTCATGGGAACCATGCATCCGCCGAGCGATTACGACTGGAAGACTGATCCCGAGAAGGAGAAGGTTCCAGCCGGCTATGCAAGCGATCACTGCCCGGTGGCAGTGGATGTGATGCCGAAGGACGGGGCACCGAAGGCCGCGCCTGCGCCGGCTGCGAAGCCCGGCTGAGTTTCGACAATCAACGCAGTTATAAGAATGGGGCGCGGTCCGAAGACCGCGCCCTATGTGTTGGTACTTGCATTGGTGATGACTGAGTGAGCCATCAGCCGGTCATCAGTGCTGACCGACCATCATGCGGACGAACTGGTGGATCTTGGCATCGGGAGCCAAGAGTTCCTTGATCGCCTTCTTGTCATCGCGAACGTACTTCTGACCGAGGAGTGTGACTTCCTCGAAGAACTTACGCAGCTTGCCTTCGGCCATCTTCTGGGCGATTTGCTCCGGCTTACCGGAGGCCTTCGCCTCATCAATGGCTTCGGTACGCTTCTCGGCGAGCATTTCAGCGGGAATTCCGTGCTCATCGACGGCAATCGGCGCCGGAACCGCTGCGACGATGTGCTGGCAAATGCCGACACCCGTCTCGTGGTCAATGGTGCCGGAGTAGACGATCAGCCCGGCCTTCTTGCCGTCGTGATGGATGTACTGAGCAAACGCGTCACCTTGGACCACTTGGCCGCCGCCGAACGAGAGGTTCTCGCCGGTGCGGATGCGGACTTCGTCGAGCTGCTTCTGCATAGCGTCCGTCTTCACGGCAGCGCCGACGGCGCCGGCCACAGCAGCCTTCGCGAGTTCGGCGGCCATGGCGCGGAACTCGGGATTGCGAGCGGTGAAGTCGGTCTCAGCACGCACCTCAATGATGGCGGCCTTGTTGCCTGACACAGCGATCGCAATGCAGCCTTCGCCGGCAGCGCGATCAGTGCGCGTATCCATCTTGCCCTTGAGCTTCTCACGCAAGCGCTCTTCAGCGAGCTTGGCGTCGCCGCCAGCCTCGATCAGAGCAGCCTTGCAGTCCATCATGCCAAGGCCAGTGCGCTCGCGCAGGGCCATGACGTCCTTCGAATTGATGTTGGCGGTAGTCATTCTGTCACCTCGTGTTGGGTGTTTGTATTGAATCGAATGTGCTGATCGGTTTACGCGCCGGTTGTTGCCGACGGCGCAGCGGCCGGGGCAGTAGCGGGGGAGTCGGAACTTGCGGAACGACCACTGTCAGAACGGAACTGACTTCGGCTTGAACGACGAACTGGGCGCTGACCGCCGGGTGCATCCAACTCGCCAGAAGCAACGACCGCCGCGCCCATCTCCTCAGGAGCTGCGCCACTGCGTTCGCCACGACCTGCCAAGGCAGCCGCGCAAAGTTCGCGGATGACGATGTCGATGGAGCGCATCGAGTCATCGTTGGCTGGCACTGGAATGTCAGCCAAATCCGGGTTTCCGTCGGTGTCGATCAAGCAGATGGTTGGAATGCCCAAGGTCTTCGCCTCAAGCAATGCATTCAGTTCGCGGGTGGTGTCAATGACCACGAGCGCGCCTGGGAGTTTGCCCATGGTGCGCAGGCCATTGAGGTTGCGGAAGATCTTCTTCTCTTCGCGCGCGAGCTGTGATTCCATCTTCTTGGAGTAGTTCTTGATGCTGCCGGTTTCGCCGAGACGCTCCAGTTCCTCCAAGCGGCGCAGGCGCTCGCGGATGGTCCGGAAGTTGGTCAGCGTGCCACCGAGCCAACGCTCAGTGACGTAGGGCATCTTGCATTCAGTGCAGTATTGCTCGACGGCGCCGCGGGCTTGGCGCTTGGTGCCGACGAAGCACACGTCCTTGCCGCTCGCAACGACCTTCGTGATGAATTTCTTGGCCAGCAGAAGACCCTTGATGGTCTCCTTGATGTCAATGATCGAGACGCCATTCTTGGTGGCGTAGATGTACGGCTTCATCTTCGGGTTCCAGCTGGAACGACGCTGTCCAAAGATGACTCCGGCTTCGACGAGTTCTTTCGCGAGTGACTTCTGATCAGACATGTGGCTCTCCTTACGAGCGACTGCAGCGACTCCGCGGGCACGACCGGTGGACGCCGAAACTCGGCGGCCGTCCCGAACCAAGGGCGCTTGGAGCGAGGACGATGGAAACCCCGCGCGGGGTATCCGTGCGACGCGGTGTCCACCTATGGGCCGCGTCGTCCCCACCGACTGGTGGGGAAACGTCGGAAGTTACCGAGAAACCGTGCATTTCGCAATGGCTTACACGGTGGGAAATGTGACGAATGCGCCATAACTTCAGCGTTATCCGCCATCGCGGGGGCAATCGGCGTCACACAGCCTTTGCGCCCACCTGTCGCAGCCACAAGCGTTCGGTGCCGTGACCAGCGAAACCGGTGGCTACCACCACTCGGTCGCGGGTGGAGAGAAGCCGTGCGCCGCGCAAAATCCGTTCAGCTGCGCGCACAAAATCGCGCGAATCCGTTGGGTGATTGATGCGGATGGCGCGCACGCCGCGAAACAAGGCAAGCGTGCGCAGCTCTGCGTCGGTTGCTCCGAACGCGTAGATCGGAACATTGACGTCGGTTTGGCTGATGAAGCGCAACGAACGCGGATCGGTCCAGGCGATGATGGCGCGCGAGTGACTTTCGGTGGCCATCTGTGCCATGCTGCGGGCAAGGACGGCAGCGGGTTCATCGCTCTCCACCAATTCGCGGGAGCGCAGCGCGCGCGGCGGTTGTTTGCAGAGCCACGACTCGGTTTCCTGAGCAATGCGACGCATCGCGACAACGGAGTCGATGGGGTATTTGCCAGCCGCGGTTTCGCCGCTCAGCATCACAGCATCGGCGCCGCCGAAGATGGCGCTCGCTACATCTGATGCTTCGGCGCGAGTTGGGAGTGGCGCCTCGATCATGCTTTGCAACATCTGCGTTGCAACGATGCACGGGATTGCTGCGCGTTCGCACGCGGCCTGAATTCTGCGTTGTTCAACGGGAACGCGCGCAAAGTCGAGCTCAATGGCAAGATCGCCGCGCGCCACCATCATGGCGTCCGCTTCGGCAGCGATGGAGTCGAGCGAGTTGAGCGCAACCGGGCGTTCGATCTTGGCAACGATGCTCGGAATGCGACCGCGAGTTGTCTTTGCACTGCGCGCAAGCGTGCGGCGCAGGCTGATGATGTCCGCAGCGGTTTGCACGAATGACAGTGCGACGAAATCTGCGCCGTGGCGGACTGCCCAGTCGGCAAGGACGCGGTCGCGTGCGGTCGGCGCGGTCAGGCTGACAGCAGTCTCGGGCAGATTGACGCCCTTGCGACTTGAGATCGTTCCGCCGACTTCGCAGACGCACTCGACAACACCGCGGCGGTTCGCGCGCACGCGCAATTGCACGGCGCCGTCATCAATGAGTACGCGGTCTCCGGTGCTGACATCATCGGTGAAGCGTTTGTAGTCAACGTGAAGTGTGATTGGACGCGCATCAGGATTGATGGCGCTCGTGCCGCGCGCAATGCAAACGGGATCGCCGTGGCGGAGCCGAATGGTTTCGTTCCTGTCGATCATGGTGAGCCGGATCTTGGGGCCGGGGAGGTCAGCCAGGATGCCGAGTTCGAGTTTGAGTGACTTGGCAACGGCGCGGATGGTGGTGATCGTGCGTGCGTGCGTGGCGGGGTCGCCGTGACTCATGTTCAGGCGAAAGACGCTGACCCCAGCGCGCGCGAGCCGGGTGAGCATGGCGGTGGAGTTTGACACCGGTCCAACGGTCGCCACGATCCGGGTCAGGCTGCGTTCGATGTGTAAGTGCGTTTGCAAGCGCGTCATGGTCATGGCGGGAATACTACGATCCGCGCTCCATGCTTCAGAAGATCTTCAAGGCGTACGACGTCCGCGGCATTTACCCCGAGCCTCTCAACGAGACCGATGCGTGGCAAATTGGCTACGGCACCGCACGTTTCCTCTTGGAGACGGCTTCCAAGGAAGGTCGAACGGATGGTGGTGCGCGGATGGTGGTGGTCGGGCGTGACATGCGCAAGAGTTCGCCGAGTTTGGTGCGGGCGCTCAAAGATGGCATGATTGAAGCTGGCGCGCATGTCGTTGATGTAGGAATGGTGGACACGCCGTTCACCTACTTTGCAGTGAATGCACTGAATGCTGCTGGTGCGGTGCAGACCACCGCGAGTCACAATCCTGCCCAATACAACGGGTTCAAGGTGAGTGGTGCGGGTGCGAAGCCGGTGGGCCAGGAGACTGGGCTCGGCGCGATCAAACTCATTGCAGAGGATGCTCGCAAGGGCATGGGTCCGGGTGGTGGCAGTGAGGAGTCGCGCGATCTATGGAGTGGTTACCGCGCGCATTTACTGGCGCTGTTGCCCAAGGAGATTCTTGACGGCACGCGCACGCTTCACGTGGTGATTGACGCGTCAAACGGTATGGCGGGAACCATGGTGCCGCAGGTGTTCGGTGCGGTGAAGGGTTTGAAGATCACCCCGATCAACTTTGATAATTCCACGGGCGAATTTGTGCATGAACCGAATCCATTGGTGGAAGCGAATTTGGCTCCGACGCGCGAAGGTGTTCGCACCCTGAAGGCGGACTTTGGTGTGTGCTTTGACGGTGATGCGGACCGTTGCATGGTGATCGATGAGAAGGGCGAGCCGATTGGCTGCGACTTGCTGACGGCATGGTTGGCGCAGGGCTGGTTGAAGGCGCAGCCTGGTGCATCGATCGTCTATGACTTGCGCAGCACGCGTTCCGTTGAGGAAAGTGTGCGGGCGGCAGGCGGGGTCCCGGTTGAGGGGCGCGTTGGTCACGTGTTCATGAAGCAGAAGTTGCGCGAAACGGGTGCGCCCTTTGGTGGCGAGTTGAGCGGGCACTTTTACTTTGGCGACATGTGGTGCACGGACAGTGGCGCGCGTGCCTTCATCAATGTGGTGAGTGCGTTGGTTGCGGCGGGTAAGCCGGTGTCCGAGTGCATCAAACCGTTCCGGCGTTATTGCCAGAGTGGCGAAATTAACTTCGAGAACGAGAACAAGCAAGGCGCGCTCGACGCGTTGCGTGCGAAGTATCCGACGGCCAAGTTCCACACGCTTGATGGTCTCAGCATGGACTGCGGCAGTTGGTGGGCGAACATTCGCATGTCAAATACGGAGCCGCTATTGCGCTTGAACCTCGAGTCGCGCGACGTGGCGACGGTGGCAGCGCGGGTCGCGGAACTCGAGCCAATCCTCGGTCACCGCGTCGACCACTAAGACTTACTCCCCAGGGATGTGCGTGATGACGCCTTCCCACGGGCTGCTTGCATTGGCGTAAAGCTTGCGCGGAATTCTCCCTGCGCGCGCTGTGTGCCAGCCCGCATCAAGCGCCAGACGCATGGCGTGCGCCATCCGCACCGGGTCTTGCGCGTGTGCGATTCCGGTGTTCAGTAGAACCCCGTCCGCGCCCAATTCCATGGCGTGCACGATGTCACTTGCCGTTCCAACACCAGCGTCAACGATCACCGGATAGTCCGCGCTGCCGCCTTGTTCCGCAAGCTTTAGGCGGTCAATCACCATGCGTATCGCCGCTGGATTTGCAATGCCACGGCCGCTGCCAATCGGACTTCCCGCCGGCATCACGCTCGCCGCACCCGCGTCCCGAAGTCGCGCAGCAATGATCGGATCATCACTCGAATAGCAGAGCACAGTGAAGCCGTCCTTCACCAACTCCTTGCACGCTTCGAGCGTTCCAACCGGATCAGGTAGCAGTGTCGTTCGGTCGCCGAGCACTTCAAGCTTTACCCATCCTGCGCCCGGATTTCCAAGTTGCTCCAGAATCTCGCGACCAAGCCGAGAAACACGCACGGCATCATCAGCCGTGAAGCACCCTGCGGTGTTCGGCAGAATCGTCAGGCGCTCGAGCGGCAAGAAGTCCAAGATCGATCGCCCCTCTGCATCAACGAGCCGCTCGCGGCGGACCGCCACCGTGACGCAATCCGCGCCGGAAGCCTCAATTGCTGCCTGCATGGTTGGGTAGTCTCGGTACTTGCCTGTACCGACCACTAATCGACTCTTCAGCGTGAAACTTCCGATGCGGAGCGGCGGCAGTGCAGGAGCGATCGGCGATGTTCGCGCGATGATGGGTGGTTGCTGGGTAGTCATGAGATATTCGGCGTCAGCCGCCTCCAACAAGGGTAACGACCTCGACGCGGTCGCCTTCGGCAAGCGCATGGCTGGGGTGGAGCGCCTTGCGAACCAACTGCGCGTTCACTTCCACAGCGCAGGGCGCACGTTCGAGTCCGAGTGCCCGCAAGAGCTCGGCCACCGTGGATGGTCCGTCGAGGTCCTTGCTTTGGCCGTTCAACTCAATGCGCATCGCAAAAAGTGTAAGGGAGGAAAGCCGCCTACCATGCCCACATGGCGAAATTGGCGTCAGTCTCTCGGCAGTTACAGCGCGCAGGTGCGAATTTGCAGGCATTTCGCGACCGCGGCCACGGCCCCGGGTCTCGCGCCCTCGCCATGCTGCTGCTCGCCGCGCTCGTCGCCCTCGGCGGATGCAAAAAGCCGCGCTATGACTCAAGCACCCCAGCACTGGCCGTGGATGCCATGGCACAGATGGTCAAGGACGGCCGCCCCGAGCTCTTGCCGACCATGATCGACATTGAGGCCCGCGAAGTGACATTCTCTGACGGCGTCACCGAGACGAGTGCGATCAACGACGTCAAGAAGAAGACCGGCGACATGCTTGCGCAACTCTGGCGCGTGAGCAAGAAGTTGAAGGCGAAGTACCCCAAGGATGTCGAGAAGGAACTTTCTAAGGGCGGCACCTGGGCAACTCGCAGTGGCTTCGGAGATGTCTTCACCGCAGTGATGGCTGACCCGTTCGGTTGGCTTGATGCGAATCGATCGCGCTTGGTCGTTGAAGATCTTGGTGATGGCACCGCCGCATTCAGTATTGATGGCAAGCAAGTGCTCGGTGGCACGCTTGCCATGCGAGAGACTCCGGATGGCTGGCGCATTTCCGTACCAGTGAACCTTATTCGCGGCAGCGGTTACTTCCCAGAAACACGCGAAGAATGGGCGGTGCTTGCGTACATGATGATCGCCGTGGAGAACGCGCTCGGTGACTTTGAGAATGAACTCGATACTGGCAAATTCAAGAATCTAAGCGCAGCAAGTGAGCGCGCCGGGCGCATGATTGCAGAAAGTGCCGTGGCGCAAGGCATCATCTTTGCCATGATGAAGCAGAAAGGTGACGGAACGAAAGCAGGCGCGCCGCGCGGGGCTATCGAATTGAAAGTGGGCAAGGACTCACTGCAGATCGGCTCATCCGGTGATGTGCAGAAAGACCTCGGCCAAGCCGGTGACATGATGCGCAAGCAAGCGGAGCCGTAGTCGATCAGAACATCACGAAAGTGATCACTACGAATATCGGCATAAGAATCGCGCCTGACCACAACATGTAGCCAAAGAATGTGGGCATCGGCACGCCGTCTTCGCGGGCAATCGCTGCCACCATCAGATTCGGCCCGTTACCGATGTACGTATTCGCGCCCATGAACACGGCGCCGCAACTCACGCCGCCAAGCAGGGCGGGATCGATCACCGCGCCGGAGTAGTGAATGCCATGAGCGATGTCTTGCGGCGTCACCGTCCGCGCAACATCGGCGAATACCAAGTAGGTGGGCGCGTTATCCAGGAAACTTGAAAGCAGTCCGGTGGCCCAGAAGAAGTGCGCAGGCGTCTGCACACCCAACTGCCCGCCGCGATCAATGAGCAGTTCGAGCGCGGGTTGCATGGCGAGGAACAGTCCGCCGAACAGCGCGGCAACTTCGATGATTGGCCCGAATGCAAAGTGATTTTCCTTGCGCACCGCGCGCGGTGTGAGCATCAGGCTCGCCGCTGCGCACATGAGCATGATGCCCTCGCGACCGCCTTCGGGAATCGCCCAGCCAGTTCCGAGCAACTCCTTACCAGGCACCATGAATGCCGCAGCCAGAACAACGCCCGCAAGCCACAGCACATTCTGCGCACCAGAAATGCGGATCACTGGAATCGGCGGATCGCCCGCATCCATTTCCGCAGGCTCGGGGATCGCGCCCTCTTTGCGCGCAAAGTAAGTGTCCGTTGCAAAGAACACGGTGAGCAGCACCAGATTGGCGATCAGCCACTCCGGGAAGAGCGTGAGTGTCCAACTAAACGGAACGCCGCGCAGGTAGCCAAGGAAGAGCGGCGGGTCGCCAATCGGCAAGAGCAGTCCGCCGATGTTGCTGACGATAAAGATGAAGAAGATCACCACGTGGACTCGATGCTTGCGCTTTCCGTTGGAGCGCAACAGCGGTCGAATCAGCAACATGCTTGCGCCCGTAGTTCCGAGCAGGTTGGCAATCACTGCTCCCAAGGCCAAGATGGCCGTATTTACGCGCGGTGAACCTGGAATATGCCCGGAAATCAGGATGCCGCCCGAGATCACATACAGCGAGAACAGCAGCACAATGAACGGCACGAATTCCGCCGCGGCATGGAACGCCGCTTTGGAGGCGCCCGATCCGCCCTCCAATGCTCCAACGATGGCGAGCGCGACGAGTCCGCATCCCGCGGACACCATGAACTTATTGCGATTTGACTCCCACCAGTGCGCGGTTTGCTTGAGAAGTGGCAGTAATGCGATCGCGCCCAAGAGTGCGGCAAACGGAATCACGGTCCAGGTGGGTAGGTGGACGATGGCGACCGATCCATCATCCGAAGTACTGGTGGCGCTTGTGGCAGCCCAGGCGATCATGGCATTCACGGCGTTCATGGCACTCATGGCGGGCAGCGTAGCCGGGTACTGGACCTCGGTGGAATATGCCGGCCGCGCGCAACCGCGAAGCGGGTTCGCGGTAGCGTTCCCTGCATGGACCATTGGTTCGAGACACGCGTTCCCCGATCCTTCGCTGTCGCTTGCGCGTTAGCGACGTGTGTGGTGAGTTTGGCGAGCAGTTCCGCTGTCGCTCCACCAGCCACCGTTGCTCCACCAGCCCTCGGCGCTCCACCCGCCCCCGGCGCCACCGCTGCAGCCGTGGCTCCCGCCTTCACTGACACCATTGTTGGCACCGCAATCCGCGTCGACATGATGGCTGTCCCCGCATGTGATGGCGGTGCTGCGTTCTTCGCCGCACGCACGGAAGTGCCATGGGAACTCTTCGATGCATTCCTCTATCAGCTCGACCAGAAAGCGGGCGCAAGCACGCCAGCGAGCGATGCTGTCACGCGTCCAACGAAGCCGTACGTGTCGGTCGATCGCGGGTACGGACACCAAGGTTGGCCTGCGATCTCCATGAGCTCAAAGGGTGCCGTTCAATTCTGCGAATGGCTTTCGAAGAAGACGGGTCGAACCTATCGGTTGCCGACCGTTGCAGAGTGGCAATGCATGGCGAAGCAGACCCCAGTCACCGCAGATTCAATCACTGACGGCGCGTGGACTGCAGCGGATGCAAAGAATGCATCGCACAAGATTGGCTCCAAGAAATTTGATGCGCTTGGTCTTGCAGACCTCTGGGGCAATGCCGCGGAGTGGTGCGTTGCTGCCGACGGATCATTCTGCATTCTTGGTGGTTCATTCAAGGACAAGAAAATCGATCCCGCCGCGATGAAGCCGATCCCCGAAACCGAGGATTGGAACGAGAGTGATCCGCAGTTCCCCAAAAGCGTGTGGTGGCTCGTAGATGGCCCGTACATTGGAATGCGCGTCGTAACGAACGATGCCAACGCACACATGAATCCCGCGCCGAGTGGCGCAGCACCTGCAGCAACGGAGAAGAAATAATGACCACAGAACAGACCTCGGGCGGCATCACTCGCCGCGATTTCGTCGCCATCTCCTCTGCAGCCGGAATGGCAGCGTTCATCGCACCATCCGTGCTCGGCGCGCAGGACACTGGCAGTTCTCTGAAGCCTCTCAAGGTGGCGCTCATCGGCTGCGGCGGTCGCGGTTCGGGCGCAGCGAACCAAGCATTGAAAGCAGACAAGGGCGTCATTCTGTGGGCGGTCGCGGATGTCTTCCCCGATCGCATGGACAGTTGCCTGAAGCAGTTTGAGAAGCATCCATCGAAGGACCGTGTGCAGGTGCCGGCCGAGCGCCGCTTCTCTGGGTTCGATGGATACAAGCAAGCAATCGCGTCGGGCGTTGACGTGGTGCTGCTCTGCAGCGCGCCGCACTTCCGTCCGATGCACCTCGCCGAGGCAGTAGCAGCTGGCAAGCACATCTTCTGCGAGAAGCCAATGTTCGTTGACGCGCCTGGCTACCGCAGCGTGGTAGAGAGTGCGAAGGCTGCCAAGGCGAAGAACATCAACCTGATGTCTGGCTTCTGCTGGCGCCGCTCAGCGCCGGAAGCTGCCACGTTCGCTCAATTAGAGAAGGGCACGCTTGGCACGCCGATGGCGATGTACGGCTGCTACTACACCGGTCCGCTTGGCACCAACAAGCGTCAGCCGGGCTGGAGCGACATGGAGTTCCAAGTGCGTAACTGGCAGCATTTCACCTGGCTTTCTGGCGATCAGATGGTTGAACAGGCCGTGCATTCAGTCGACAAGATCAACTGGTGCTTCCGTAATGAGCCACCAAAGAGCGCTGTTGGAATGGGCGGGCGCCAACTTCGCGAGGCAATGCCTGAGCGCGGCGACGTCTATGACCACTTCGCCATCGTGTACGAGTGGGCCGATGGACGCCGTGCATTCTTGAATTGCCGCCAAGAGCCGGACTGCTACTTCGAGAACACCGATTGGATCGCCGGCACGAAGGGTCAGTGCTTCATCAACGGATGGGGCCCGACTCACATTATGAAGGATCCCGCTGGCAAGGTGCTCTGGGAGTATCCGGCCGATGCTCCAAAGTCTGACATGTATCAGAACGAGCACGACGAACTCTTCAAGGCGATTCGTGATGGCAAGGTCATCAACGATGGCGAGTGGATGGTGGTCAGCAACATGATGGCTGTGCTTGGCCGAATGGCGGCGTACAGCGGGCAACAAGTCACGTGGGAGCAGGCGATCGCTTCGACGGAATCGCTTTCGCCGAAGCAATACATCATGGGTCCGCTGGAGATGCCGCTCGAGAAGAAGCCTGGGCAGTACAAAGTAGTGTGATCGATGGCGAAGAACCCCGAACTAGGTAGCAAGGATCATCACATGACTGACAGCACTCCACATTCGTTGAATACCTCGCTGAATCCAACACGACGCAGTTTCCTTGGAACGAGCGGCGCTCTCATGGCTGCGGCCATTGCCGTGCCGACGGTTCTGACGCGGTGCCGAACGTTGGCAGACACGGTTCCGCCGCCAAGCCCCAGTGAATCAAAGGGCAAGGCAATCCGTATCGGCGTGATCGGCTGCGGTGGTCGTGGCACTGGTGCGGCGTTTGATGCTCTGAAAGCAAGCCCCGATACCACGATCGTGGCGCTTGGCGACCTGTTTCCAGACCGCGTCCAAGGTGCTGCTGCAGGGCTTGCAAAGAATCCGCGCGGCGTGGTTCCAAGTTCCGCGTGCTTCTCAGGCTTTGATGCCTATCGCAAGGTGCTCGCCACTGATTGCGACATGGTGATCCTTGCAACGTCGCCGGGATTCCGGCCAACGCACTTTGCAGCAGCGGTTGATGCTGGCAAGCACATCTTCTTTGAGAAGCCAGTCGCGGTTGATCCGAGTGGAATTCGCACAGTGCTTGACGCATCTGCGCGTGCCGCTGAGCGCAAGTTGTGCATCGTGACGGGGACGCAGCGTCGACATGAGCGCTGCTACATCGAGGCGATGGCCAAGATTCAGGATGGCGCGATCGGACGACCAATCGCTGCGCGTTGCTATTGGAATCAGGGTGGTCTGTGGAACAAGGTGCCTGATCCGAAGCTCTCAGAGATTGAGAATCAGATTCGCAATTGGCTCTACTACACGTGGCTGTCTGGCGATCACATCGTTGAGCAGCACGTGCACAACATTGACGTAGTCAATTGGGCGATGGGCGGGGCGCCGCTTCGTTGTGTGGCCACTGGTGGTCGACAAGTTCGCACCGAGCCAGCGTTCGGCGCGATCAACGATCACTTCTCGATTCACTACGAGTATTCGGATGATCGCCTGGGCGCTTCCATGTGCCGCCAGCAAGACAACACCGACGGCAAGGTTGAAGAAATCATCTACGGAACCGAAGGAACCATGCTCACCACCAGCGGCAGCGCGCAGTGCCGCGGTCGTAACACATGGACGTTTGCAGGTGAAAACCCAAATCCCTACGTGGTTGAGCATGTTGACCTGCAGGAAGCGGTTCGTGGCAATGCGCCGTACATCAATGAAGGAAAGCGCATTGCAGAAAGCACCATGACTGCCATCATGGGCCGCATGGCCGCATACACCGGCAAGAATCTCGAGTGGAGCGCTGCAATCGCTGACCCAATGGACCTTGTGCCGAAGGTCCCGAAGCCGGGTCCGGGCATGATTCAGAAAGTGGCGATGCCCGGAGTGGCGTGAGTGGCGAGCGCCGGAGTCGGCCAGCCTTCACTTGTCACAACAGGATCGCCTTCTGTTTCATAGTGCCAGCGTGCGCTGGTTGTTTGTAACTTCGCAAGTAGGGCGCGTCCGCGTTCCGGTCCCATCACGGAGAGTGCGGTTGCAAGTGCATCGGCCTCGACGCCTGTGCGCGCAACCACGACAACCTCAACGCGCGTCGTCAGTGGTTCGCCCGTTGTTGGGTCAATGATGTGGCTGCGGCGCGTTGTCTTTGATCCACTCGTTGCAACGTCCATATGTTGAAATCGATCGCCACTGGTAGTAACGGCGGCATTCGCGAGTTCAAGCTTGGTGTGCCAGGGGTCATCAAGATCAATGTTCCAGCCGGTGCGACCGGGCGGTGCATCACTCACAGCGATGTCACCGGAAAGATCGATCAAGGCACTGACCACTCCGCGTTCGCGCAGTACCGCAAGTGCAGCATCGGCGCCGATTCCTTGGCCAATTCCACCGAAATCAAGTTCCAAGCCAGGCACGCGTGCGGCGTACGTATGCGTCGCTTCATCAAACTGCACCTGTTGCCATCCACAGCGCGCGCGGAGTGTTTGCAATTCGGTTGCGTCCGGAATACGCCCATCGCGTCGTGCAGCGCGCCATCCCTTGGTGAGCGCGCCAACGGTTGGGTCAAATGCTCCGTCGGTCATGCGCGCGTAGGCGAGCGAAGCGCTGATAGCGGCCGCAAGATCTGGTCCAACGGTCGCCTTCACGCCTGCGAGCGATGGAAGTTGTCGCGTTTCGCTTGCAGGCATCCAGTCGCTCAAGGCCTCTTCAATGCGCGCGAGGCGTTCGAATACCGCGCGTGCGGATTCGTTGGCTGATTCTTCGCTGCGCGCATAGAACACTATGCGGCAGGGTGCGCCCATCACAAGGCGTGAGAACTCAAACTGCTGTGCGGCGACAGCGCTCTCTGACGCTATGGGTCCGTTGCATTGGCATGCACTCAGCGCGCCAATTCCCATGCACGAAACGAGCACGTGCATAATGATCGCGACTGATTTCATAGCCACTGCCTTTGCATCATCACGATATTTCTTGCTGGAATATGGCATATCCACTCCAGATCTTGAGCGATTGATCGAAAGGTCGCCTCGCGGTAGAAGGTGACATGGGTGGGGTCGCGTCGATAGTGCCAATTTGCAAACTGCTCATCATCGGTCTGAAAGTTCGTCATGATCGCCAATGTTCCGCCGGGTCGAAGCAATCGATCAAGCTGCTGAAATTCGGCGCGTGGGTGATGAAAGTGCTCGACTACTTCGGTGCAGGTAATGAAGTCATAGTCAAGTTCCAGCGGATCGGTATCAGGAAAGAAGATCGGGTCATAGATCTGCATGGTGTGCCCGGCATCACCCAAGATCTGTGCGAGGGCTGGTCCTGGTCCGCAGCCGTAATCGAGCCCCTCTTGGGCGGCGGGCAAGCGCTTCAGTAGTGGATCAGAAACCCGCTGCAGGAACGCACGGTATGCCTTGTCGTTCGGATCATTGTTGTGCTGCGCGTAGCGCGCGTGTTCAGCAGTACGGGTCGGAAGGTGCGCGTCCGCCAACAATGTCGCTTGGCAAGTTCCGCAGCGCCAGTACGTCAGCGTGTCAATCACCGCAAGCGTGCGCAGCGTGCGGCGCCCACACACCCGACATCCGTGTACCGGTGCAGCAGGGAGCGGCGCCGCAACGGGTGCTAGTACAGGTCGGGCTTTGGGCGTTCGAGGTTCGGGCATGTGGTGGATTGTGGCATGACGCGAGCGGATTGGCAGCGTGGTAATTTGCCACCCTTGACTCCTACGGCACACATCCTCGGCGCAGGCGGCATTGGCATCGCGGCTGCCGCTTGCCTCGTTCGCGCCGGTTGGTCGGTGACCATGGTTGACGCCAACGCTGCCAAGGTTGCTGCTGGGCGTGTTTCGGGCATGGTTCTCGATGATCAGCCACCCATGCGGGTGGACTTTGTGAACTTTGACTCTTGGAGCCCGCCCACGGATGCCACGGTTCTCCTGTGCACCAAGACCTTTGATAACGCTGCCGTTCTCGCGCGCCTGCCCGATTGGCAAGCGCTGCTTCCCATTCAGAATGGCTTTGAACCCGCACTCGAGCGTCGCGCTCATCCGAGCGAAGCGATTGCCTCATTTGTTTCTACGTGCCCGGCGGACCGTCCGGTCGCGCGCATCACTCGGGCCGGTTCATTGCACATCGGGGCGCGCCGCTCGGTCAGCGCTGAGGAGGCAAAACGTATCGCTGCATTGGCTGCCGCGTTCCGCGCAGGCAAACTCTTCGCAGTGGAACATGTGGACGACGTTCGCCCGTTTAAGGCGACCAAACTGATGTACAACGCGGCCATCTCGCCGCTTGCAGCAAGCGCTGGCGTGGACAACGCCGGGCTACTCACTGACCGGCTCGCGCAACGACTGTTCTTTGCGTTGCTGCGCGAGAATTACAACATCCTCCACGGTGCTCATCAGCGTCTTGAGAAGATTGGCCCATTCCATCCAACGACTGTGATGCGGATTCTGTCCACGCCGTTTCTCCCAGGCATCATGGGCGTGTTCTTTCGACCGTCATTGCGTGGAACGTATTGCTCGATGAGCCCGGACATGGGGAGCGGTCGTACGGAAGTGGATGCGTACAACGGCCATCTTGTGCGCCTTGCTGGCAGTAACCCATGCCCAATCAACCGCGCGGTGATCGCAATGGTTGAACGCATTTCCGCTGAACGTCGAGCGCCTTCGCCAGCACATCTCCAACAGCTTGCTGCGACGCTTTCGAGCGGAGTTCTTGCATGAATGTTGTCACCGGCGCGGCCGGATACATCGGATCCCACCTCGTTGATCGATTGCTTCAGGCAGGCGAAGAGGTGCGTGTGGTTGAGCATCCGGCGGCATCTGTTGAACATCTTCCGCTTAAAAATGTGGATTTGGTGCGCGCGGATATCCGCGATGCCGCTGCGATGCGGGAAGCCACGCGCGGCTGCAAGCGCGTGTACCACCTTGCCGCGGATCCGAATCTTTGGCGCCGTGATCGCCGCGAGTTCGATGCCATCAATCATGTTGGTGCAGTAAATGTCATGCGCGCTGCGCTCGATGGCGGAGCGAGCCGAGTGTTGTATGTGAGCACGGAGAGTATTCTTACCTCGGATGTGCCCGGCTCGAATCATGCATCGATTGAGTCCGCGCGGTTTCGCGAGGAAGACATGATTGGTCCGTATTGCCTGAGTAAGTTCCGTGCGGAGCGCGCGGCCTTCCAACTCGCAGAGGCGGGCAGTCCGGTGATCGTCTGTAGCCCGACGCTGCCGATCGGGCCCGGCGACCGCAACCAAACGCCGCCCACCCGACTGGCCGTTGCGTTCTGTCGCGGCAAGATTCCTGCGTACCTTGACTGCAGTGTGAATCTGATCGATGCGCGCGATGTTGCCGACGGGCTGGTGCGCGCGATGGATCGCGGTCGACCTGGAGTTCGTTACATGCTCGGCGCGCACAACACGCGGCTCGCCAACTGGCTGGGGGTGCTTGCGGGCATTGTCGGGCGACCCGCGCCGCGGTATTCGATTCCATATTCGTTGGCGCTCGCGGTCGGTTGGTGCAGCGAGCGATGGGCGGACGCAGTTTCGCACCGCATTCCAATGGCCACCGTCACGGGCGTGCGTCTGACCCGGCGGACGATGCACTTTGATCACTCAGCCAGCCTCGCCGAGCTTGGGTTGGCTCCGCGATCCGTGGAAGAATCAACCCAAGATGCGGTGGATTGGTATCGGCAGCAGAATTGGATCTGATCCGCTCAGCTCGCGCGATTCGATTGCACAGAAATTCGGGCGCCGCTCAAAGTTCGATGTTGATGAAATACGGCATGACTGCCATTGCGATGCAGGCAATGATGAGCAGAATGTTGTTTGGAATGAAGTAGGGCACCACGCACAAACCGATGCCGGAAAGCAGCGGAATGAGTTTCTGCTGCTTCTTTCCATAGATGAAGTACGCGGTGCCAAGGACGCCCGCAAAAATACTGATGATGAGTGAGGTGGCGTCCATGGAATTTCCTAGCGGCGATTTGCCTTCATCACGGGAAAGTCACTTCAAGCAGGCTGACATCATCCTCAAAGTCATCACGCTTGCGCACAAGGCGGCTGCGCGCAATGAGCCGTTCGACGGCGCCGTCGCCCTTGCGAGCCTCTTCGGAGACGTTCGCAAGGAATGCTTCGAGCGCCCAGCAAGTGCCGTCTTCCAACATGATTTCGTGGATTCCGTCGCTGTAGACGAACAGTTGCGAGCCTGGAAGCAGGGCAGTCGTTGCGGTTCCGTAGGGCGCGCCACTGAATGCACCGATCATTGGGCCGCTGATGTCTTCATTGCCGCCGAGTTCTTTGTCTGTGCCACCCGGGGTGTACAGCAACGCCGGTGGGTGACCTCCGCTGGAATACTTCAGTTCCCGACGTGACAGGTCAGCCACGCCGTACCACATGGTAAAGAACATGCCATTGTGCTTACTCATGGGGAACATCTCGTTGAGTGCCGAGAGCACCGCTCCTGGGTCGCCGAGATCCGCGCCGCCGAGCGCGTTCACTTGCATGGCATTCATGACACTCACGGAAAGCAATGCTGGTCCAACCCCGTGACCGCACACATCGAGCAGGTAGATCGCCATTCGGTTTTCATCAAGCCAGTGGTAGCCGAAGCTGTCACCGCCGAGGCTTGCCGAAGGAACGAACGCCCAGCGGGTCCGCACGCGGCCATCGATCGGCTCAGGAATCAGGCTCTGCACGTAATGCGCAGCGCTGTCGAGTTCGGCGCGGAGCGCATTAAAGGCTTCGTCGCGTTCCTTCTGCGCTCGGTTAGCACGTGCGTGGTATTGGATGCGTGCGATCAACTCCACCGGATCGGGCAGCTTCACCAAGTAATCGTTTGCGCCGCGCGCGAATGCGTCAGCCTTGATTGATGGCTCTTCTTTCACGCTCAGCACAATGAGCGGGGTGCGCGCGAGTGTTGGATCGCGCCGGTAGGCACTCACCAACTCGAGTCCGTCTGCGTCAGGCATCACCAAGTCTTGCAGAATGACATCCGGGTTGACCTCGGCAACCTTGGCCAAGGCCTCCGAGCCTTTGATGCAGGAAATCAACTGGATGTTCTTATGCGGCAACAACATGCGCCGAACCGCTTCCGCAATGATCGGCTGATCATCAACAATGAGAACGCGCATCGGGGTTTCGTCAGCAATTCCTGTGGTACTACTCATGTTGTAACTCCTGGTCGTGGTTTTGAAAGTGCAGCAGTGACTGCTGGACCGATGTGTTCAAGTGCTAAGGTTCGTTCTGCCGCGCCGCTCATGCTTGCGGCTCCGGGCATCCCCCATACAACGCTCGTCGCGCGATCTTGCGCAAAGGTACGCCAGCCGTTGTTTCGGAGAGACATCATTCCAGTGGCGCCATCTTTGCCCATGCCGGTGAGCAACACAGCGGCGCCGGTGCGTGATCGGATCATCGCGAGGCTCTCAAAGAAGACGTCCACGGAGGGGCGGTGGATGAGTTCTGCGTCTCCCGCAACGTAGTCGAGGGTTCCACCGGGCTTCATGATCATCTGCATCGGCTCGCCGGCGACCAAGATGGATCCCGGCATCGGGCGATCGCCCCGGCGCGCGAGCGTCACTCCTCGGCCGGTCTGTGAAGTCAGCCACTGCGCGAGTCCGGGCAAAAAACTGGCGTCCATGTGCTGAACGATCACCACGGCATAGGGCAGCACCGCGGGCAGAGACTTCAGGAATACGGCCAGTGCCTGCGGTCCGCCCGTACTCGAGCCGACCGCAACCATGAGAAATGGATCCGCCGCATCGTGGGAACCTGCGTGCGCAGGAGTACCGGTCTTTGGTGCTACTGATCGATGGTGTGCGGTGGACGCCGGTGACGCGGTACCGGTATCGGAGCGCGTAGCGACCGCCTTGAAATCAGCAGCAGTCAGCCGACGTACCGCAGCGATCTTCGTAAGAAGCGCCTTGTCTCCATGCGTGCCGTTGCTACCTAAGCGCGGGGTGTCCACGGCATCGAGCGCACCGGCTCCGATCGCTTCGTAAACACGCGACGCGTTGCCTTCCACCGTCGCGGTGACCACCAAAATTGGGCAGGGCGCATCGCGCATGATGAGTCGCGTCGATTCAACGCCGTCCATGACTGGCATGATGAGATCCATCAACACAAGGTCAGGGCGGTCTGCCTTGGCGCGTTCAACGGCTTCGGCGCCATCATTTGCCATCCAAGCGACCGTGACATCCGGCAATTGCAGCACTACGCGCCGAAGCGCTTCACGCGCCATGGCGAGGTCGTTGACAATTGCGATGCGAAAGGGCACTTGGAGGTGGTACCGATGGGATGAGGCTGATGAAGCGATGCGAATCGTTGGAATCAGGGTGGAGTGAAGAAATGGACTACGACGCTATGGTGTTCCAACAAGGCCAGTCACCGTGGCTATGAAGCTCTGATCTTGAAAGCTTCCCTTAGTAAGGTACGCATTCGCTCCGGCGTCCATTCCGGCGCGGCGATCTTCATCTCGATCTTTGTAGCTGACCACAGCAATCGGCACATGCGCAAAGCGCGGATCGGAGCGCACGAGCCGCACCAATTCAATGCCATTCATGCGCGGCATGTCAATGTCAGTCACGAGCATGTCGAATCGGCCTGCCCGAATCTGGTTCCACGCGTCCATGCCGTCAACGGCAACCGCTACGTCGTAACCAAGCCGCGTCAGTAGTTGACGCTCAACTTCGCGCACCGTAACGGAATCTTCGGCGACCAGAATCCGCTTCGCAACGCGACGCGGACCGGCATTGATCTCCGAAGCCCCCATGCCAACGAATGTTCCATCACTCAATTGCTTGCGTAGCGCGGCGAGCGTGTCTTCGACGTCCACGATGAGCGCGGGCGAACCATCGTCCAAGATGGCGGCAGCAGAAATATGCGGGATCTTTCCGAGTCGGGCATCCAACGTGCGAACCACCAAGTCTTGTTCGCCTAGGAATTTGGTAACCACTAAGCCGACGCGTCCTTGGTCATCCCCCAAAATCACCACGCTTGTGGCGTCGTCGCGTGGGGTAGTGCCAAGACCAAACAGGACCGCGCCGTCGAGCAATCCGGTGGCCTCGCCGTCAACATCGCATTGCAGGCGTCCTTGGATCACCGTAATGGCGCCGCCACCGACGCGGAGTACGCGTTCGATGCGCGCCAGCGGGAATGCGTACGGCTCTCCGGCAACTTCCACCAGCGCCGCGCGTAACACACTCAGTGTCACGGGCAATTGCAGTGCAAACGTTGTTCCGGTACCGACCCGACTTTCGATCCGGACGGTGCCGGAGGTTGACGTCACCATTTGGTGCACAACATCAAGACCAACGCCTCGCCCGGAAATTTCGGTGACCTGCTTCGCCGTGCTGAATCCAGGCAGGAAAAGGAAGTCGAAGAGTTCGCGCTCGCTCAGGCGCCCGGCCAGTTCTGCAGTCTGCATTCCGCGTTCGACCACTTTGCGTCGAATGGAATCTGCCTCAATACCCTTGCCGTCATCGGTGACGCGCACGAGTAATTGTCCGGCGTGATGTCGCGCCTCGACCACGATGCGCGCCTGTTCCGGTTTGCCGCTTGCGCGCCGCTCTTCGGGCATTTCAATGCCGTGATCCACAGCATTTCGAATGATGTGATTAAGAGGTGCCTCAAGCCGCGCCAAAATATCGCGGTCAACAGGAACGTCCGCGCCGACGATGTCAAAGCGCACGCTCTTGCCGAGTTGTCGCGCAACATCACGCACCATGCGCGGGAACCCAGACACGCCTTCGCCGAACGGTCGCATGCGGCTGCCGATCACTTCGTGATAGAGCGCGGTGGAGACTTCCTCGGTGCGGCGGAAGAAGTTCTCAAGGTCAAAGATTCGGTCCGCAAGTGAGGCCTCCGCGCGACCGACGGCATCGCGTGCCATGGCAATGCGTGCGGGTTCGCCGCGGCGCATGGCCGCCTCAAGTGATTCGCGCGCGCGGGTCAGTTCTCCGCGCACGGCGCCGAGGGCTCGGCGCAAGGCTGGCGAACGACGGCCTTCAACCATCGACTCGCCGGCGAGCTGCATCATCCGATCAAGATTGTCAGCATTGACGCGAACAGCACGCGATTCCGGTGCGATTGTGGCCGTAGGCGCAGATGCCGCCGGCATATCGATGGTGGGAATCGGTCGTTGCACTACAGCATCGACGCGGCGCGGCGCGGCGGCTGGCGCGACGACGGCGCGGGCATTAATAGGTGCGGGTGCGGGCACCGGTGCCTCGGCTGGCGCAGGTGTCGGCGCGGGCGCCGGTGCAGGTGCCTCCGGAGTAACTGTCGGCGCCGCAGGAGCCGCCGCCGGAGCCGCAGGAGCCGAAACGGCCGGAGCCGCCGCTGACAGTGCAATGGTCAGCGTGTTGATCTCGCTTGCGTTCTGCGAACTCCACTCCGGAAGATCTGCCTCGTTCTGCTGCGAAATGCGCTGCAGCAAATCTGTACCTTCAAGCAGTTGATCGATGCGCCCGCGCGTGGTTCGTTCCTGACCTTTCTGGAGCCGCACCAATGCGTCTTCCATATGGTGGGCAACAGTCACTGCTGCATCAATGCCGACGATGCGCGCCGCGCCCTTGATGGAGTGGGCCGCACGCATAAGAGGCACGATGATTCCAATGTCATCGGGCGCGCTTTCGAGTTTCAGAAGACCGTCACTGAGAGCCGCGCAGTGGGTGTCAACCTCTGCGCGAAACAGTTCGTACATTGAGAATCCGCCAAGATCGCTCATGATGTGGCTCCTCGGAAGATTGAGAACAGGCTGTGAATATCAAGGACCACGGCTTCGCCTTCATCAATGCGAGCGAGTGCGCGTGCGCAACCGCTCTTGGCTGACGAGATGGTCATTGGAGGCGCACGCAGCGTCCCTTCGTCAACGTCCGTTACGCCGACAATCGAATCCACTTCAAACGCCCATCGCTCGCGACCTTGTTCGGCAACTACAAGGATTGAGCGTTCTCGCTTCTCCGGCACGGGAACTCCGAGCGCAGCCTCAATTGACATGCAGAGCAGGAGTTCGCCGTCATGATTTGTCAGGCCGCGAAAGATCTCATTGCTGCGATGCGGAACGCGATGGATCGTGCCTGCGGGAACCACCTTCGCGGCTTCGCTCGCGAGAATGGCAAGGATTTCACCGCCCGCGCGCATTGCGAGCAGGCTGATGCGAGACCGCGACCGCTCGTCGAGCGGGGCAGCGAGCGCGGCAGTGGCGCGGTCGAGATCACTTTCGGAAAGTGGACGAGTGAGCAGCTGCTCCAGTCCAGCGATTGCGGAAGTAGGAGGCTTTACCAATGACAGCGCGCGATCTTCACTCATGATGTTCCCTTTGCGGCGCGAAGCCGGTAGCGCTGAGCTAATGCTTCGTCTCCGCGACGTTCGGCGAGGATTGCAAGGTGGAGCAGTGCCTCGACATTCTGTGGATCCATATAAACAACCTGTCGCAATGCGCTTTCGGCGCGTGTTGAATCGCCGAGCCCCAAGTGCACTGCCCCCAGCAACTCCATCAGCGCCAATGACCGATCCCCAGTGGAGTGAATTCGATCAGCGATTTCCGCGGCTCTGCGCAAGTCTCCGCCATCGGCGGCCGCGCGCGCGCTCAGGAACAACTTGGAATGAGGGGATTCAGGGCTCGGCGTGGCTGCCTGTTCTGCTGCAGTTGTCGCCAGTTCGCCGGATGTTCGATTGGTCGTCGACGTTGCAGCAGTCGGGCTAGGGACGGTGGTGCCGAGTGGTCGCGCCGGATTCGGGCGTTGCAGCGGGGCGTTACTTCGGTCGTTCCATCGATCCGAGTTGCTCTTCGTGTTGCTTGTTGTCTCAGTCGCCGCAGTGGTTCGGCGTGCGAACGCGAACGCTCCCGGCTGACCGCTGCTCGCGGATTGGAATTGGTCATCGAGACCAAACAGTGCTGGTCGCTCTGCGTGCCCGAGATAGAGAATGCCCTCAGGATGCAGCAACGCCTCGAGTCGCTCGCCGATCACCTTTCGTCCGGCATCGCTCAAATAGATCGCAAGATTTCGGCAGAACACAGCATCAAACGAACCCCGCTCAAGATCAAGGAGCGCTGCTGGAGCGGACCCCTCACGCAATTCAACGCATGCTCGAACCGCTGGAGCCACGCGCGCGTTGTTCGGTAGTACCTCCACGTACTGTTGCGCCCAATCTGGAATCTCGCCGCGGGCGGCCATGCGGCCAAGATCGCCGCTGTGCGCTCGCTGGAGCGCATCCGGATTCGGATCAATTGCAAGTATCTGAATGTCATCAGGATGGATGCCGGCAGCCATCGCCGTCGCTGCAATCGAGAACGGCTCGGCTCCCGTGGCGCAGGCAACTGAAAGCGCGCGGATTGGGCGCCGGGACTGCCGCATGAATTGCGCGCGCAGCACTTCAAACGATGACGGATACCGAAACAGCCAAGTCTCGGGCACGGCAATCTGTTCACGCAGTTTGCCGAATTCCGCGCTCGAGCGAGCGGCGAGATCGGCATATGCATCGTCAGACGAAATGCCAGTCGCGCGTCTACGTTCGGACACAATAGAGCGAATTGCCTCTGGCGATGTCAGCGCAGAGTCAAGGTGAGCGGCCCGCAGAAGGTCGCCAATTCGCTCCAGTGCACTCATGTGCCGTCTTTCGCAACGAGTGCTGCCGATGGCGCGGAAAGTTGCGGATACGCGTCAGCAAGCGCACGCGCATCAAGACGCTGCGCAGCTTGGCCCTGATGCTGAAGGACCGCGCCGAGCCATGCGACAGATTGCGTTCCAGCTCCCCAGGCGCCCGCTTCTTCCAAGTCAGCGGCATCCTCGATGCGATCAACAGCCATGGCAAAGCGTGCGCGTGTTCCTTCGCCGAACCCGGTGTCAATGAGAAGGATGCGTGCGCCGAGTGTGCGCTCGACTCCCGCCGCGCCCGCAAGCAGGATTGCTGCGTCCACAAGCGGAACGAATTCGCCGTGCACATCAATGACTCCGGTGATCCATGGCGGCGCGCCTGGAACGGGACGTGCCCGAACGAGCGGATGCACAGCCTGGATCCATGGGGCATCTATTGCGTAACGGTAATTGGCGACTACAAAGACGAACGTACGCATGGGGGCTCGATTCAGGCGCGGAGTTGGAAGGCAGCGATGGCGGTCTTGAGCATGCCGATGGAACGCTGCAGGATGTCCGACGCGCGGCTGAACTCCTTGACGGCTTCGGCGGATGCCTTGGCATTGCTAGTAAGGGTGGTCATAGCCTCGGAGATCTGGCCTGCGCCGGATGACTGGCTACGCATACCTTCTCGAACGGTTCCGAAGCTACGGCTTGATTCATCAACGCTTCCGATGATGTCCGACATGCTTCGACCGATGGTGCGGACATCAGTGACGTTACGTCGAACTTGCTCACTGAAGCGGTCCATTTCCATCACGCCGCTCGAAACGGCGCCTTGCATCTCTTTGACCATGCGTTCAATGTCAAGCGTGGCTTGTCCGGTCTGATCAGCGAGGCGGCGAATCTCGCGCGCAACCACCAAGAATCCGCGCCCGTACTCGCCAGCCTTCTCTGCTTCAATTGCTGCGTTCACGGAGAGCAGGTTCGTCTGCTCGGCAACCTTGGTGATCGTGGTGACCACGCCGCCAATGTTGACGGCCTTCTCATTGATGGCTGCTAGTCGATCTGCAACTCCTGTCGTTGCGTGATCGAGTGATTGCATTGCGCCTTCCATGGTTTCCAGCTGCACGCGACCGTCTTGGGCGAGCTTGGAAGTGGAAGTTGCAACATCGTTCACGTGTTCCATCTCGCGGGAGAGTTCCTGCCCGGTGGCATTGATTTCCCGTACCGCAGCGGCAATTTGTGTGCTGCTGGCGCCGAATGAAGCGACCACTTCGTCTTGCTTTCGCGACGTGGTTGCAAGTTCTGTTGCCGTGCTGCTGAGTTCAACGCTCGCTTCGCGGACCTGACCAACCAACGAATTGAGATCGTCGGTCATGCTGTCGAGTGCGCGGAAGAGATCGCCAGTTTCATCGCCGCGCGTCGTCTTTGTGGAAACGCGTGTCAAATCGCCAGCGGCAACCTGCTCCGCGGCCTTCGCTGCCTGATCAATGCGCTGCGCCAAGAGTCTTGTTGGAAAGTAGATCACCAAGGCGATGATCATCACGCCAATCAGTGCAGATATGCCACTGCGGTAGGCGTCGCTGATGATCGGCGCAGTGACGGTTGATTCTGCAGTTGCGACCACGGCCATCCAATTACCCGCTGCGATAGGCGCCGCCGCAAAGAACGAACGACCGCGCGTTGCCGGATCATTCAGGACTTCGGATGTACCAGCGGCGTGCTCGGTAATCATCTTCTTGAGGTTGATCCCTTGTGGCGTTTCATCGATGGGCTTGGTGCGCCAAGATTCTGCGGCTGAAATAAACGGTCTTTGAGTTCCGTTACTGGCAACCACGACCTTTCCTTTGGTGGACACAATATAGATATCGAGCTTCAGCTCCTCTGCTAGTCCGTTGATCTCGGTCTGGAGATCGCTGAGCGATCGGTCGGCGGTGATGGCTCCTTTGAACTTGCCGTCAATGATGATTGGGCAGGCGTGCTCCACCATCAATTGGCCGTCGTATTCGTACGGCTCCGTCATCATGGGTCGGCTGTCTTGACGACGTTCCCAATTTTCCTTCGGTCCGAGGTAGTAGAGACTGTCATCCATACCAACGACGGCTTTGAACGCAACGCGGTCGTTGCTGCGCCAATCGCGGTACCAGTACGGCAGAAAGCGACCCGAACTTTGCGTGCCACTTGCGGGAAGGGTGGCGACGTCGTTGCCATCGGCATTCGGTTCATATGCAATGCTTAGGCCGGTGATGGTTGGATTTGCATCAAGGGCAGTCCGCAGCGCACGCACCGTGAGTTCCCGCTGTCCAAAGAGGCCTCCGCGTTGTGCGGCTGCAACCATATCCGCGGCGAGCAATCCTTCGCGGTTTCGAGCGTTCATGTGAGTTGCAACGGTTTCCGCAGCTTGCACCAGGATGACCTTCTCGTCCTCAAGAGCCTGGTCATAGGTATGCATGATGTCGAACGTCACAACTGTGCCAAGAACCACGGTGGCGGGTAATACGGTGGCGAGCACCATCTGTCCGAGAAGGCTCTTGAAAAATGGACGTGTGGATTCGCTTTTAGGCATATCTGCGAGTCTACACGGATACTTGATCCTTGCGGTCTGCTAGTCGTTAGAAACGGTCATCAGTACCGCAAGCGTTCGCGTTGCGCCCCCGTGGCGATGTGCGTGCTGACATGCGCGCTCAATCACCCATGTGCGCACGGCGCACCGAGCGAATCTCACCAAGTTGCGCAAAGAAGATGTCGACCAATTCCGGGTCAAAGTGGCGCCCGCTCTCGGATTTCACAAACTCGAGCACCTGCTCTTCGCCCCATGCTTCCTTGTACGCGCGCCGGCTGGAGAGTGCATCAAAGACATCAGCAAGTCCCACGATGCGTGCAAACAGGGGGATGTCTTCGCCGCGCTTGCCACCGGGTTGTGGCAGTCCGCTCGTCGGGTCAACAAGCGGTCGGCCATTAACGTCAACGTAGCCCGGGTAGCCGGCGCCGTCCCAGCGCTCGTGGTGATTCAGGACAACATCACGCGCGGTCTCGTCAAACTGCGTTGGGTTGTCCGCAAAGAGCCGCGCGCCGATAACGGTGTGCTGCTGCATTTGCCGGATCTCATCAGGGTCGAGGCGCCCGGGATTCTTGAGAATCGCATCGCTGATTCCGATCTTTCCAACATCGTGGAGCTTGGCGGCAATACGAAGGCGGTCGCGCTGGCGCTCAAATCCGGGACCCTCAAATCCACGGCGTCGCGCCCACTCGTCAAAGACCACCAGTGAATATCCCGCGACACGTTCAATGTGCGGGCCAGTTTCCCCTGGATCTCGAACTTCGGCCATGCGGATCATTCGCAGGATGACCGTCTCCGTGAGTTGTGCGCGCTCGATGACCACCGTCGCCATCGACGCGAAGTACGCCACCATACGTTCATCATCGGCGCTGAATTGCGTGGATTTTTCGGGGGATTCACCGCCGGAATTCAAGAGTTGTAGCACCCCGAGCACCACATCAGAGGCGTTTCGCAGTGGCATAGCAATCACAGATCGAGTGCGATACCCAGTGACCGCGTCATAACTCTGGTCGAAACGATATGGCGCTGATTGATCGAGTTCATACGCATCGGCAATGTTCACGAGCTCGCCACTCATGGCGCACCATCCAGCGATTGAACGCGCGCTCACCGGCACCACAAGGCTGCTGAAGCGGGTGTTTGAAATACGGCCTGGTTGCTCGAGCGCGTCGTTCTGGCTAAAGGCAAAGCGAAGCGCGTCGCCTTCACGGGTGTAGATGGTGCCAGCATCAGCACCCACCAACGCGCGTGCCTCACTCAGGATGCGCTCCATGAGTAGGTGAAAGTCATGGATGCGACTGAGCTGCTCGCCGAGCTCCGTCAGAGAGTCAATTTTCGCGCGCCACACTGCGGACTCCATGCCGCCCGGGCGACCGTCAGTCCCGGCGCGTCGTGCTTCATCCGCGTCGCGCAGTGCATCGCGGAGTTGGCGCTGCAAACGCCCGATCGCGGAAACGGAATCATTGCGCTCCGCGCGAACATTGAAGGCCTCGGAATGCGTCTTGATGCGCGACCGCAACTCGATCGGATCAGGCAACTTCTCTACGTAGTCGGCAGCTCCCGCATCAAAGACTGCGGCGCGCAACTGAGTCTCCTCGTGCCCACCAAGAACGATCACCGGAACAGAGAGCGTCTCTGGTCGTCGACGCAAACGACGCAGAAGATCGAGCGCTGGTGTGCGTCCGCGCAAATCAAGGTCAAGCAGCACCACCGTGGGATGAATCTCGAGCGCTTCAATCTCGGCATCGCCGATCGACTGCGACGCGTGCAGCACGATGCTGCGGTCCGTAGAAATCATTGCCCGCACGCGGCTTATCAGGGTCTCATCCGAAGTCACTAGCAGAACTATGGCTGCCGGGGGCGGAAGAGCGGTGCGTTGCGGTTCGGTGGACTTCATTCGAGGCAATCAGGTTACCCGCGGCGGATCCATGCGAACGAATCCTTCAATAGCCTCATACTCAGCTAAGCCAAGGCGGTCATACGCCACTGCAGTTGCGCGATTGCGATCCTCGGCGCGCTGCCAGAACTCGCGGGTATCACTCGCGCCCGGAAATACCGGCGTGTCCTTCTGGCTTTCGTGCTTGAATATTGCAAAGCGCTTGCGAATGACTTCGTCGGGCGAAAGCGGCACAGCCATTTCAATCTCTTCTGGCGCCCATTCTTGCCACGCGCCGCGGTAGAGCCACGTTTCGCACGTGTCGAGCCATGCGCGCTCGGCGGGCTCTGCACGCAACGCAGCGAGTGACTGCACGATGGCGGCAAGGCAGGTGCGATGCGTTCCGTGTGGGTCGCTTAGATCACCTGCCGCATAGATCTGGTGCGGCTGCACAGTTCTGAGCAGATCGCAAGTGATGCGCAGATCATCAGCTCCAAGTGGATTCTTTCGAACGCGACCAGTCTCGTAGAAGGGGAGGTCGAGGAAGTGAATGTGCTCCGGCCGCACGCCACTCCAGCGCGCGCCGGCACGAGCCTCGCTGCGGCGGATCAGTGCCTTCACCTTCTGCAGCTCCACTGTGTCCACGGCCCCTGGTTTTTTGGTGGCAATGAACGTCTCAATGTTGGCTTCAAGGCGCTCCGTGAACTCGCGTCCAAGTTGCGGGAATGCGCCAGCGAATTCGCGGAGGAAGTCCAGATGTCGCAACGCGCTGTCGTCCCAAACCGCGATGTTGCCGGACGTTTGATACGCAACATGCACTTCATGACCTTGGTCGCACAGACGAATGAATGTTCCTCCCATTGAGATGACGTCATCGTCCGGGTGCGGACTGAAGACCACCACGCGCTTTGGGAATGCAGACTTCGCGTCGTCGCGCTTGCCGCCCGGCCATCCGGTGATGGTCCGTTGCAGCGCGCGGAATACCTCAATGTTGATGTCGTACGCGTCGCCGCGGCTCGCCAAGAGCGGCTGCAGTCCGTGTTCGTTGTAATCCTCTTCTACCAATTTCAGCACTGGCTTTCCAAGCGTTCGCGCCAGCCAGATCACCGCGCGCTTCGTCGTGGATTTATCCCACGCCAGCCCGAAATCTTCGATGGGTCCCAGGAGCCATGGTGTACTGAAACGGGTTAATGCAGCGCTCGACGCGGGGTCAAGAATGAATCGTGCGTTTGGATGTTCCTGCAGGAAACTCGCAGCAACTGACGGCGAAATCGCACCTTCGACTGCCTCGCGAACAATGGCGGATTTGTGTTCGCCGAACGCAACGAGCAGCACTCGACGTGCGTCAAGAATGGTTCCAACGCCCATGGTGATGGCGCGCCGGGGGACATTGCGTTCACCGAAGAAATCGCTTGCTGCATCCATGCGGGTCACGCGGTCAAGCGTGATGAGTCGTGTGCGACTGTCGCGCGGCGAGCCGGGCTCATTGAACCCCACGTGGCCGGTACGACCAATCCCCAGAATCTGCAGATCGATACCGCCCGCTGCCCGAATGGCGCTCTCGTATTGAGTGCAAAAGTCCGCCACCTGATCCTGCGAGCACGTTCCATCCGGAATATGGATATTGGTTGGATCGATATCGATGTGCGCAAACAAGTGCTCCTGCATGAAGCGTCGGTAGCTCTGCAACTCTTCCTGTTGCATGGGCCAGTATTCATCAAGGTTGAACGTGATCGCATTGCGAAACGAAAGGCCGTCCTCGCGGTGCATGCGGACGAGCTCGTCGTAGACGCCTTGTGGGGTGGATCCAGTCGCAAGACCAAGTACCGCCATGCGCCCCTGCGAGGCGCGTTCGCGAAGCAATGCAGCGATCTCTGCAGCAACAGCGCGGCTTGCGGCACTACTGGTGGGGTGCACACTGACTGGTATGCGTTCACGACCGGTATGAGCCCGGTCCATGTCGCTTCTCAGCGGGTTTGAGGCGTTCGCATCCTTGGCCGACGAGTCCATGTGAGCCATCAACGCAGCGTACATGGATAGCACTAAAAACTCGCCTTCATTACGAAGCATCGCTCCGCAATTCTCAAATGGCCCCGGTGGGACTTGAACCCACACACCGCTTGCGCGGCTGCGGATTTTAAGTCCGCTGCGTCTGCCGATTCCGCCACAGGGCCCGTGGGAGGCATAGTAGATACTTGCGCAGTCAAATGCTCGACCAAAGCAGTCGAGATTTAGTGCCGCGAATCGCTGCTCTTCTCATGATGGCCGCCGAACGCATAGCGCATGGCGCTGAGGATCTTGTTGCCATACTCAGCGTTGCCGCGACTCTCAAAGCGGTCGTAGAGCGATGCGGTAATGACGTGGGCTGGAACGCCTTCTTCCACTGCGGCAATCACGGTCCAGCGTCCTTCGCCCGAATCACTCACGCGCCCGCCGAACTTCTCAAGCTTGGGATCTTCCGCAAGCGCCGTTGCGGTGAGGTCAAGCAGCCAACTTGAAACCACGCTGCCGCGGCGCCACAGTTCTGCCACACGGCCAATGTCAATGTCGTATTGATACGCCTCGGGGTTACGCAGGGGGGTAGTTTCGGCGTCCATTGCCACCTTGTCTTTACCCATGTTCGCGTGGCGCAAGATATTAAAGCCTTCCGCATATGCGGCCATGAGTCCATACTCGATGCCGTTGTGAACCATCTTCACAAAGTGGCCGGCACCAACGGGGCCGCAGTGGAGGTAACCAATGTCGCTGGTGTCACCTGCGCCGCCGCGTCCTTCGGTTGCGGGAATGGTTCCGATGCCCGGGGCGAGGGTGCGGAACACGGAGTCGAGGCGCGCCACCGCAGCATCGGGTCCGCCGATCATGACGCAGTAGCCACGGTCGAGCCCCCAGACACCGCCGGAAACGCCGCAGTCCACATAGTCGATGCCCTTGGCACTGAGTGCCTTCGCGCGTCGGAGGTCATCGCGGTAGTAACTGTTCCCGCCATCAATGATGGTGTCACCGGGCGAGAGGAGCGGAATGAGTTGATCAATCATTTCATCCACAACGCCAGCGGGCAACATGAGCCACACGTGACGGGGAGCTTGCAGTTTCTTCACCAGTTCGGCAACGGATGCGGCTGCAACGCCGCCCTCAGCTGCGAGCTCACGTGCGGGTTCAGGATTGCGATTCCACGCAACCACTGAGTGCCCATTGCGAACCAATCGCTTGCCCATGTTGGCGCCCATACGTCCGAGTCCGATCAGTCCGAGCTGCATGCAGTTCCTTCCGAGTGTTGTTGCCGAAACTGCGCGCCTTCATGGCGGCAGAGGGCGAGAATGTAGTTCAGTTGGCAAGTGGGTGGGAGCGGTGAGCACATTGACCAGCCAGGCTGCGAATTCAGGCTTTGGCATCGATCTGCCCGGAGAGGCGGATCGACCATCTGCAAAGATGACCTTTGCGTCAACGTCTGGGGCATTCATCGTTGCGAGCGGGTTGGCCACAATTGCATCGGCTCGCTTGCGGATCAATTTGGCCGTCGCTGAGCGTTCCAGATCTTCTGGGCGCTCGAGGGCGAAGCCAACGACGTACTGATTGGGGCGGCGACTCGCGGCAAGGCCGGCAAGTATGTCCTCGGTTGGCTCAAGTGCCAAGGTGATCGGTCCCGCCTCGCGGTTCATCTTGCCAGCGACGCGATTGGCAGGGCGGTAGTCGGCGACGGCGGCCGCCATCACTAAGAGGTCGTGCGCAGGCCATTCTGTCCGTAGTACGGATAACAGGTCGGCGGCGGTCACAAATTGCCGATCAACGCAGCCAGAAATCGCAGCGACGCCCGGTCCGCGGGTCAGTGTCACCGCGTGCCCGCAGTCGCGAAATGCGGCTGCAATCGCTGTTCCCATCAATCCGCTCGATCGATTTCCGATGTAGCGAACATCGTCAATCGGTTCGTGGGTTGGCCCCGCCGCCACAAGGACGCGCAATGGGCGCGACCCGTTGGGGCGCGGGGCAGCGGCTGGATCGGGCAGGGGGTTTTTTGATTCGTCGTCCATATTCTCGGTCGTGCGCATTGCGTACTTGCGGCGCAGGCCGCATACTACGGAGCCACTCGCCGCTCCGGACCATCCGGACCGGGGATGTGAGCGGTCAGGTGCAACTCAGGCGCCCGTCCGGTACGAAGATATGGTGTTCTCGTTGCACGCCCCTGCGCGGGGTGACTGGCAGCGGGAGTTCGGCGCGTCAGGAGGTCCCGTTGGCACGCAAGCCCCGTCAGAAACTTGGCGAGATTCTCATTGGTCTCGGTGTCGTTACCCTCGCTCAGGTTGACGAGGCATTTGTCGCCGCCCGCGCGCGTGGCATGCGACTTGGTGAAATTCTTGTCGAGACCAATGCCTGCAAGGAAGAAGACGTCGCCAAGGCGCTTGCTCAGCAATTCGGTGTCGACTTCTTCAATCTCGATCTTGTGACTGACATGAACAAGATCGACAAGGCGCGCATCGCCAGTGACTTGATCAAAAAATTCTTGGTGCTGCCATTGGCTGGCAGCGGCAAACTGCGTCTCATCATCCATGACCCCATGGACATCGACACGCTTGAGCTCTTGCGCTTTCGCGTTGGTGATTTCGAACAGGCCGGCATCGCTTCCAAGCGGCAGATCCGTTCGTACATCGATGGCGGCGCGAAGGCAGAAGGCCCGCCGCGTAAGCAGTTGGCTGGCGACTCGATGGACAAGTCGGTGGACAAGTCCGTCGATAGGAATGAGGGCAGCATCGACCGCAGCGGCAAGTCTATTGATATTGAGGACGAAGGTCCAATTCGCCGGCTCGTGGCGCGCATCATTCTTGATGCAGTGAACGGCCGCGCGTCAGATATTCATATTGAACCGGCAGAGGGGCACATCATGCTCCGCTACCGCATCGACGGCGTATGTGTTGAGATTGAGAAACTACAGAAGACGCTGCAGAATGCAGTTCTCTCAACCATCAAACTGATGGCCGGCGTCAACATCGCAGAGCGGCGCATTCCGCAGGATGGTCGCATCAAGTTCCCGGTGCCAGAGCTTGATCAGATGGGCGATCCGGTCTTAAAGGACGGGAAGCCAGTCATCAATCAGATCGACTTCCGCGTCAGTACTTGCCCGGCGTTCTACGGCGAAAGCATCGTTCTGCGAATCTTGCGCCCGGACAGCGTGCGCATCGGTCTCTTGAACCTTGGCTTTGAGCAAGACTCGCTTGATGTCTTCAACAAGATCATTCGCCGCCCGAACGGAATCTTCTTGGTCACTGGTCCAACCGGTTCCGGCAAGACCACCACGCTGTATTCGGCGCTGGCCATTCTCAACACGCCGGACCGCAAGATCATCACCGCTGAAGATCCCGTTGAGTACAACTTCAACGGCATCAACCAGGTGCAGATTCGCGAACAGATCGGTCTCACCTTCGGCATCGTGCTCAAGAGCATGTTGCGTCAGGCACCGAACATCATCCTGATCGGTGAAATTCGAGACCGCGAAGTCGCAGACATCGCCATTCAGGCGGCGCTCACTGGTCACTTGGTCTTTAGCACGCTGCACACCAACGATGCACCGAGCGCCATCACGCGTCTGGTGGACATGGGTGTCAAGCCGTTCTTGGTTGCAAGTTCCATCCAGGCAGTGCTCGCGCAGCGCCTGGGGCGCGTTTTGTGCCCGATGTGCAAGACGCTTGACGATGCGCCGGATCCAAAGTTCCTCAAGCTTGTAGACATTGCTCCAGAAGAAGCGATGGGCAAAGTCATGAAGGCAGTGGGATGCCCCAATTGCAAGGGCACCGGCTACCGCGGGCGCAAGGCAATCTTTGAAATGATGATCATGAACAGCGAGATCCGCGAGCTGGCATTCCAGCGTGCGGGTGTCTCCAAGTTGCGCGCGGCGGCTGTGCGCGGCGGCATGCGAAGCTTGCTTGGCGATGGTCGCATCAAGATTCTGAAGGGCGTCACCACGCCTGACGAAGTGGCCAAGTACGCACAGATCGAAGGCTTTGATCCGAGCGAAATGGCCAAGCGCTGACGCACACTTTGAGTTGACTTTCACTCCACGAATAGATCAGAGATACAACAATGTCGAGTTCAGAAACCGAAGTATCAGAGAACGCAAAGCCCACCCTGCAGATGGACCGCCTGCTTGACGTTGTCGTCAAGCAGGGCGCGAGCGATCTGCATCTTTCCTGCGGTCGTCCGCCCACCATCCGTCTCAGCGGTCGCCTGCGCAATCTTGCCACCAAGACGCTTGAGCCCGAGGACATGATGCAGCTCATGAAGAGCGTGACGCCGGAGAAGAACCAGCAGGAACTGCAGGAGATGGGCGGAACGGACTTCGGCTTTGCGTTCGGTACCGCGGCCCGCTTCCGTGTGTCCGTCTTCAAGCAGAAGGGCGTCATCAGCATGGTGCTGCGCCAGATCCCGAACCGAATGCTGACGTTTGAGGAAATCGGACTTCCGACGATCAGTAAAGACCTGATTCGTCGTCCCCGAGGCCTGTTCGTCGTCACCGGACCAACGGGTTCGGGAAAGACGACTTCGCTGGCAACGATGATCGATCACATCAATACCAATTTCGAGCGCCACATCGTGACGGTCGAGGACCCGGTCGAGTATTACCACAACCATAAGCGTTCAGTGGTCAATCAGCGTGAACTTGGTATCGATGTACCCACGTTCTCCGAGGCCTTGAAGCGCGTGTTGCGTCAAGACCCAGACGTGATCCTCGTTGGTGAAATGCGTGACCTTGAGACCATCGAAGCCGCCATTCGCGCCGCTGAAACGGGTCACTTGGTGTTCGCGACCCTGCATACCACCGGTGCAGCCGGAACGATTAACCGAATCATCGACGCCTTCCCGACAAACCAGCAGGAGCAGGTGCGCGTTCAGTTGTCGACGTCGCTCATCGCGGTCATCAGTCAGGTGTTGTGCGAACGCATCGACAAGCCAGGTCGCGTTGCAGGTTATGAGTTCCTAGTGGTAACTCCCGCCATCTCGAACCTGATCCGCGAGAACAAGACCTTTCGCATCGACTCGGCGATCCAGACCGGTAAGAAGTTCGGAATGCAGCTCCTTGATGACCACCTCTGGAGCCTCTATTCCAAGGGCATGATTTCCGCCGAGGAGATGATCGACAAGTGCCGGAACGCCGGAGATATGACCGAGAAGGTCCACCGTGCGGGTGGCAGTGTTGGTCGCGCGGAACTCGACGAGGCGCACGAGGCCACCTGACGTGTTCACGTGGTTCTACTGGGCGATCTCGCCTCTCATAGCTCAAGACCAGTATCAATTTGCAAGTGACACATTAAATTCATGTGCCAACAACCAACAAATCGCTCCATAACATGCCATCTGTTCGCGCCTTGCGTCCGTATTTCTTAGGGACAGCGACCAGCCCCCACACGACGGCGACTGAAGGAAATCGAATATGCCAGACCCAGGTGTCCTGACTCCCGTACCCGTTTCCGAGCTGAAGCAGCGCCGCTTTGGGCGCGTCCTCACCAAGATGGGGAAAGCTACGCGTGATGATGTTCAGCTAGCGTTGACGGCGCAGCAGACCACCCACAAGGGCAAGAAGCTTGGCGCCATCCTGATCGAGCTGGGCAAAGTCAGTGAGCTTGATGTTGAAGTGGGGCTTGCCGGACAGTTTGGACTTGAATATGTGGACCTGGCCGACCTGGAAATTCCCAAGGAAGTGATTTCCGCGCTCCAGCCCGCCACGGCGAACAGTTACAAGGTCCTTCCCATCGCGTTCGACCCGGCGACCCGCTCGCTGACGATTGCAATGAAGAACCGCGACAACTACCGCGCGGTGGATGACCTGAAGAACGTGATGGGCTTTCATGAGGTGAAGAGCGTCATTGCCTCTGCTGAGCAGATCGAAGCCGCGGTTGCCAAGTACTACGGTGGCAAGTCGATGGCCGATGCCGGGCGCCGCATTCTTGCAGAGCAGGACTCGGCGGCGGTGAAGGCTGCTGCCGGTCGATCAAACGCCAGTATTGACTTGACCACGCTCGGCGATGCCATGAGCGACAACAAGGTTGTTGAGCTTCTCAACCATCTTCTCATGCAAGCCATCGCCGACAAGGCCAGTGACATTCACATGGAGCCGTTCGAGTCCGAATTCAAGGTGCGGTACCGCATTGACGGCGTGCTCTATGAGATGCTGCCGGTGCCGAAGCCGCTCGCAATGCCGCTCGTGAGCCGCGTCAAGGTCTTGGCAAAGCTCAACATCTCTGAACGCCGACTGCCGCAAGACGGACGCGTAGAAATGAGCCTTGATTCCGGCCCCGTTGACTTGCGCGTCGCTGTGCTTCCCACCATGTTCGGCGAGAGCGTGGTGCTTCGCGTACTTGACCGCTCCAACGTTCAGCTTTCACTCGACCGCATCGGCCTGCGCGATGATGACCTTGAGAAGCTGCGCACGCTCATCAATAAGCCCAACGGCATTGTCATCGTCACCGGCCCGACGGGTTCCGGCAAGACCACCTCGTTGTACGCCGCTCTCAATGAGCTGAATGACATCGAAACCAAGATCCTTACTGCAGAAGACCCGGTGGAGTACGACATCGAAGGCCTGATTCAGTGTCAGGTGAATGTCGATCAAGAACTCACCTTCGCGCGGCTCCTGCGCAGCTTCCTTCGTCAGGATCCGGACATCATTCTGGTGGGCGAAGTGCGTGACTTGGAGACGGCGCAAATCGCTATCCAAGCAGCGCTCACCGGTCACTTGGTGTTCACCACGCTGCATACCAATGACGCGCCGTCCAGTATCGCGCGTCTCTTAGACCTTGGCGTGGAGAGCTTCCTGCTCACCGCAACCTTGGAGGCGATTGTGGCGCAGCGCCTGGCGCGTCGCATCTGCACCAACTGCAAGGAAGAGTTCATCCCCAGCGAAGAGCAACTCATGGAACTTGCCATGCGTCCGCAAGATGTCGGTGGGCGGACATTCTTCCGCGGCAAAGGCTGTGAGCGCTGCAACAAGAGCGGCTACAAGGGACGACTCGCGCTGTTTGAAATCATGGTGATGACCGATCCGCTGCGCGAATTGATCATGAGCCAGGCGAGCACATCGGTTCTTGCCCACGAGTGCCGCCGGCACGGCATGCGAACTCTCCGCGAGTGCGGTCTTCTTTCTATCTACGACGGTCAGACAACCATTGACGAGGTTGTCCGCGAAACACTGAGCGAGGAATAACTGAGCCATGGCCACCTACGCATATGAGGCGATGAACGCCTCTGGAAAATCTCAGAAGGGCACCATCGACGCGTCCAGTAGCGACGATGCGATCCAGAAGCTGCGCGGCGATGGGCTTTACCCCACCGATGTGCGCGAGCAGAAGGGTGGCAGTGCAGCCAAGCCGAATGTTGCTGCGACCGACAAGAAGAAAAAGAAGAAGAAGGGCGGTGGCCTGAACCTGTCCTTCGGCGGTGTTCCGCTGAAGCGCATGTGCTTGTTCACTCGCCAGCTTTCCACGCTGCAGGACGCAGGACTTCCGCTGCTCCGCTCGTTGCAGATCTTGGAGAGCCAGCAGAAGGCCGGCAAGCTAAAGAACATCCTCGAAACCGTCTGCGAAGATGTGCAGGGCGGCAACACGCTCAGCGATGCGTTTGCCCGTCACCCCAAGGCATTCGATCGCCTGTACACCAAGATGGTGAAGGCTGGCGAGATCGGAGGCGTGTTGGACGTCATCTTGCAGCGTCTTGCGGATTTCATGGAAAAAGGTCAGCGCCTGCGTCGTCGCATCAAGGGCGCATTGATCTATCCAGTGGTGGTCATCGGTATTGCCGTGGCGATCGTCACCGGCATCATGTATTTCGTGATCCCGAAGTTCCAGGAGATCTTCAACGACTTCAATGTGAAGCTTCCGGCTCTGACCCTATGGCTCGTTGCGGCAAGTAAATGGATCGCAGGTACGGCGAGCCCTGATCAACGCGTGCCCGGCGTGGCGTGGATCATCGTCTCTCCATTCGTGCTCTTCTTCCTGCTGAAGGTGATCCGAAAAACCGCCTTTGGTCGCGCGGCCTTTGACTGGATCATCTTGAAGATTCCCGTCATTGGAACACTGGTCGAGAAGACCACCGTGGCGCGCTTCACCAGAACACTTGGAACGCTGGTTGCCGCCGGTGTTCCCATCTTGGAAGCGATCACCATTACCAAGGAAACCTCAGGAAACTGGGTATTTGAGAAGGCGCTCGGAAGCGTCCATGACAGCATCAAGGAAGGCGAAACATTCGCCGGTCCGCTGCGCAAGGCCAAGGTCTGCGACGCCATCGTGGTCAACATGATCGACGTCGGTGAAGAGACCGGAGACCTTGACGTGATGCTCATGAAGATCGCCGACAACTACGACGAAGAAGTGGACGTGGCCGTGGCCAGTCTCTTGAGTCTGTTGGAGCCGTTCATGGTGGTGATCCTGGGTGGCATCGTCGGAACGATCGTTCTGGCGCTGTTCCTTCCGCTGGTCAGCATGATTGAAAGCGTCTCCGGCCAGAAGGGCGGCAAGTGATGAAGCCTGCTAGCCCAGTACGCGCCAGAATCTCGCTCCGCGGATTTACCGTGGTGGAGATCTTGGTGGTGCTTGGCATTGTGATCGGCGTGATCTCCACGCTGATTGTGGGCCTTGGCTACGGCGCGCGGCGTGCTCGCATTGCCAACACGGAGTTCCTGATGAACTCCATCGTGGCAGGGCTCACTCGATTCCGCGCCGAGACTGGGTACATCCCTCCCATCCTGGGTGCGCCATCGCAGGTCGGCTCAGCGACGGCTGGGACTGCATTTGGGCAGCTCGGTTGGGGTCGCGACATGTTGGACCCGCCGTCGCTTGCGGGAACACAGAATGCTGGACCGGCCTATGGAACATGGTCCGCTACGCAGCGGCAGAATCTGCAGAAGTGGTGCTCGGTCACCACCATCCCGGAGTACCTATTGGGCCTTGGCGATCGCTCGCAGGATGGCTACGGCGTGATCATGGAGGCGAATGGTGCGCTTCCTTCCAACACCAATACGCCTGGCTACCGCGAGCAGCCGGCGCTTGGTATTCGCAATCCCGGTTCCGATGGTGGTTGGGGCTCGCTCCTCAATCCGCGTACTGGAACGCAGGGGAAGGGTCTCTTTGGATCTCGCAACTTGGCTGTATCGGTTCCCACTACCGGGAACGCGGATTCATCAAACGTGTTCCTGCGCGGCAAGTCGCTTGGTCCTTACTTAGAAGTGAAGTCTGACGGCGAGATTGGTGGCCTCACTGGCTTTCAGACCGACGGCACGCCGATTGTTGCGAAGCCGGGCGAAATCAACAACTTTGACCTTGCGCCGAAGTGCCTCTTAGATTTCTTCGGTAAGCCGATCATCTTCTATCGACGCGGCTATCTGAACGGCGACCCGCGCTCCACGGATCGCACGTGGTCATTGGCCGACATTGTTGCACTGCGACCGCAGCGTTTCGGTCCGGGCGAAGATGTGAACGCCATGCCCGATGGAAATAACGACAACGGTGCAAGCCGCGCTGCCATGGCTTCCGAGTTTGCGTTCCTCTCCTTTGGACCGGATCAGCGTTGGAACCCGACTATCCGTGCCGACACTGAGGGCTACAACGAAGACAATATTGTGAGGTTCGGGCCATGAGTACGCGCCGCTCGCACTCTGTTGATCGCGCGTTCACACTGATCGAGATCATGGTGGTCATCAGCATCATCTTGGTGCTGGCCTCCTTGGTCTTGGGCGTTGGTTCAGCGCTGTTGCGCCGCGCCGAGCGTTCGCAGGTTGAGAGCGCGATGACCATCATGGAGAGCGCGTTCACCGAGTGGGAAGGGCAGACGGGACGACCGGTGACGTACAACGGGGCGTTTAATTCGCTGACGGCGCCGACCACGGAGATCTTTCCGCCTGGCGCGACTCTTGAGGTATTCGACGTCCGTGATACTGGCACGCCGCCGTCGCCCAACAATGCTGGCAACAAGATGATTTACACACGGGCGCGTGGGGTCGGCGTGTTCACGGTCAACCTGCTTTCACAACTCGAATCAATCCGCCCGATGCTCGCGGGTATTCCACCGAGCATGTTGCGGCCCGAGGCGAATTCATCGTCTTACCCTACTACAAACATCTTGTCCGGTTCGCCATCCGTGTTGTATGCGCCGTCGGCGAAGTCATCGGCGAACGTCAAGGACTCGTCCCGTACGGAGTTAGTCGACACCTGGGGCAACCGTATTGCCTTCGTATTCCCAGGCCGCGCCTGGCGTTACGGGGCGGAGCCAACGAGCTCGCTTCCTGATTCGGACGGAACTGTGCGAACTCCTTTTGAGAATCTTCTCGGAGTCTGCACGAATCGCCGTATATGTCTAGTGTCAGCGGGTCCCGATGGGCTCTTTGGAGTGCCCGGCGAATCCACCCCGGACTCCGCCACCATCCAGAACACCGCCGCCGCCGACAACATCTACCTGTACGAGTTGGATCCCCCAAACTGACGCCGATGCCCAGCGCCCGCACTTCATCCTCCGCACGACGGCTCGCCCGCGCGCGCGCCTTCACGCTCCTTGAGCTGTTGGTGGTCATGGGCATCATGATGATCTTGGCAGTCCTAACGGCTATCAGTGTTGGCAAGGTCACCCGCGATGCCAAGTTGGCCAACGCCACCAACGGCGTGGTGGCATCGCTTGGCGCAGCGCGCGCGATTGCGATCCGAGATAACGCGTATGTCATGGTCACATTCCGCGTGGCGCCGAGTCGCCTATCGCGCGCGGTGCCGCGTGAGCCCCAGGTGGTTCAGATCGTCACGGCACGGTGGACCGGCGAAGTGGTCACCGCGAATACGCCGCTTCCCACGCCCAACACCTACGGCGCGGAACTGATGGTTGACGATGTGTTCGCGGATCGATTCGTTCCGGTCCCCGGTGTACCGACGCGCGATTTGCCCGCTGGCGTACTGATTGCGGGACCAGCGTTTGGATTTGTCACGGATGCAGCGGTGGGCCTGAACGATCGCCAGTGGCGGACGCAGCCGCGATTCGCAGGCACCACGAACTTGGCCGCAACGCCACCAACATTTACGCCGGACCTTGCACGCACTGAACTGGGCTGGGCCATTGGCGTGCTGTTCGGTCCCGACGGTCGCGTCTTGTCTCGCAACCCGCAGCAGGTCTTGGAAGTAGTGACAGCAGCGGGCGGCAACCAGAACGCGTACGTCAAGTCTTTCGTTGATTACGACGGTAATGGATTCCCGGAGCGCGGAACAACGAGCGCTTACGGTGGCGCGGCTGTCAACGTGGACTACTTCATCTACGACGAACCACTGGACGAGCCCTTGGTTGACTATGTCCCGTACCTCGCCGTCTTCAATGACGCCGAAGCACGCGACCGTTTCAACTCCAGCACGTGGAAGGGCACAGCCATCGGTGGCAACGGCAACCCGCCGCCGCGGATTCGTGACCAGTCACTGTTCATTGAAGAGCAGTCCGACCGCATCACCTTCAATCGATACACGGGCGTTCCCGGGATCGGTACCAAGTGATGCGTCGTGCATTCTCGCTTATCGAATTGCTGCTGTCCGTCTTCATTCTGGCGATCGGAATCATTTCCGTTTCGGCGCTCTTTCCTGCGGGCATCGCTCAGCAGCAACAGACCGCGGATGATCAGCTTGGCCCAGTAGTTGCGGAGCAGGCGCTTGGTCTGCTGCGTAGTCGTGTGAGTACCGAGGACTTCGGCACCTTCGAAGAGTTCGGCGTCACCAACCTCTTTGCACAGTCAGTGGCGAATGGCAGCTACGTCTTCCGCCCCAGCGCAGGGGATTGGAGTTGGATCCGCCCCGGCGTGATCCGCACCAATCAGAGCGGAACCACCATTGATGATGTTGGCGCAATCGACATCTTCTCAACGCTGGCACAGAATTCCGGTTCAAGTGTGCAGGAGTTCTGCGAGTTCCCGAATCAAGGTGTCAGCCGCACTGGTGGTGGGAATCTGAAACTGTGGGGTGCTCCCTACAACTCAGCACGAACCAGCCTGGCGCCACCGATCATCGTCACTCAGCGCGAACGCTGGTGGCCATCCGTGCCCGAAGGTGCAACGGCTTTCACGCCGCCCACCTACTCATGGGACTGCATGTTCCGCCGCATGGGTGGGCGCATTCAAGTGGCGATCTTCGTGTACCGAGTGATCGGCGTTGGTGGATCGGTGCGGAGTTACTCATCGCCCGCAAATGGGGCGCCTGCACTGCCAGCGGTGATTGCGACTGGATATCCGAATCTTCCGCCGGTGCCGTACCGCCGCGTTCCGAAGTCAGGTATTGGTGGCGGAACAGGCACAACAGGCGCGCCGATCGGCCTGCAGGTGCGCGCTGGCTGGGAGCAGCCTCCAACGCTTTCTCTCACTGGCCAAGCCCCATTCACCACCGGGTTCTTCGGCGCAAATCAAGGGGTTTCCGCTACGGATTTCACCGCCGCATCTATTCCGCAAGTGAGCGAGCAGTGGCAGATGCCCGGTCAGTGGATCATCGACAACAACAGCAATGTTCATCGCGTAGCGCAAGGTCGGCGCAATGCCACCGATCCGCTGCAGGTTCGGTTCAGCGCCCCGGTGCCGCGCGTTCCCAACGCCCAGATCTACGACGATTACGAACTGCTACAGAGTGGAACCACCGACCCTGTTCCGATGGGCATTCGCACTATGCACTATGTGCCGGCCATCATTGACGCCAATGGAACGCAGTTGGTTCCGGTCTACGCCACGGTGAGGGAGCTCTGATGCGTCGCGCATTTACTGTCGTTGAACTTCTGATCGCTGTGGTGGTCATGCTGGCGGTGATCATTGCCACTAGCAAGATCTTCAATACGGCAAGCAAGGTCTCCAGTACCGGCGAAGCCAACGCGGATGTGCTGCAGCAGGGCACCGTGATTGAAGAGCAGATGCGCCGTGATTTAGAGCGCCTGTGCCGAGACGGCTACATGGCCATTCAGTGCGTGGCGGTCCGCAACGATGTCAATCAGGTGATCTCGCCGTCTGCAAATGCACCGCTCTTGAATCCGCAACTGGATGCAAACGCAATTCTGCGCTGCGACCAGATTGTGTTCTTCACTGCAGGCACAGAAACATCGGCGCGCTGGGCAGGTCCGGGCGACTTGGTGTCCGGTGGCGGAGGTCAGCAGTCGCGTGGCGCGCGCGTTTACTACGGGCACGGCGTGCAGTTCCCGTCACTTCCAAATGACCCCACCAGTAACCCACCCGGGTCAAACCCCAGTTCCATCATCAAGCCGATCATCACGGGCGTGACACCTGCTCCGAGCGGCGTGAAGCAGGTAGTGCCGTGGACATGGTTTGACCCGCTCACCACGCAGCTTGGATGGCAGTACGGAACGACCACGCAGACAGCCGGTCCGCGCGTGCTCGCCAATCAGCCCGAAGCGCGCCAGTGGGTGCTCGCGCGCAAGTCAGTGCTGCTCTCTGATGATGGTGGTCGCGCGATCTACTACCCCGAGCCAACCAATCTCACAGTCGCCGGAACGCAAGGACCAAGTTCCGCGCCATCGATCTTTGGTGATCGTTCCTACACGGGCGCTGCGGGATCGGATCCTGCGTATTTCCAGGAGATGCGCGACCGCAATCGCATTTCGACCAGTACGAATCTCATTCCGAGCCCCGTGATGCAGTCCGGATGGGTGGACGTTGCGGCAAGTGACTTTGGCAAAGTGCGGCGCGAGATATCACCCACGCTTCGGCTGCAGACCCCGCTCCCCGTTGGCGGTGGGGCAGTGACGCTCTCTTCCATGTCCGTGCCATTCAATACGCCCGGCAACGGTATCGCACCGATTTCGTGGCCGGTCGGGGCTGGTGCACCGGCGTGGCCAAGTGGCAGTCCGATTGTCGCGGTTGGCGGCAACATGGATACGGGCGCGATCAATAGTTTCTCCACGCAGCGTGACCGAATCATGCGCGGCACCTTTGGCATTCCGGCGGCAACAAGCATCAGTAACACCTTTGGTCTTCTTGGATGGCCGCGTTCGGAGAAGTCGATCGGTAATACGGATCGCAAGAGCGAGATGCTCACCTCGCCAACGCTGGTGACCAACTGCAGCACCTTCCAAGTGGACTGGACATGGGAGCCATTGACTGGCCGGCAGACGGATTCTTCAGGCGCTCTGTTGCCGGTTGCTGCGCGTCTCTCTATCGGCGCTGCGCCCACGTATCCGGTGACATCGACGGCCACGACCATCCTGCGCGGCTATGAGCCGTTTGCCGATACATGGCCCGCGAACGCCGAAGACCCCACGCAGCGCGTGCGTCAGCAGCCGTGGTTTGGGTTCCCGGATACAGGTGACGGTCCGGTGGTGATCCCTGCATCTCAGCAACTTGGTGTGACGCTCGCGCAGAGCACATCCGTGATGCCTGACGTCGCGCACGGCGGGTCTGGCACCGACCATACGAATTACCACATGCGTGCTGTTGCGCAGGCGATTGAAGGAACATCCGGCGCCGGAGCCAACTCACCCGCCGCCATTCTTGCGCCATTCGGCAACGGTGTCCCTGTTCGCGTCTACACCGCCGTCTTTGGTTTCAACCAAGATGAGGCATACACGGTGACGCCGGACGGATTCATTGTGGCGCGCGAGGATTACACCCCGTGGCCCACGCAGATTCGTATCACCGCCACGATTCATGACCCGCGCCTGGTGTTGGACCGCGGTCGTGAGTTTCAATTTGTGCTTGATGTCCCCAAGCGTCGCAAGGACTGAGTGTTGCTGATCGCATTCCGCGAAAGTACCCCATGAACGCCACCACCAAGTCTCGAGGCAATACGCTTGTCTTAGTCACCGCCATCTTGGTGCTGCTGGTCATCATTGCCACTGCATTCCTTGTGCGAGCGCAGAGTGGTCGCGCGCAGGCCGCCGCGCAGCAGAAAGCCACCGGTCGCGAGGCGCGTGTTGAATCAGTCGCTGCAGACATCGCCCAAGAAGTGGCCAACGCACTCTTTGTGAAGCGCATTGATAGTTCGAGCATGACTGCGGCTGCTGGGCAGATCGCCGCCAATCAGGCCACTGGTCTGACCGGGCAGCCGGCGTTCGGTGAGTTCATGGCGCGGAGCGACTTCCCGCGCCTTCCGGCCGAGCCGCTCGCCATTCGTTACGGGGTGGATTACTTCGACTCGGTTTCGAATCTTGACTTCACATCAGTCCCGGCTGGTGACGGCTACTTGGACGGCTACAACTTCGCGCCATTCTCCGTGAACCCATTCACGAACTGGCCCGCGCGCTATGGCAACATTCCGGGTGAAGGCAACCCGATCGGTAACCCGGGCTTCGGCGATACGCGGTGGCTTGCAAGTACGGAGCCCGTGCGGGCGATGCTGTTCACCCAGATGCAGAATCCCGTGTTACCCGCTCCGCCGAATCCGCAGGTTCCGCTGCCATTCAACGCCAACTGGGGCAACCTCGCGCTGTTGAACGGCGCGCCGATACTCTCGCCAGAAGGATTGGGATTCAGTCACTGGCCGCACCTCAGTTGGATTCCAACGGCTGAGAATGGATTCCGGTTGTGCTGGAACATCTCGAATGTTGAGTCGAACTGGGATCACATGCTTCCCACTGCCACCGCCGCCGCGGACCGTTGGGCGGCAGGGGAACTCAATCTCGGTACGCCTTATGAACAGTGGCTACCGTTCATTGCTCCGCGCGAGCCAATTGTCACGGGCAAAGATGCGCGCGGGTATCTGCTGCTTGATAGTGCGGACTGGCAATCGCGCGTGAACCAGTGGTTCAACGTTGGAACCACCAATTTCAACCTCGTGCCGCCGCATGCGCAGATGGTGAAGGGGGTCAATGGCACTGGCGTCAACACGCCCGCGCGACGCATTGAAGCGCTCCCGAACTTCCTGCAACTGGGCGCATTCGGCGATCCTTCTGACGAATTCAAGCAGGTTCTTTCCGGTGGAACCTATGTCCCAACTTCGCGCAATCTGATCGGACGCACGCTTGCGGATGCCGACGGCGACGGTTGGACGGACTCCTTCTGGTTTGCAGCTCCAAGTTCAAGTGATCGCAGCACGCGGCAATTGGTGGCTGTGCGCATCATGGACAACAGTGCGCTCCTGAATGTGAACGTAGCGACGCGCTCCGACCGCGGTAGTACCAACGGTCTTACGCCGTCTGACGTGGCACTCGTAACGCGCCGCGATTCGTATGACGAAACCACCACGGTTGGAAACACGGTTGGCTTCCGTGACCCACTCGTCGGATTCTTCAATGCCCGCGAGAATGATCCGGAATACCGCGTCAATTTCAGCTTCAAGACGCTGCTGCCAACTCCAGCGACTCCACCTTCGCAAACCGCTGCTAAGTTGGTCTACGCCGTTGCAAGCAACGCCGCTGGTCCAACCGGCGGCGTGGATGTTGGCTGGGCTCCGGAACGCTGGGAAGGCCGGCGCACGCAGTTGGGGGCTGCGAGCGCAACGAATGCAGATCCGTATCAAACCGGCTTCCTTCGGGACATCGGTATTACGCAAGAGGCCACGGCGAGCGGGGTGAATAGTGTTGTTCCGTTCTTCGATCCATCCGCGGACTTTGGTTTGACTGGCTCATCGGCGGTGTACGGCGATTCATTCGTCCTGTCGCGCCCGGCCGATCGCCTGAGCTACTTTAAGGCTATGGCGAATGGCGGCGAACTTGTTGACCCGGTGACGGCAGCGCGTTTGGTGACACTAAGCCCATTCGGCTCGGATGATGAAATTGAGTTGCGCGCCGCCAGCGGCCAGAACAGTCCGCAGACGGTCAGCCGCCTTGAGAATGCACTGAACAGTTCGGCTTCGATGTACTCAACGGACATTCTCTTTGGCGAGTTCCTGCGCTCCACGCGTTCGCGTGAGGAGTCAGCACGCTTTTTTGATCCTGACGATGTTCGCGTGCAAGACTGGCGCGCGCGGGCTACGTGGAGCACCGGCGCCGCGTTCGCGCCGCGCGGTGGGGCAGAGTTGCTGCTTGACCACCGCCGCATGATGACCACCATTTCTGGTGCGCGCAATGAGCTGTTGCCGCCGCGATTGTGGACGGTAGTGGATCACAGTCTTCAGGCCGCTGGCGTCCCGGACGCAAGTTTCACAGGCAACATCCTGCGTGTTCGACCTGCATATCTCAAGCGTGGCGTTGACTTTGACCTCGACGGCAATCCCGATGATGTGACGGGCGACGGCGTCGTGACCACGGCCGATGATCTCGCCCCGTACCACCCGAACATCATGTTCCCAGAAGCCGGGTTGATTCCGGCAGCTTCGAGTGGATTTGGTATCGCAATTCGCGACGCCAACGGTGACGGCAAGGCTGATGTGAACGACTTTGAGGCTGCGCGCCGACGCTTCCTCACTGACAACCGCAAGATTGACTTGCGGCGCCCGAACGATGTGCCAAAGGCGGGCAATGCGGCGAATTCCACGGAGATCACTCAAGCCGACCGCAAGTTTGACTTCGACCTCGAGCGTGTCATGCGCCGTGCACTTATTGATGAAGGAAGCCGGCAGAGTTACTTGGGTCGACCGGGGCAGAGTGCCAACGAGGCGAACCTGTCGCTCGCTGCCACCAAGATGATGATCGCCAGTTTCTCGGCGAATGTTCTGTGCTATCGCGATGGTAAGCGTCGCATCACGAACACCATGTACCTCGACCAACCGCTGCACCCCACGGAATCCATTGCTGTTCCGAACGATGCCCTTGGCACGAGTGGGATCAATGATGCAGGATTCATCGGCGTAGAGAAGCAGCCCTTCATTCAGGAAGTCTTCATGGCTTTCGTCTATCCGAAGTCCAAGGTGACGCAGGCTGAACTTGATGCAGTGCTCGGGCCTCCGGGCGGCAATCCGCTACCGGGTTGCCCGGATCCAGACAATTGCTCACTGAGCGCCACCGATCCGTATGCGCTGCCAAGTTGCACAGCGAACGGCGCAGGGGAGCACTTTGTGGTGTACGACCCCGCCAATCCGGCCACGTGGCCTGCGGTGGTGTTCGTTGCGCAGATTGCCAATCCGTTCAATGAGCCAGTGAATTTGGCTGACTTTGAACTGCGCGTCAATCCGGCTTCGGGTGCGCCACAGCGATTCTTCTTCGGCCTTCCGGGTCCAACGGGTAGTCGTAGTGGCAACACCTACGGTCCAGATGTGGAACTCGGTCCCTGCACGCCAGAGGAGCCGCGCACGGCACTGGTCTTTAGCCTTCCAGAAAAGTTCCCAAACGGGGACCCCTTTCCGCGCGATGCATGGCTCGACTTCCTTGATATTGGAGCTTCCATCGATACCAACGGTGACGGAACGATTTCCACTGCCGAGGCAGATCCGTCGAACGACATGAAGCCTGGTCAGTTCTTCAAGCCAGACATCAATGCAATCTTCGCACCGGCTTGGGGCGGATCAACCGCCACAGGCACGCAATACTTCGACGCGAACCGTCGCGGTGGAACCCTGTACTTCGATGCCACTCGGACTACCGCGCCTGCGGTGTTCGCCGGCCTTGATGTCAGTGGCGACATGAACCGATGGAAGCCCTCGCCATCGGTGAATGGTGCGCCGCCAACCAATTCCTACATTGAGTTGCGACGCGCGATCTATCCATCAAACGGCGGAACGCCGACGTGGACCGTGGTCGATCGATTTGAGAATGAATTGGATCCCACGCTTGACGGTCAAAGCGGCCAGCGCGTTACCGACCTCATCAATCGCCTGTACATCGATGGTTCTGGAGGCTCCCTTCCGCCGCCACCGTCGATCGTGTGCCGCTCCGGCAGCCTCGCGATTGACGGCATTCGTCTCCAAACTGGTGACTACTTCACTACATGGGCACGCGGAGCTCGACAGTGGCTCTTTGACACGCAGAACGGCGTGACACCAACGCCTCCCGGCCGCGGCATCATCACAATGGACGAACGCACTCCGCGCTACGCATTCGCGCGGACCACTGGAGTCATGGCCTCAAGTTCGCCAACGGGCGGCTCGGTGGGACGTGACACCTTTGTAGGAGGCGTGCAGGAGGGCGTTGGTCGCAAGGGCGAGATCATTGCCAACGCTACCAGTCTTCCGGACGGGAATTCCACTGGCGCTGCGCAGAGTCTTTGGATGTCTGCTCAGTACTACAACATCTGGGGCGAGAACAAGCGCGGCAAGCCGACCTTCTTCCCAACCCGCATTCCAGAGAGCGCGCAGGCGCGCACCTATCAGTACCCAGCATGGCAGTTGACCAATGCCACGCCGCCCACTGGTATGACCCTGAATTACGGCGAGAAGGGCGTCTCTGCTGCCAAGTTCGTCAACGGCTCGGATCCAACAAATTTCACCGCGCCATATCGCTTCTTCCAGAAGGATGCCGACTTTGATCAGGCGGCAGAGATCTTGGACGTTCCATTGTGGGGCACGCTCGTGCAGCGCACTGGAAGCGGTCGTGCCTACGCCACGCTCGCGGAGATTCTTGCGCAGCCGCAGGAATCGACTGCAACGCTCTACTTCCCCAAGTTCCCCAAGCCCGCGACGTCGAACGGCGTCCTGAGCTATGGCGCCAATCAAACGCATTACAACCGCCTGCAACTTGAGCCAGCGCAGTACGACACCGTGGCGCCAACGGGTGGCCGCCCGACGCTCTTGAGTGGTATTCAAACCATGCCGCCGCCGATCGAGGGCGCGGTCACTACAACAACGCCTGCGCAGCAGAACGGCATCGGGTTCAACAGCCGTCTGCCGGGTGGTGCCGCGCTCTTGGACGCGTTCGTTGTTGATGATCGTGGTGCTTCGCCGTTTGATAGTTGGACAACAACCAGCGCTCCGGACGGCGTCATCGACTTCGGCGAGCGAGCTGCTGCGGAGAACCGTCGCCTGCGTTTGGCACGCAACTTTGAAGGCAAGCTCACGCCAGGGCTCATCAATATCAACACTGCGCCGATCGAGGTGCTGCATGCCATGCCGCAGATGATGCGCCTGGTGTACGACGATGATTTCCCGATCACAAAGACCGTGGATTCCGACCCAGCAACGCTCAATGCATCAAGTTCAGGCGCAGCAAATTCCGCGCTCAGTAAGCGGCGCCTTGTGCGCGATCCGTCGGCATGGCAATCAGCACCGTATGACATGGGCGGAGGTCTGCCGGGCACAGGGAATCCCACTTCCATTCTCTTTGATTACGGCGTGGCAGCTCCGCGCGTTCGCGTTGCCGAAGCAATGGAACTCTGGCGCAACAAGGGCAACGTTACGCCCGACCTCAGCACCAACCAGTTCCAGAACATGCCGAGCTATTACAGCCGCGGACTTGATCTGCCGGATGCATCGAATCACCGTGAGTGGGCGCCGGGCATACGCAGTGAGCGTGGCTTCGACAGTATCGGCGAGTTGGCAGTCTTGACCAAGGGTGCAGAATTCGCCCCACCGACATCAAGCGATGCTGACGGTAACGGCACGCCCGATGTCGAGGACATTGCCAAGGGCAAGGTTCTTGATGTCAATCGCAACAATGTGGCTGACAGCGCCGATTCTGCAGGTCTTGTTGGTTCAAGTTGGAACCAGGCCGAAGGTTGGTCGATTCGCTTTGCGGGTAATGATCCGTACCGCACCAAGTGGGACGACCCAACCTGGGGCGCCGGCCGACGTTCGTCGGTTGGTACCGGACCGCAATCAGCGGGTGGTTCCGCGCTCGCCTACCGCACCGAAGGCATCCCCAAGGCCCTCGCTGCCGGAGCAGCGCAGGTCTATCCGCTCACTGGTCGCACGGCGATTGACAAACATCTGTTGGTCACTGCCACGGATGATCGCAACACGGGCACAGTCAATGAAGTGAACGACCCGTCCAACGACTCGCTGGGCACACAGTTCATTGAAACCAAGGCCTATCACTACGACATGACCTCGGGCGATGCTGTGGAACAGAATCAGATGCTTCGCGGCATCTCCAATATTGTCACCACGCGAAGCGACGTCTTCACCATCTGGCTTCGCATCCGCACCATCAAGCAGGACACGCTCACTGGCCAATGGAACGGCACCGATCCGGAGTCGATTGTTGATGACTCCCGTTACATGATGACCATCGACCGCTCGTCAGTCGACCGCCCCGGCGAGCAGCCCCGCATCGTGAGTTTCGTAAAGGTCCCGAACTAGCAATTAGGTGCCATTCACCCCGGTCCAAACCCGCTCCCCTGGCCGCACTCGCCGGAGAGGACAGGGCCGCGCTCAGCGGCCGTCCTCGTAAGGCGAATGCGAGCCAGTACGAACGCCGGTTTGTAAACACGCTCACCCTGGCCGCACTCGCCGGAGAGGACAGGGCCGCGCTCAGCGGCCGTCCTCGTAAGGCGATTGCGAGCCAGTACGAACGCCGGTTTGTAAACACGCGCATCCTGGCCGCACTCGCCCAGAATAAATCGTGCCACCTTATCGAGGATGCAATTTGCCCCCGGGGTTACTTCGGGCGCCCGCGCCCAAGGATCTGCAGCGTCACCGTATCGCTTGCCGTGCTCAAGTCAATCGTCCCGTGCGCGGTCCAGACGTACCCAGCCGGGTAGGGCATGCTGCTCGCGCCGGGGATTGGCGCTGCAAAGCCGTAGCAAATGGGCAGGAACTGGTTCAGCTCATCCCAGGTGCCAAAGGTGGGCCACGGGCGGTCGACTGTCAGGCCGCCGCGTATGCCGCCACGCAGGTCGTTTGGACTGAACGGCACCCAGCCAGCGCCGGGGAGGAAGAACTCGCACCACGTCACCAGCCGCGCCCGTGACGCGCCTCCGCTTGAACTCTGCAATTCGGTCATCCCCAGCACCACGCGCGCTGGAATCCCCGCCGTGCGCAGCACCGCCACGCATGCCGCCGCAACATCGTGAGAGGTTCCCGTGCCAGCCTTCATGGACGCCCACGCGCCGTTGATGATGAGGCCGCGCGGAAACCCGTTCTCGATGCGCATGCCGTCAGAGTCGACCGCCGTGTACGCCTGCATGGTTGCACGGACGAGCTCTTTGGCTGCAATCCATGGGGTGACGCTGCGCAGGTTGCCGCCAGTGACCTTGTCGACGAACTTCTTGAAGTCCTCGTTGCCGCTCTCAATACCCGGTTGCGGCTTCAAACTCTCTTGCACCTCTGCAGGCCACTCGGCAGGCCAGGTGATACGCGCGGCCGCGGCCTCGTCAACAATGGATGCCCAGCACTGCTCGGTCCATGTGACGTTCCATTTCAAACTTTGACCTTGGACGTCAGGAATGGAGATACCGACCGCCGCCATTCCCTGCGCCAGTCCCTGCCGAATTGATGTTCGCTCCGCCGCACCCTTGTGCTTTGCGCCTTGCACCCAGATTTCCGTCTTGATGCTGGTGGGGTCCACTTGGCTCCACGTGGACTGCATCACCACAGGAAGCCACACCATGATGTTGCTCAATTGCAGGGTGACTGTGTCGCCCTTGCGAAGACTCGGCGCCCAGAGGCTGGCATCGAATCGCGCTTCCCAGATGCGCGCATCGACGCGCTTCAGTGGCGGCTCGGGTGGACGACCAGAAATAGTTGCAAAGGCGGGTGCGCTGATTTGTGGCGCTGGCGGCGCTGGCGAAGACGCTGGCGGCGCGATCAGCAGGGCGGCGATGGCAGCACCGATCAACATCCCTACACGATACGCGCCTCGCTTAGACATGCGCGCCGTCAAGTTCCCAATCACCTGCAACTCTTACAACACGCGCGGCAGACCGCCGTAGATCCACACAGTCAGCGCGTTCATGAACTCAACGAGCAGCAGATTGATCGCCACAATTGCAACGAAACTAACAACAAACGCACTCGTGGCTGCCCGTCCGACACCGGCTGCGCCCGGGCTGCAGGAAAAACCCTTGTAGCACGAGATCAGCCCGATCGCGGCGCCGAAGCACGCGGCCTTTAGCAGCCCGTTGAGCGGGTCGAGCGTTACAAGAAAGAGCGACGTGTAGTGCCAGTACTCGCTGCTCGGTACACCGTAGAGCTGCGTTAAGACTGCCCACGCGCCGAAGGCCCCGAGCGTGTCGCTGTAGACGGTGAGGACCGGCGTCATCACCATGCATGCCACCACGCGCGGACCAACGAGCCGTGCAACAGGGTTTGCTCCCGCGGCTCGCATGGCGTCAAGTTGCTCCGAGATGCGCATTGCGCCGATCTCGGCGGCAATGGCGCCGCCGACGCGCCCGGCAACCATGACCGCTGCCAACACTGGCCCGATCTGCTTCACCACATTTGCGTTGATGATGCCACCCATACGCCGCTCGGCACCGATGGCAGCAAACTGCGTGTAGCCCTCCACGGAGAGGATCAGTCCCACCATTAACCCAGTGAGCGCGACCACCGGTATGGACGCCGTGCCAACTTCTAAGAGGAGCGGTGCCAGTTCTCGCCAGCGCAGCGTTGCGCGTGGCGAACGGATCAGCGCGCCGAGTGCTTGCCCGGAGAACCGCACGAAGATGCCGAACCGTCCGATCGCATCATGAACGCGAGATCCAAGCGCGGAGACTGGGGCGAGCGCGGCAATCGGCATGCGCGGAGTCTAGGGATGCGCTGGCATGTGGGTATGTATTGGGGCGGTGATGGAGCGTGTGCGGGTCTGTGCAACGATCGCCACAGCAAAAACACCGCGGGCCCGGCATTTCGGCCGGGCCCGCGGGAAGTGTTGGAATCAGCGCAGCGTCAGTCCGCTGCGTTCATCGGTCAGGGGCATGCGCCCCAAGCGCCGAGGAGGACGCCCAAGTCAGCACCGTTGACCAGGCTGTCGCCGTTCAGGTCGCGGTTCGAACCGCCCCAGTCGCCGAGCAGGGTGCCCAAGTCAGCACCGTTCACGAGGTGATCGCCATTCAAGTCTGCCGGGCAAGGAGCACCCGTGCAGTTGGCAGCGCATCCAGCAGCCTCGGTCACGCAGATTGAATCCCATCGCACCGTCGTGCAGAAGGGATCAAGTCCGCCAACATAGGCGCAGCAGCAGGCGTCAGCGCAGAACGCGTTGCCGTGAGCAATAGCGCAGTCGCCAGCATTTGGGTCGCCACAGGTGTAGGTGGGGGCTGCGTAGTTCAGCGATCCACAGGTGTCCTGGAAGCCAACCGTCGTGGAAGCAACACCGATGAACCAGGTGCCGTTTGCTTGCTTGATACCCATGGTTGGGCCCGAGTAGGTGTTGATGATGGTGTCTTGATTCGCGTCAGAGCGAATCATGATGTTGTCGACGCGGTTGGTACCAGTTGCCGCACCAGTCGCCATGGTGTCGATGAATCGGAACATCACTGACGCCTTGTTCCCTGCATTTGGAATGCTTGCAATGATCTTGCTGCCACCCGTCCAACTCGCGGAGGCGAGCGTGTAGGGTTCAAGAACCGTGGTGAAGGTTGCTCCGCCGTCGATACTCATGTCCACGCGGAACGTGGAAGGGCCAGTGCTACTGCGGTATTGATCCCATTGCAGGGTGACTCCAGGGAAGCCCTGCGTGGATGCCGTGACTTCGTAGTAGTCATTCAGCGCCCAACCGTTGCTACTGAGCGCGTACGGAGCGGTGGGAGCCAGACCAACGGGGCTGCTGTACACGGATGTCGCTGATGCATGGACGCCGCGCAGGTTGCTGCCCGTGAGGTTTGCACCCTGGTCAGCAGGACCATAGACATAAGTACCAGTGGTCAAGGTGCCAGTTGCCGCGGTCGGAATCGTCCAGAGCGCGATCGGTGCACCGCTCGTCTGGATGTATCGCGAAGCGTACGGGCCGCAGGTGGCGGTGCTGTACCACCAGTCTTGGCCAGCTGCTGGAACGGTGCCGTTGGTTTCCTTGAATGCAACGCTGTCGAGGATGGCGGTCCACGGAGTGATGTCAAAGATGCCGTCGTCGTTGGTGTCGAGGTCTTGTCCGTCAGCGCCGCTGTTCGGTGCGCGCGTCTGGTAGGTGTCTGTGCCGGTGAAGCCAGAGACAAGCATGAAGGTCATGTTGTCGGGTGATTCGATCTGCGTATCGCCTGCGCTGCCGGTCGGAGTCTGGTAGCCCCACGGGAGATTCGTTGCAGCGGGGTCGATGGTGAATGGGAATGCGCCGGTGGCTGGATCTGCACCAGTGGCTGGTGGCGTCGGAACGTAGGCCGGGTTTGCTCCTGAGTTGTGCAGAACCAAGTAGCCGTTGGGGCCGATCACATCAGTCGCTGCGAAGCGATAGATCCACTCGATCACCCCAGTCTTGGTCGTCGTTGAGAGACCGTCGCCAATGATGAGGACCGTCATATTATTCAGCGAAGCGCCGGGAGTACCCTTGATTTCGATGTATTCAGCGTTACCAGATCCGGTGCGAATCTCGTTAATAGTTGTCTGAGCAAGGGTGGCAGCCGTCATGCTGAGGGCTGCTGTGCCCATCATCGTGATGAATCGCATCGTGATAATCTCCAGGTATGGCTTCTAATAACTGACGTCGAGTGCCTGCCGTATACAGAGCGAGGCTGACAACGAGTCTAACTCGACAGTGCAAAAACGCACACATCAATTGGATGGTTCGCTAAACATGCGGTTACTCGGACGTTATTTTCGTGTTCAGGCGGGGCGCGGCTGGATGGCCGCGGGGATCTTTGCCGTGTTTCTCTGCAGCATGTTGGGCTGGGGACTGCAG